>DATFTE010000200.1:0-31400 GCA_035262225.1 Terriglobales bacterium
GCGAGAAATTGCTTGAGCGCGGCGACGAAGGCGTCGGGCGTGTAGGGCTCGAGTTTGGGCGACTCGATGGCGTAAACCTTGGCGACTTTTTTCGCCGCGACTTCGCCGGCGAAGCTGGCGACGCCGGAGCCGACGACAGCCGCCTCGAGCGTCCAGCCGGTGTCGGCGGCGATCGTCTGTCCGGCGGTAAGGGTCTCCCAGGAGACGCGGTTCAGTTTGCCTTCGCGTTGTTCGACTACGACCAGAATCGTATCAGCCATAGAGATGGTTCCCGGTTCTCAGTTCTCGGAAGCGCGGCGCGCTTCGCTCGCCGGGCAGCCGAAACGGCTGTCCCGACGTGGGCTCTACAAGACCCTTAATTCGTTTCTGAGTTTGTCGACCAGCTTCTTGGCGATCTCGGCTGGCGGGCCTTCGATGTGTTCGGTCTTCTTGGTTTTTTGTGGAATGTAGAGGCGCTCGATTTTCTGCAGGTTGCCGCCGATGGCCGACTGCAAGTCGGCGAGCGTGAGTTTGCGTAACGGCTTGTTTTTCGCCTGCTTGATGCCGATCAGCGTGGCGTAGCGCAGCTTGTTGATGCCCGACTGGATGGTCAGCACCGCCGGCAGCGGCATATCGACGTACTGGAAATATCCGGCTTCGAGTTCGCGTTTCACGCGGATGCCGGAGTCGGTTTTTTCGATCTGCATGATGATGGTGGCGTGCGGCCAGCCGAGCAATTCGGCCAGCACCACTCCGGTCTGGGCGTAGCCGTAGTCGTCGGATTGCAGGCCGGTAAAGATCAGGTCGAAAGGCTCGCCTTGAATCGCGGCGGCAAAGGTCCTGGCGGTGTTGAAGGCGTCGAGTCCGACGAAAGCGTTGTCTTCGAGATGAATGGCGCGATCGGCGCCCTTGGCGAGGGCTTCGCGGAGCACCTGCTGGGCGCGGGCCGGACCGGAGGTGATGACCACGACCTCTCCGCCGTGCTTTTCTTTCTGGCGAAGCGCTTCTTCGAGCGCGTAGGCGTCGGGTTCGTTGACCTCGTAGGAGACGTCTTCGCGAATCCAGGTGCCGGCCTCGTTCAGTTTGAGCGGGGCGTCCTTCTGCGGCACCTGTTTCATGCATACCAGGATTTTCAAACGCGACTCCTTCTCCGGCGGCGCCAGAGGCCACAGGGAAAACCAGTCAGTATAAACGAGGGGTGCGGGGGGAGGAAGCGAGGAGGCCGCCCGCGCCGGTTTGGCGCGGGACAGCGTTCTTCCGGGGGCGGGCGTGGCAGAGAGTCGAAGAATTGGTCGAAAGCTGTCGCCATCGGGAAATTTTTCACCCGGTCTGGAGTGCGAACTGCTGGCCTTTGCCGGCGTGAAGCCGCCCCACGCCGCCAATCATTCCCCGAGGCGCACGATCGCCGTGGGACGGCCGTTGGAATCGGCCTGCCACTCCGCAGGCCCGGGTAGTACCACGTCAGGATGGCCTCGGGCCGGTCATTGAGGCCGCTCGGCGAAGGTGAGTTCGGTGCGATCGGTGGGATGGTAGCGCCAGGCCGGAGCCGCCAGGATGATGGTCGAGAGCTCGGTCTGGTCGCCGTTGTAGATGAGCACAGTCCTGCGATTGCTGGTGCTGTCGAGCAACTGGAACCAGCAGGAGCCGGCCCGGCAGATCTTTCCCGGGAACTTCCACCGGCTGGCGAAAGGTAAAGCGGGTCATCCGGTCCCACTCGCTGCGCGGGCGGCGGGCGCCAGCGCCAGACTGCCGAACATGAAGAGAGCAAAAAAACACCTGCCAGCTTGCACATGCAATACTCCTTCAGAAGCTTTGCGATACGGCCGCGAAACCCCTTACTGGGATCGACGCCAGGGCGCGGCCGGCCGTTGTTCGGGTTTGTCGTCTATATATCGTGTCACGATATAATATGTAGGGACAACAAGAGCATGCTGTCCTGTCCGGGAACGACAGGGGGAGGTGGGTTATGAGAATACGCTTCTTCGTCTGGATCCTGCTGGGGGTCCTGCCGGTGCTGCCGGCGGTGGCGCAGGAAAACACATGGCAGGGTCGGCCAACGGTCCGCGGCTGCGGGCCCAGCTTGTCGACAAGGCCAGGAACCTCGAACACCAGCTGGCGGTGGTCGAGGCCGATGTGGAAGGGGTGCTGCTGGCCGATCCTACCGACCCGCAGTACAAAATGCGTGATCAGGGCCACATCCAGTTCCGGCTCGACCAGGGGCCTTACATTCTGCCCCTGGGCAACCGCATTGCTTTCGAAGGCCTGGCGCCGGGCAGGCACAACATCGAAGTGATGCTGGCCGACAACAGCTACCGTCCCATGGGACCCAAGGTGGAACTCGAGATCACGGTCCCCTGACCGGTGAACTCTGTTTGGCTCCCGTGTCGGGTCCGCACGCTAACGGTGTTGCCACCGGTTGAGGTGGCCAGATCAAGCGCGCCGTCGCCGTTGAAAGCTGTGAGCAGTCACGGCGTATGCCAACCACCCGTAACCGAGGTCAAGAGGGCAACGGCCGGAAGACTTTCAGTCGGTGAAGACGACCGACTGCACGCCGGAGATTTCAAAGCGCTTGCGGCAGCGCAGGTTCTTGCACATCATCATGTCGTCTTTGCGGATCATGTAGGAGCGGGCCTTGGCGAAGCGGGCGCGGTCGCGTTCGTCGGCGCGTCCCAGAAGCTGCCGCTTCTTGGTGCGGACGAGCCAGCCAATTTCGTACTCGGCGGACTGATGGCAGTGGGGACAGTTCAGGGTTGCCGACTTCTTGTCGGGGCGCTCGTCGAAAAAATCGCGTTCTTCCATGCGTCGTTGGCCGTTGGCGGTTCGTCGTAGGCCATTAAGATAGTACACCTTTGCCACACGTTGCCTGTGGCAAGATGTGCGCATGCCGAAGAAGAAGAAATTGAAAAGGTTTCGCGCGGTGACGGCGGTGAAGGAGCTGGCGCGCGAACGAATTGGAAACGTGCCGACCGGGCGGGTTGTGCCAGGCCGGAAAAAGAATAAGACGGTCAAGCACAAAGAAACCCTGGGAAAGATGTTGTCGCAGGAATGAAAGGCCGGTTCCGGCCGGCTCCTCAGTGGAACGTGGCCCCGATCGTGGTGTTGGTGTTGAGTGTCAGCGTGCACTGATTTCCAGACGGTGTGCAGCCCGCGCTCCAACTGAAGAACGTCGATCCCGTAGCGGGCGTGGCCGTGAGAATGACGGTGGTCCCGGCAGGGAAGGTTGCGTTACAGGTCGCACTGGTGCAATCGATGCCGGCGGGCGCGCTCATGACAGTGCCGTTTCCCGTGATACTTACGGTCAGGGTGGCGTTGGTGCCGAAGCCGGGGCATCCCGGAACCGCAGGGTTATTCACGGTGACGGTGGCGAAGGCAAAGACCATGTTGCCGCCCGGCCCGGTCCTTTGATTGGAAGTGGCGGAAATGTTAACGGTTCCGCAGCCTGTGCCGGCTGGTGCCGCCATGCCCGTGGTAGTGACCGTCGCCACCTGCACCGTGCTCGACGCCCAAGTGACGCTGTCGGTGATGTCCTTGGTCGCGGGCGGGTGAATGTAGGTACCGAGCGCCTTGAATTGCATCATCAATGCGGGGTCGGGTTGCAGGAAAGTGAACGACGCCGGCTGAATGGTAATGGCCACCAACTGCTGGTCGTGCGCGCAGCTGGAAAAGCTGAGCAGGAGACTCGCGGTGGCCACAAGAGCGACGACACTCAACCACTTCCAGTTCATCGGGACTCCGGAAAGCCAGACTCTGCACAAAGCTGAGGGAAGGCCAACTCTAGTCAAAGGTGGCGCAAAAAGCAAGAAAAGGACAACGGGCTACGCGCCAGCGCCGTCGCTGAGGCGGGAGGCCTGGGTCATCAGATAATTCTTTTCCGGGATGCTGGTGGTTCGTCCGGCGGCGATCCGGTAGTGCCGGATGGCGTTCTCGCGGTCGCCCGACATTTCGAGCAGGTGGGCGCGGACGGCGTCCAGCCGGTAGTGACCGCGGAGCCGGCAGTCGCCCTCGAGCGCCTTCAGCAACGCGAGCCCTTTCGCCGGGCCGTCGACCATGGCAGCCGCAATCGCGGAGTTGAGCGCCACGATGGGATTGTCGGACATTCGCCCGAGCAGTTCATAGAGCGCCAGAATCTGCGGCCAATCCGTATCCTCCACCCGTGCCGCTTCGTCATGAACCGCCGCGACGGCAGCCTGAAGCTGGTAGGGGCCGATCGATCCCTTCGACAGTGCTCCGGTCAGCAGCGCGATTCCCTCGGAAATTTCCGACCGATCCCATAACGTTCGATCCTGTTTGCTGAGCGGAATCAACTCTTCGTCGGCTCCGGTGCGGGCCCGGCGGCGGGCATCGGTCAATAACATGAGGGCGAGCAATCCCAGGACCTCGGCGTCGTCCGGAAGCAGGGCGCGAACGGCGCGGGTCAGGCGGATGGCCTCGTGCGCCAGGTCGAGGCGCTGCAACTGCGGTCCAATGCTGCTGGTATAGCCCTCACTGAAGATCAGGTAGAGCACGTGGAGAACGGCGTGCAGCCGCTGTGCCCGCCCTTCCGTGGTGGGCATGCGAAAGGGGATGCCGGAGGACTTGATGCTTTGCTTGGCGCGGCTGATGCGCTGCGCCATGGTGGCCTCGGGAACGAGGAATGCGTTTGCAATCTCGGCTGTAGTCAACCCTCCGACCGCCCGCAGGGTCAAGGCAATGGCCGAGGGCGAGGTCAGTGCGGGGTGACAGCACATGAACAGCAGGATGAGTGTATCGTCGGGATCCATATCGAACTCGAGATCGGCCTCAGGCGCGATGGCTTCCACTTCCATCGCCACCGTGGATTCGCGGTTGCGGCGGGCCATTTCGCTCCGCAGGTAGTCGGTCATGCGGCGGGAGGCGACCTCGATCAGCCAGCCGCGGGGGTTTTCGGGTACACCGTCCTGGGGCCACTGTCTCACGGCAGCCATGAGCGCCTCCTGCACGGCATCCTCGGCCGACGCGAAGTCGTGGAAGCGGCGAATGACCGCGCCGAGCACCTGGGGTGCAAGTTCGCGCAACAGCTGCTCGGCGGCAGGTTCCCGCGGCTTTTGATCAGGCGCTATCACAGCATCTCGGGCGGCGGTCCGCTCATGATGGGCCGCACTTCAATCGGCATGTTGCCGCGCTCCTTCGGTCCGGGTGCAGCCGAAGCGCGCGCCGCGATGCGGTAGGCTTGTTCGGGATTCTCGACATCCACAATCCAGAATCCGGCCAGAAACTCCTTGGCCTCGGGGAAGACTCCGTCGGTGATGGGCAGCCCGTCGCTGCCTGCTCGGACGCATTTGGCCTGATCGGGACTCGCCAGGCCTTCGGCCGCCACCAGCACGCCCGCATCCCTGAGTTCCTTGTTGAAGGCGTGCATAAAAGCCATCTGCGCCATGAGGTCTTCCTTCGACCACTTCGAGTACCAGTCAAAATCGGCCTTGGTGCCGTTCATCATCAGAATGTATTTCATAAGTTGCTCCCTCATCCCTAACCCTGTGTTGAAGGCGGAGTGCCGGTGAATGATGCCGGCACAAAGATAACCCTGTGATTTCACGGCTTCTCAGGCGGTCCGCTCATGACCTGGCGCACTTCAATCGGCATGTTCAGGGGCTTTCCGCCGGGTCCCGGTGCCGCTGACGCTCGGGCGGCAATACCGTAGGCCCGCTCGGGGCTGCTGACGTCGACGATCCAGTAGCCGGCGAGAAACTCCTTGCTCTCGGGAAAGACGCCGTCGGTGATGGGAGAGCCGTCGTTTCCGGCGCGCACCAGCCTGGCCTGGTCAGGAAACGACAACCCTTCGGCGGAGACCAATTCTCCGGATTCCTTCAGGTCCTGGTTGAGGTTCTTCATGAACGCGATGTGGGCCTGCAGGTCCTTCTGCGGCCATTCCGGCACCCCACATCCAGCCTTCATGGTGTTCATCATCAAGATGTACTTCATATTGGTTGCTCCTTTGGTTCGCGCTGGTTTTCGCGCTTTCATTAGGAGAGTCGGAGCCGACGGCGGATTCTCGACATCCCGGATGAAGATTTCCTGAAGAATTTTATTGTCCTGTGCCATGTCGATTTTGCGGGTCCCGGATCGACATTCCCATAAAGGTGCCAAGATGCCGAGCAACGCAGTGATTCCAGCAGCTTGCGGCGACTGAACGGCGGCCTGTGAGGTGCAGCAAAGGTTCATGCAAGTGCTGGCCTCGACGTCGGACTCCCCGGACTACAGCGGCCGTTCCCGGCAGGCGTGCGAAGTGGGTGGCGATTGCTATGACTTTCTGCCCCTACGCAAGGCCGACTGGCTCTCGCCGTGGGAGACGCTTCCGGCAAGGGTCTGGCCGCAGCCCTCATGATAGCGAATGTCCAGTCCTCGCTCCGCACGGCGGCCATGTTCGCGGGCGACGATGGTACGGCGGTCATGGAAGCGGTGAACTGCCAGGTGCATGCATCCTCGCTGGCGGATCGCGTTGCCACCTTGTTCTATGGGGTGTTTGATCGAGTGACGCGCAGGCTTCGCTACATGAATGCCGGCCACAATGCGCCTCTGGTGGTTCGGAGGGGTGGTTCGACCACGTATCTCCAAAGCGGCGGGGCCCCGGTGGGAATGTTTTCGGATTGGACCTATCAGGAACACACGATCCAGCTTGATGCCGGCGACCTGGTCATTGCTTATAGCGACGGCGTGGTCGAAACAGTGAATCCCGCCGGTGAAGAGTGGGGCGCCGGAGGTCTGATACGCGCCGTCGGCGAATACGACAATTCCGGAGCCGAAGCCGTGGTCGCCGGTGTCTTCCAGTGCCTCGACCAGTTCTCCCAGGGACACCAGACCGACGATGCGACCGTCGCCGTCTTGCGCGTTCTCTGATGGCGCTTTAGACGATTTCGGCGACGAACCTGGCGAACTGGCGGATGTCGTCTTCGGTGGTATCGAACGAGCACATCCAGCGCACGATGGACTCTTCCTCGCTCCACACATAAAAGAAGTAGCGCTCCTGCAATTTGGCGATCGCCGGATGAGGAATCTGAACGAAAACGCCGTTGGCTTCGACCGGATACACAATCTTCGCTCTGGAAATCTGGCGCACCTCCTTTTCCAGCAGGCGGGCCATGCGGTTGGCGTGCAGCGCGCTCTTCTGCCAGAGATCGTTCGACAGAAGGACTTCGAACTGCACTGCGATGAAGCGCATCTTCGAAGCCAGTTGCATACCCTGCTTGCGCAAAAACTGAAAGTCTTCCGCCAGCTTGTGGTTGAAGAAGACCACGGCTTCACCGCCCATCGCCCCGTTTTTGGTGCCACCGAAGGAAAGCACGTCGACGCCGAGATCACGCGTGGCCTGGCGCAGATTCTGCCCGAGGCTGACGGCGCCGTTGGCGATGCGCGCCCCGTCCATGTGCAGGAACATGCCGCGGTCGTGGGCGAACTTGGCCAGAGCTTTGATCTCTTCGGGTTGGTAGACGGTCCCCATCTCCGTGGCCTGGGTGATGGAGATGACGTGCGGCTGTACATGGTGCTGGTCGCCGATGCCGTGATAGACGTGACTCACCGATTCCAGGGTCAGCTTGCCATTCTGGTTGGGGATGATGATGAGCTTCGCTCCGGTGAAGCGCTCGGGGGCGCCGCATTCATCGGTGTGAATGTGGGCAAAGTCGGTGCAAATGATGGCATGGTATGACTCGGTCAGGGCCTTGAGGCTGAGCACGTTGGCCGCGGTGCCGTTGAAAACAAAGAAAACCGCGATATCCGGACCAAAATGCTCCTCGAACTTGCGTACCGCGGCGGCGGTATAGGGATCGTCGCCATAGCCGATGGTATGTCCCACGTTGGCAGCGGCGATGGCCTGCAAGACTTCGGGATGCACTCCGGCGTTGTTATCACTGGCAAAACTGCGGGTTGGCTTCATATGGAAAGTAATGTAGCAGACAGGCTTGGCCGCGGGCTGGAGACGGCTTTGCTCACCGAACGCTCTGATTCCTGTCTAAGTGCCTAACCCGGAACCGGCCTGCCCTAGCTCCGCAGCGGTTCGCGTGTTAGGGTAACAGGCGGGAAAACTGGGCGGCTGGCAATGATCACGGAGACGAGATCGCGACGCCGCGAACCAGCATGGTTGCTGGCCGCACTGCTCTCGGTGTCGGTCATCGAGGTCGCGTGCAGCAGCAGTTCCGCCAACAATGAGCAGGCGAAGGGTCCGGCGCCCACCGAGGTGAACGTACAGGTGGCCCGGAACGTCGCCGTTCCCGATACCTCGGACTATGTGGCCACTCTGAAGTCGCGCGATTCGGCGGTTATCAACCCGCAGGTGGAAGGCTACATCACTTCGATCTTCGTGCATTCAGGCGATCGCGTCTCGCCCGGCGCAGCGCTCATGCAGATCGACCCTACCAAGCAGGAAGCGACCGTGCGCAGCCAGGAGAACGCGCATGCCGCTCAGCTCGCGAACCTGAAGTACGCGCAAGAGCAGTATGACCGGGTCAGCAAATTGTACGAAGCCGGGGTCGACAGCAGGCAGGATTACGATCAGGCGAAGTCGGCGCTCGACGCCGCCAAGGCGCAACTTCAGGCGCTCGAGGCACAGGTTCACGAGCAACGGGTGGAACTCCACTACTACCGCGTCGTCGCGCCCACCAGCGGGATGGTGGGCGACGTTCCGGTGCGCGTCGGCGACCGCGTGACCACCACCACGCTGCTGACCACGGTGGACAAGCCCGGCAGCCTCGAGGTTTACGTATATGTGCCCATCGAGCGCGCTCCCGGGCTCAAGATGAATCTTCCCGTCGAGATTCTTGACGGCTCGGGGAACATTATTGCCGACAGCCGCGTCAGCTTCATCTCCCCCGAGGTGGACAACACGACGCAGACGATTCTGGTGAAAGCGCGGGTCGCCAATCATCAGGACAAGCTGCGGCATTCGCAGTTCATCCGCGCCCGCATGGTGTGGGGATCCCACAACACGCCCGTAGTTCCGATTCTTGCGGTTTCGCGCATTGGCGGACAGTACTTCGCCTTTATCGCCGAAGAGCAGAACGGCAAAACCGTGGCTCACCAGAAGCCGCTCAAGGTGGGCGAGATCGTGGGCAATGACTATACCGTGCTTGACGGAATCAGACCCGGTGACAGAGTGATTGTCTCGGGAACGCAAGTGCTGGTGGATGGAACGCCGGTCAAGGCGAAGGACACGGCTTCGGGCTCCGGGCTTTAGCCTCCAGGGCTGGGACCCGCGTTCCCTCCTTCACTAGAGTATCGATCGGGTTTGCGGGGCCTGGGGCCCAGGGCCCAAAGCCCGGAGCCCTGTTTCCTATGTTCGTCGACTTCTTCATCAAACGGCCGGTATTCGCTACGGTGTGCGCCCTGCTGATCATCCTGGCGGGAGCCGTCGTCATACCTACGCTTCCGATCGCGCAGTTCCCCAATCTCGCGCCGCCGCAGGTTTCGGTCAGCAGCTTCTATATCGGGGCAAGCGCGCAGACGGTGGAGAGCGCCGTGACCACGCCACTCGAGCAGCAGATCAACGGCGCTGAGGGCATGAAGTACATCACCTCTGACAGCAGCAACGACGGATCGAGCAACATCGTCGCCACGTTTGACCTGAACCGCGATCCCGACCTGGCTTCGGTAGACATTCAGAACCGGGTCAACACCGCGCAGGGACGCCTGCCCAACGCGGTGAAAGCCACCGGCATCACCATCCTGAAGGCGTCGAACAACTTCGTGTTCGGCGCGGCCGTCTACTCGCCCGACGGACGCTACGATCCGCTGTTCATGAGCAACTACCTCGACGTCTACGTGAAGAACACGCTGAAGCGCATTCCCGGCGTGGCCGACGTGCTCATCTTCGGCGAGCGCAAGTACTCGATGCGCCTGTGGCTCGACCCTGTGCGCGTGGCCAGCCGCGGCCTGACCGCGGGCGACGTGGTGTCGGCCCTGCAGGAGCAGAACGTGGAGGTTGCTGCCGGGCAGGTGGGGCAGCCGCCGTCCGAAAACGGGCAGGAATTCCAGATCAGCGTGCGCGCCATCGGTCGCCTGTCCGAGGCCTCGCAGTTCGACAACATCATCCTCAAGACCAACACCGATGGCACCCTGGTGCGGGTGAAAGATGTCGGGCGCTCCGAGCTGGGCGCCGAGGACTACAGCGCCGAGCTGCAATATAAAGGACACGACGCCGTGGGGCTGGGCATCACTCAGTTGTCCAACGCCAACGCGCTCGATGTGGACCGGCGCGCCATCGCCGAGCTGGCCCGGCTGGCCAAGCGTTTTCCCCCCGGGATGACCTACAACCTGGCCTTCGACACGACGGACGCGGTTGGCGAATCCATTCGCGACGTGCTGACCACGCTGATCTCGGCGATCGTGCTCGTGGTGCTGGTGATCTTCGTCTTCCTGCAGGATTGGCGGACCACGATCATCCCCTCGGTCACGATTCCGGTCTCCCTGATTGGGACCTTTGCGTTCGTCAAGCTGCTGGGTTTTTCCGTCAATACGCTGACTCTTTTTGGCATCACGCTGGCCACCGGGCTGGTGGTGGACGACGCTATCGTGGTCATCGAGAACATCGAACGCCACGTGCAGGAGGGCGAGCACGACACCCACAAGGCCGCCTCCGACGCCATGAAGGAAGTGGCCGGAGCGGTGATCGCCACTTCGCTGGTGCTGGTGGCGGTGTTTGTTCCCGTGGCCTTCTTCCCCGGCACCACCGGGATCCTGTTTCGCCAGTTCGCCCTGACCATCGCCTTCTCGATCTCGATCTCCGCCTTCAACGCACTGACGCTGACCCCGGCGCTGAGCGCGATCCTGCTGGGCCGCGAGCACAAGAAGAAAAACTGGTTCTTCGCCCGTGTCGACCGGGCGATTAACGCCTCCACCGAAGGTTACCGCCGCGTGCTGCGCGGCGTATTGAGGTACCGGATGGCTGCGGTGGTCGTCTTTCTCGCCGGGCTGGCGCTGACCTACTTCGCGTTCCAGAAGATTCCCAAGGGATTCGTGCCCAACGAGGATCAGGAATATTTCATCATCGCGGTGCAGTGCCCGGCGGGAGCGTCGCTCGAATACACCAAAGGGATCGGCAGGCAGGTCTCTGATATCGTCGACAAAATTCCTGAAGTAGACGGAACCTTCGTGGTCGACGGCTTCAGCTTCAACGGCAACGCCCCAAACCGGGCGCTCATTTTCGTTCCCCTGAAACCCTACGCGCAGCGCAAGGGGGACCAACACAGCGCCGATGCGGTGCTCGACCGCGTGCGCGGCCCGCTCGCGGGAATCTCCGGCGCCATCGTGATTCCTTTTGCTCCGCCAGCGGTCAACGGGCTGGGCAACTTCGGCGGATTCCAGTTTGAAGTGCAGGATCAGGGCGGACACTCGCTCGCCGAACTGGACAAAGTCACGCAGGATGTCAACCGCGACGGCAACTCGCGCAAGGACCTGGCGGGATTGTTCACCACCTACAGCGCCAGCGACCCGCAGTTCCTGGTGACCATTGACCGCGAAAAAGCCAAGAGCCTGCATGTGCCACTGCAGCAGATCACCGACACGCTTGGCGTCTACATGGGTTCGGCTTACGTAAACGACTTCGACTTCAACAACCGCTCTTACCGAGTTTATGTGCAGGCCGACAAGCAGTTCCGCGCCCAGGCCAAGGACATCAAGCAGTTCTATGTGCGCTCCGACTCGGGCGCCATGATTCCCCTGGAGAATCTGGTCACCATCACGCAGACGGTGAGCCCGCAGGTGATCAGTCACTACAACCTGTTCCGTGCGGCGGAGATCGACGGTTCGGCGGGGGCGAACTTCAGCTCCGGCCAGGCGATTGCGGCCATGGAAGAGGTCAGCAGGAAGGTCATGCCGCAGGGGTTCACCTACGAATGGACGGGACTGTCGCTCGAAGAATTGCAGTCGGGCAGCACGGCGCTGATCCTGTTCGGCCTGGGAACGCTGGTGGTGTACCTGACGCTCTCCGCGCAGTATGAAAGCTTCGTGCTGCCCTTCATCGTACTGCTCGCCGTGCCTATGGCGATGCTGGGAGCGCTGGGCGCGCAATGGCTGCGCGGCCTGGAAAATGACGTCTACTGCCAGATCGGACTGGTCATGCTCGTGGGACTGTCAAGCAAGAACGCGATTCTGATCGTCGAGTTCTCCGAGCAACTCCGGCAGCGCGGCATGCCGCTGCTCGATGCGGCGGTCGAGGCCGCGCGAATCCGCCTACGGCCCATCCTGATGACTTCGTTCGCCTTCATTCTCGGGGTTGTGCCGCTGGTGTTGGCCAGCGGCGCGGGAGAAAAGGGACGCCACTCCGTGGGCACGACCGTATTTGGCGGCATGATCATGTCCACCTTCCTGAACCTGGTGTTTATCCCAGTGCTTTACATGATCATCGAGGGCTGGCGCGAACGGCGCAGCGAAGGCAGGGAAACCGTCCCGGCACCCCATCCGGCCGACTAGTCTCTGTGGAGTTGGAGTTCCGCTGCTGCTTGCCTGCGCCACCCTGAAAGTCCGTCATCGGAAGAAGAGGCAACCGGGCTGAGCCTCCAGGCGGGCGCTTTAGTTCTTCTGCACGTGTTCGAGCGACGCGCCCAGCACTTTACCCGGACCGGGTTCCTGCACAAAGGCAATCAGGCGAAGATTGCCGGATCCGGCCTTCGGATTCAGCTTAAGTTCCACGTCCTGCGCAAAGTTCTTGCCTTTTTCGAGAGACCCGATCTTGGTCAGGCTTTCGACGACGGCGACGTGCGAGAGCTTACGCCCGTTGTTCTCGCCCGCCTTGACATCCGACTCGGCGTGATCCAGGGCAACCACCACGTACAAATCCGCTTTCTTGACCGAGGCCGGCAGCGCGTCGGTTTCGAGGTGCGCGTGAAGAGTGTTGCCGCCTTCCACCGATACCGCGGAAATGCGTACCGGAATCTTCTGCTCGCCCGACGCCTTCTGGCACTCCGACTTGGCTTGTGACCAGTCGTTGCCGCTGGCTTCGGCTTCTCCATTCACCACCAGTTCCGGCGTATAAACGCTTTTCAAACCGAAGTGGTCGGAGTAGCGGTTTTGGCGGTCGCTGAAGAATGCCGACGACCAGGGATCATGCCAGCCCAGCGAATTCCAGTAGTCCACATGCTCGCTGAGCACGATCAGCTCCGCTCCCGCGACCGGCTGGCTGCGGTCCAGATCGACCAGCAGTCGGTCGGCCGGCGGACAACTCGAGCACCCCTCGGAGGTAAACAGTTCCACCAGGACGGGAGCGCCGGCATTGGCCGAATCCGCGGCGCGCGACGAAGAGGCCGCGAACGACAGAACCAGGATCACCAGAGCCACAGATTTCATGATCTCCTCCACCACTTGAGCGTCCACCTGCCTGGTTAGACGCAAGCAACAGATCAAAGTTACACCTCGGAAAGGGCTTCCGTCACCGGGGGCGAGGTTGCTACAGTGACATCGCTGAGCAAATCCGGAGGTTGGGGATGACTTCGTCGATGCGGTGCGGGTTGGTGCTGGTTTTTCTTTCGCTCCTGGCGGCGGCTCAGACAAATTCCGGCGCCGACACTTGGCGCTTTGCGGTGTCGGGCGACTCGCGCAACTGCGGCGACGTGATCATGCCCGCAATCGCCGCCGGCGTGATTCGCGATCAGGCGTCGTTCTACTGGCACCTGGGCGATCTGCGCGCCATCTTTGAAGTCGACCAAGACATGCAACGCGCGGCCGAGATCAGGAAGAGTCCATACAACATTGTTTCCTACGAAGGCGCCGCCTGGGACGACTTCATTCAGAATCAGATTGGCCCCTTCAAGCAAGTGCCCTTCTTCCTGGGAATCGGGAACCACGAACTGATCCCGCCCAAGAACCGCGAGCAGTTCATCCAGCAATTCGGCGACTGGCTGAATGCCCCGGCGCTGCGCGACCAGCGCCTGGCGGACGATCGCACCGACCACCGCCTGCGCACCTACTATCACTGGATGCAGGGGGGAATCGACTTCATTAATCTCGACAACGCCTCGTCCGACCAGTTCGACGGCAATCAACTGGCATGGTTCCGCCGTGTCATCGACCGTGACGCTGCCAATTCCGCCGTCAAGACCGTCGTGGTCGGCATGCACAAGGCCCTGCCCTTCAGCATCTCGTGCGACCACAGCATGAACGAATCCGGAGAAGGCGAACGCAGCGGCGTGAATGTGTACCAGCGCCTGCTCGATCTCGAGAACCAGTCGCACAAGAATGTCTACGTGCTGGCCAGCCACTCGCATTTCTTCATGGACGGCATTTTCAACACCCGCTACTGGCACGATCATGGAGGAGTTTTGCCCGGATTGATCGTGGGAACCGCCGGCGCCCAGCACTACCGCCGCCCAGCCAACTACACCGACGCCAGGGAGTCGGCCGAACTGGCCTATGGATACGTGCTAGCCACCGTCCATCCCGATGGGACCATTGATTTCCAGTTCAAGGAGGTAAAGCAGGAAGACATTCCCATGGAGGTCCGCGAGCACTACGGGAAAGACTGGATCGCCAGGGGCTGTTTCAAAGACAACCAGCGCGACGATATTCCGGTGGAGAAGGATTACTGCGCGGCGGTGGCGCAGCCGGTAGGCGGGCCGCCGGCCCACTGACGACGGACACCCGGCGACGGTGAACTATAATCGCCACAGTCCCGCATCATGCGTAAACTTCTGCTCGCACTTCTGGGTTGCCTGCTGCTGAGTCTGGCCTGGGCGCAAGCGGCCCGCCCCAAGCCTTCTTCCGGCACGGGCTTCAGGACTTCTCCTCCCTCCAGGCCTTCCCTTCCCGATACGCCTGTGCCGCGCTTTGAAGACGCGGGCGTGCAGGCCGGTCTCACCGTCTCGCACATCTCCACCCCGGACAAGAAGTACATTGTGGAATCGATGAGCGGCGGCGCCGGACTGATCGACTGCGACAATGACGGCAAGCTCGACATTTTGACCGTAAATGGATCGACGATCGAGCGCTATCGCTCCGGCGGCGATCCCATGGTGACCCTCTACCACCAGGACGCCGGCCTGAAATTTACCGACATCACCAAATCCGCCGGACTCACGCGCAGGGGCTGGGGAATGGGGATTGCGGTCGCCGACTACGACAACGACGGCCTGCCCGACATCTATGTGACCGGCTATGGCGGCAACGCTCTGTATCGCAATCTCGGCCATTGCACCTTCGAAGATGTCACCGACAAGGCCGGTGTCGCCGGGGGCGGCTTCAGCACCGGCGCCGCCTGGGCCGACTACGACGGCGACGGTTACGTGGATCTGTTTGTCTCCCGCTATGTGCATTTCGACGTCAACAAGCTGCCTGACTTTGGCAGCGACGAGAAAAATTGCCGCTTCAAGGGAATCCTGGTGCAGTGCGGGCCCTGGGGCATGATTGGCGAATCGGATTTTCTCTTCCACAACCGTGGAGACGGAACCTTCGAGGAGGTCTCCAAAAAAGCCGGGGTCGATGATCCCCACCTCTACTATGGCCTGGGCGCGGTGTGGGGCGACTACGACAACGACGGCTGGCCCGACCTTTACGTGGCCAACGATACCGGACCGAATTATCTCTACCACAACAAGCATGACGGCACCTTCGAAGATCTCGGCATGTTGTCGGGCGCGGGAATGAGCGCTGAAGGTCTCGAGCAGGGCTCGATGGGCGTGGATTTCGGCGACTATCTCCACGATGGCCGCCTGGGCATCATCGTGACCAACTTCACCGAGCAGGCGGACGACCTTTACCGCAATCACGGACCTCAGGGGTTTTCCGACGAAGCCGGGCCCAGCCAGATCGGCAAACCGACCTATCCCTACGTCGGCTGGGGGACGGGATTCTTTGACATGGACAATGACGGATGGCTCGATATTCTCATCGCCAACGGCCACGTGTATCCGCAGGTGGACTCGGTTCCTGGCGTACCCGGTTATCGCCAGCCGCTCGAGCTGTTTCGCAATCATCGCGACGGCATCTTTGACGACGTCTCCAGCGTGCTCGCCGGGATTCACCCCGCCTCCCGCCGCGGCGCGGCCTTCGGCGACATCAACAATGACGGCAATGTGGATGTCGTGTTGATCAATGTCGGCGAGCCCCCCACCTTGCTCCTCAACCAGGGAGGAAATCATAACCACCGCGTGCTGTTTCGCCTGGTGGGCACGGGGAAAAGCAACCGGGCGGCGATCGGAGCACGAATCACTGTCAAAAGCGGGAAGTTGACCCAGATCCATGAAGTGCGCGCGGGAGGCAGCTACCTCTCACAGAACGATCCGCGGGTGCACTTCGGACTTGGGGCCGAAAGCCGGATCAGCCAGGCTGAGATTCGCTGGCCGGAGGGAAAAACCGAGGTCCTGCATGATCTTGCGGCCGATTTCATCTACACCGTCGTGGAAGGGCAAGGGGTGAAAGACCGGACTCCGTTGCCGCCCGCGCGCTAGCGCTCCCTGTCACTTGCGACTGGCCGAGTTCTCACCAGCGCAAGCAAGGCCTCGGGAATAACGTGAACATGAGGGGCTTCGCGCCTGAACTTTTGTTCCTCCCCTGTTATGTTGTGCGAGGGCATCTTGCCGGCGTCTGGCGGACATACAACAAAAACTCGTCCAAATTCCAGAATCTCGTTTTAGAATGTGACGACTTCGGCAGCGCAGTCCATACTCCTCCGGCTTCCGAAGCGACTCCACAAGATTCGAGTTCCAGAAAGAGCCAGGTTTCATCGCGGTCCGCTTTCATTGGCTTAAATCGACTGAGGGGGGCGGCATATGGTTGTCCGGCACAGCTGCTCATTTATTTTGGTTGCGATCTTCACGTTGACGTTGTCCACCACGGTGGCTACGCAAGCACAGGAACCGGCCGCAGCGCGCCCCTTCGATTCCTCTGCCCCGCAACCCACCGAATACACCGGGATCACCATCACCAAGCGGGTCGACGAGGTGAACGTGGTGTTCACCGTGACCGACTCCCGCGGCCGCTTCATCAGCAACCTGCCGCAGTCGAGTTTTCAGGTGCTCGACAACCACCGCGCGCAGCAGACGCTGGGGTACTTCGAGCAACAGACGAACCTGCCGCTGCGCGTGGCCCTGCTGATCGACTTGAGTGACTCCATCCGCGGACGCTTCGAGTTCGAACGGCAGGCGGCCAGCACCTTCCTGAAAAAAATCCTTCGCCCGGGAAAAGACGAGGCCTTTGTCATCGGATTTGACAGCCACGTGCACCTGATCCAGGACACGACCGGCGACGTGGGTAAGCTTTCGAGCGCCATCCACCACATGAATTCCGGCGGCAACACCGCGCTCTACGACGCGGTCATCCGCGCCAGCAACAAGCTGCGCGCGACGAACGGCGGCGGCATCACGCGCAAAGCCATCATCCTGATCAGCGACGGCATGGATACGGCCAGCAAGTCCATCCTGAACGACGCCGTCCAGGCCGCCGAGCGCGCCGAGACCATCGTCTACGTGCTCAGCACCAACAACCTTCTTGAGTCGAAGCATCCTCAGGGCGACGCCATCATGGCGCAGATCGCCGAACCTACCGGCGGCCACATCCTGCCCGCGCGCGAGAAAGACGAACTGAAACATGGTTTCGCCGAGATCGAAAGAGCCCTGCGCAGCCAGTACGCCATGAGCTATCATCCCACCGATTTCCGCTCCGACGGCAGCTTCCGCTCCATCGAGATCATCTGCGACAAACCGGCTTTCAGAGTACAGTGCCGCCGCGGGTACTTCGCCCCCCGCGAGCTGGTGGCCCACTATTTCTACTGAAAAGAGCCAACCGAAAAGCTCGTGCTGTGGGTGAGGCGGGGGCCGCAACGCGGGCTCGACGGGCGGGGAGAACCGTCCTCCAGTATCCGATATTGAGTAGACTACCTGCATGTCCTCCGGCCATTCCGCTGCCTCGGCCATCCTGCGACAACTGTGCCCTCGCTGCCGCACGGGCACCATCTTCCGCTCCTCAATCTTCACCAGCTTCCCCAAAATGCGCCAGACCTGTACCGTGTGCGGGCTGAAGTTTGAGCGCGAACAAGGATACTTCCTGGGCGCGATGTACATCAGCTACGCGCTGGCGCTGGTGACCATACTGGCGCTGGCCCTGGGGTTGTGGTTCTTTTTGCGCTGGTCGATTCAGAAGACGGCCATCTGGGCGGTGATTCTGTTCCTGCCCCTGGCCCCGACGCTGACGCTGTTTTCAAGGGTGTTGTGGATTTATCTCGATCAGGCAGTGGACCCGGAAAAAGAAAGCCCCACTCACTCGGGATAGGTGGCGAGGAAGCGGGGCGCGGTGATTTCACTACTAGGCGGCGGACTTCACGAGGTCCCCCGGACTCACGATGTGGATCTGAGGGTCATGCCCAAAGGCAGAGAACCCCGCGTAAGTCCCCGATGAGAGATACGCTGTGGCTCCAATGTTACAAGTATAGTCGTTGGCCCCGCCGTGAACCATGCCGAAGCAGTAGCTCCACGCCCCGTCGGTGCCGGTGGGAGCAGGCCAGTTCGGCGGGTTTGTCGAGTTGTCCGTGTCAATGACGGGCCGCGCTTTGGCGCCCACCTGAAAAGGCGCCTGCAATGGCGTGGACGCGGCTGAATTTGTGCTGGTGCCGTGCCCCATGACCGCCGTTAAGCGCAGCAGGAATGTCGGCGCGGGAGCAGGAAAACTGTCGGTGTTGAAGATGCGTACCAGCATGTAGTCGGCCCCTGAGTTGAGGGTGGGGACTGTGGTCAATGCGGTCCAGTCGGTGGGATTGAGGGCGCCGAGGGCTACCAGATTGTCGGAAACTCCCGGGGGAAGACCGGCTCCGTTGTATTGAAACCACGTGTCCGATTGCCCCAGCCCTGTCTGGCCAGCCGAGCTCGCCAGGAAGTTCCCGTTGCCGGCGTTAGCCAGAGTGAAACCAAGGTTGTAGAGATATACGGCCATGTTCTCGTCTCCTTAACATTCATATTGGAAACAGGGCCCCGAACGGGGAAGTGGGGGGAGTTCGAAAAGTAATCCTCCTGGCGAAGGAAAGTCAAGCGGAAATCCGGACGGCGGGCCAGGGATTGGCCAGGGATTCGCTAGGGATTCACGCTCTTGGCTGCACTCAGAACATCGAGCTGATAGCGCGGATCGGATCGCAGGTGAACCAGTTCCGGCTCGTTCTTGATATCGTCCAGGCTCCAGCCGGCTTTCACCGACGCCACCAACGCGGCGATGGCCTTGTCGCGATTCCCGCAAAGTTCATAAACCAGGGACGAGTTATACAGCGTCGTCGGATCCTTGATGTCCGCCTCTTCCACCGGCTTCAGCTCCTGCAAGGCTGCCTGCTTGTCCCCGTTCTTGGCCAGGTACATGGCCAGATCCGCACGCAGGGCGAGTTGATTGGGATGCTTGGCGATTTCCTCCCGGACCAGGCGAATCGCAGTCTGGTAGGCCTGTTTGGCCTTGGCTTCATTCCCCGGCGTCCAGCGATACGCGTCGCCGAGGTTACCCCAATTGTCGAAATTGCTCGCTCCCAGCTGCACCGTCTTCTCGAAAGCGGGAATCGCTTCCGCGTAATGCCCCTGATAAAAGCGGATCGTGGCCAGATTGTTATACACGTCAGCACTAGGCCTGATTTCAAGCGCGTGCTGAAGCGCTGCGGCTGCATCATCGTCTCGCCCCAGAAGATGGTATGCGCCACCAAGATTCACCAGCGCCTGCACGCTGTCAGGTTCCAATTTAAGAGCTTGCTCGAAATCGGAAGCGGACTCATCATACTTCCCGGTCCGATACGCAGCCGCTCCAAGGCTGAGGTACGTCCTCCAGTCATTAGGATCGAGATGTAGTCCGCGCTGGAACTCCTCCTTGGCCTGGTCCATCTTTCCATCGTTCGTGAACAGACTGCCCAGCCACAGGTGCGGCGCCCCGCTCTTCGGGTCCAGCTCCGCCGCCCTTTTGAACTCTTTTTCCGCCTCCCCCGAATCTCCCGCCTGCATCTTCACCAATCCCTGGGAGAGGTGCGCCGCCGCCAGATAGCTGTCGAGCCCCACCGCTTTGCCGGCGTTGGCCGCCGCCAGCTTCTGCCACTGCGGATCGGGGTTGGCACGATTCTTGAAGTAATAGGCCTCGGCCAGCCCGGCGTAGCTGACCGCCGACTGCGGATCCAGTTCGACCGCCCGCTCCAGCATCTTGATGGCGTTATCCACGTTGCCCTCGCGGTCGTAGTGGTCGAGGTTCTGTCGCGCGCGCTGGTAAAGCGCATAGGCGTTGTCTTCGACCGGAGCTTCCTGTGTGGCAAGAGTTTGGGTGCGTTGCCCGATCCACTTCTTCACCCAGTGTCCGCCGATCAGCAGCAGCACCACCAGGAGAGTGACCGAGCCGATTTTGATCCACAAACGACGCCGGCAGGAAGCATCCGGCGAGCCATATGCGGGCCGGGCTGACGTCGGCGATAGCCAGCCCGGGCCGCGCTGCCAGGTCGCGGGCTCCACGCTCATCCCTGCCGCCTTGCGCAGTTGGTAGCTGACTTCGCTCATGGTCTGGATGCGCTTGTCCACGTCTTTTTCCAGCATGCCGTGCAGCAGCGCCACCAGGTCCGGCGGCAGGTCGGGGCGCAACTGTTTGAGATCGTGCGGCGGGCTGAAGTGCAGGTTGTGCAGCACCGCCATCGAGTTCGCGCCGGTGAAGGGCAGCTTGCCGGTGATCATTTCGAACAGCACGCTGCCGAAAGAGAAAATGTCGGAGCGGGCGTCCACGCGCTCGCCGCGCGCCTGCTCGGGCGACATGTAAAAGACCGTCCCGGTCACCATCCCGGGCTGGGTGAGGGTAACTTCCCGGGTGCGGTCGAGATTCGAGCCCTCATCGGTCTCGAGCATGTCGCGATTGAACTTGGCCAGTCCGAAGTCGAGAATCTTCACCAGGCCGTCGCCGGTGACCATGACGTTGCCTGGCTTCATGTCACGATGAATGACGCCCACGGAGTGCGCCTTGCCCAGGGCGTCGGCCATCTGGATGGCATACTGCAGCGCTTCTTCCAGGCTCAGGGCACGGCTCTTCAGGATCGACGTGAGCGTTGAACCGCGCACGTATTCCATGACAATGAAGTCGGTATCGCCCTCGGCGCTGATCTCATAAATGGTGATGATATTGGGATGGCTGAGGGCGGAGGCGGCCATGGCCTCGCGGCGGAAGCGGCGGCGGGCGTTTTCGCTGCGCGGCCGGTCGCCGGGCAGCACTTTCAGAGCCACATCGCGGTCGAGCGTGACGTCGTGCGCACGGTACACCACGCCCATGCCCCCCGAGCCCAGCGCCTCGATTACCTCGTAATGCGAGATCCTTCGGCCGATCATCGCCCTGGTTTCTTTCGAAAGTTCCCTGGCGGAATTTTACACGTTGGCGAGGCGCGTGGTTGCGGAATTAGCGCGCCCCCCGTTGCACGCCGGGAACCGCCGGGGCGGCTGTCGCCACGCGGGTCGTGTGCGGGTCAGGGCTGTGGAGGACTGAACAGCTTCAGGTTCTCCGCCTTCCAGCGCATGGCGGCGTAGATGCGGTTGCGCCCGCTGGGATGGTCGAAGAAGATCCACTCCTCCAGCGGCCCGGGGCTCATCTTGCGATATTCGCCCAGATGAATGGCCGCCTGCGCCATGCCGTCGGGCTGACGGCTGGTGTTCAAGCCGTACATGTCGGCTTCGTGTTCCTGCGTGCGGGTGAAGGTGTTATCGAGCGGGCTTACCACGAAAAGGAAGATCGAAGCCAGCAGCACCACCAGCGGAACCACCGCCGTGTCGGTGATGTCGCGAACCTGCCATCTCTCTCCCCAGCGCGCCAGCGTCCAGCCGAGCGCCCAGCTCAGGAACGCAAAACCCACCACGATCTCGATGAACTGGTACATGATCCCCTTGTAGATGTGGTTGAGCACGTAGTGCCCCATCTCGTGGCCCGTCACCGCCTGGATCTCCTCGGGCGAGCCGCGGCGCAGAAGATTGTCATTGAGCGTAATCCGCATGGTGCCGGCGAAGCCGCTCACATTGGCGCTCATGCGCGTGGACTGCCGTGAGGCATCGACCTGGTACACGCCGCGCGCGGGAATGCCGTTGGCCCGCGCCATGCTCAGGATCGGCGCGGTGATTCTCGGATCATCGAGTCGCTTGAAGGTGTTGAACAGTGGGAACAGAAATACTGGGGCAATCAGCGCAACAAAGACGCTGAAAGCAGTGGCGACCACCGCTCCCCAGATCCACCAGGTGCGCGGCAGGCGGCGCACAATGCCGAACAGCACGATCACGATGATCCCGCCCAGTACCACTTCTATGCCCAGACCTTTCAACTGATCGCCCAGCCACGGACGGAAGGTCTGGGTGGCCAGCCCGTACTTGTGCTCGCGCAGAAAGCCTTCGTACACCGTCAGAGGAAACACCAGAATGGTGGTCACCACCACATATTCGATCCAGTAGATCGCCGTCTGCAGGGGCTTGAAACGGGTGATGCGTTCGGCCACATCGCGCATGGCCGCCGACCAGCGCAGGTTCAACAGCACCAGGCAGATCGCGGCACCATAGAGAAAGTCCCACAGGATGAGCCAGTAGCCGCCTTCGAAATACGCGTCCGAGCGCGCTTTGGCGCCGGCGGGAATCTGTGCGAGATAGGCATTGGTGGCAGCTTCGGCGCTGAAGCCGGGAGAGGCCTGCGCCTCCCGCGGCACGGTGATCACCGATGGCATGGTCGAGTTGCTCAGGCTGTCACCCGAAGATTGAGTCCATGCCGCCGCGCTGACCCACAGCACGAAAAACGCAGCCCGGAGGCTCAGTTTCGCAAGGTGCGAACTCATGGCGGCTCCTTGAAGGAAGAAACCGGTACGGGTGGGAGTATATACGGGACCGGAAAGCGGCACGCGGCGATCGCCTTGACGGCGGCCGGGTGTCAGGAATTCCCTGAAACCGCAGCTTCGGCGGGATAGCGCTGGAGCGCCAGGTCCACGATCTCTCCGATTAGCTGGGTGTACGAGCGTCCCGAAGCCTTGGCCGCCATGGCGAACTCCTGCTTGCTCGAAAGCCAAGGATTGGGGTTGGCCTCGATCACGTAAACCTCGCCCTTCGGCGACAAGCGCATATCGATGCGTCCGTAGTCGCGCAGCTTGACCGCACGGTAGGCGGCGAGCGCGGTATCCGACAGCCGCTTCGCGGTCTCCTCGCCGAGATCTTCGACTACCGCCGACTTGGTCACCTTGAAGGCTTCGGTATCTTTTTCGAACTTCACATCGCGGCTGGCGATTTTCGGTGTGCCTTTGGGCAGCTTCGAGAGATCGAGTTCCACCAGCGGCAGGACTTGCGCGCTCTCATAGCTTCCGAGAATCCCCGCGTAAATCTCCCGCCCCTCGATGTACTCCTCGATCAACGCCGGAGAGTCGAACTCGTCCTGAATGTACTCAACCCGCTCCATCAGGTCCTTCACGCTCTCCACCACCGCGTCGGCATTAATCCCGATCGAGCCGTCTTCCGACAGCGGCTTCACAATCAGGGGAAAGGAAATGTCGTGGGCGTGATCAATGTGTCCACGGTAGGAGGTGGCAAAGAACGGCGTCTTGATGCCGTGGAAGGCAAACAGCTTCTTGGCGATGGATTTGTCCTGCGCCAGAAAGCTGGCGTGCGGCCCTGCACCGGTATAGCGCAGGCCGAGCAAGTCGAGATACGCGGCCACGTGCATTTCCTTGGTGTCGTCGCCGGCATAGGACTCGGTCAGATTAAAGATCAGGTCGGATCCGCACTTGGCCAGCGCGTGCAACGACTGGGTGCGGCCGTCCAGCACCTGGTAGAAAGGCTCGTGCCCGAGCTTTTCCAGGGCTTCAAAGATCTCCTCGCGGTCCTCTTTCTCCACCCGCTTCTTGGTGCGTGCCTTGCGCTTGCGCGGTGCCGGCTTCTCCTCCACCGGTTCAGCCACCGGCGCGTCGTCTTCCCATACGTCATAAAGGATCGCGACTTTCAGTTTGTCACCCATGCTTCACTCCATTATCACCCTTCCCCTGCCAAAATTTCCGCGTCACGGCTGGATGAACTTCCCGCGATGCATATAGTTCATCACCAGCGCCGCGGCATACACCGTGATCTCGGTAAGATGTTCCGAATCCCTGCGCGGGTCGACGCGCAGTCCCAGTTCTCCAATCCGCTTCTCGATCACTTCCACCAGCTTGCGGATCAGCGGCCGCTGCACTCCCGTCCAGTAGGCAATCTTGTCGACCACGGTTTTACGGTGGCGGCGCACGAACTCCTGCGCCGAGAGAGTCGCGTTGCGCCGCCGGGAAACATTGAAGATGTCGACCAGATCCGTATCCAGCTTGAGATCCTCAACCGGAATCTCCTCCACGGTGGTCTGGCGGTAGAACTCCCCAACCGTCGCCTCCATCTCTTCCACGCTGATGTCGGGACGCCCGCGGCGACGCACGGGGTCGGTGTTGCCCAAGGTGCGCGCGACGCGGTCCATGTACTTGAGCTTCTCCATCGCGCCCCAGCCGCGATACCGCTTGCGCCAGGTGGAGCGCGGGGTCAGCCACACCGCAAAAGTCTCCGCAAAGTCCTCGTCGGGATGTTTCTGCGCATACCAGCCGGCGAGGTGCCGCACGTAGTTGCGCGAGAACGGCACGGGACGATAATTGTCCCGATAGCGGCGGCGGAACGAACCAAAAAGCTGTTTCCACTCCGGCGTCTTGTAAAGCTTGTAAGCGTAGTTGAAGGCGTGTCCGGCTTCGTGCCGCAGATACATCATGACCTCGCGCGGATCTTCGAGATCATTCATCTCTTTCTCGAGCGCCGAGAGGTCCGCGCTCGCCAGGTAAAACGGTATGCCGATGATGGGCTCGCCCGAAGGACACCCCCACTCGTCAGTCAGGTAGCATGCCGGACGAAACCTGGTCAGACCCTTGCGCTCCAGCTCGCGGTAGAGCTGCTCGACGAGACGGTCGAGCGGCGAGCCCTCGATCTTCAATGCCAGATCGCGGATCGGTTTCTCGAGGATCTCCTGAAATCCGGGCCGTTCTTTTTCTGTTTCCTGCACCAGAAACTCACCAGAAAGATGCTGCTGAACCGGCAGGGCGACAAGGTGGGAGAGACGGCCGCAGTTCTCTGCCCCTCAGACGATAGCAGAATGCGCTCACCGATTCGAACATCACTTCCGATCACGAACCAGGGATCGCCGCACACAGCCAGGGACATCAACTCTATTTTTCAATCGTTTACACAGACCTCTCCAGGATTTTCGTGAGGCAGCCGGGAATCCAGATAATCATGGGCAGAGCGGTTGACGCCGGGGTCTCGCTGCGAGGTCGAGCGAGATTGCCAGCCCTCCTCCCCCCTTGCTACATTGATTCCAATGCGGCGGAGCTCAGACCTCCGCATCTGCCCGCGCGGGGCTTACAACTCTCATCGATCCCACGGCTATGCCCTTCGATGACAACCCGTCTCCAGCCACAGGACCGCGCCACTGGGATTGGCACCTCCGTTATGCTGGCGCCCTGGGGACTACGGCCATCGCTCTGTGGGCCTGGTATCTGTGGCCAGTCATGCACCAGGACCCCTTCATTATCTTCCTCGCCGCAGTCATCGTCAGCGCCCGCATCTTCGGTTTCGGGCCGGCTGTGTTCTGCACCATCGCCTCGGTGGTCGCCATCGACTATTTCACCTTCTGGCCCCGTTTCAGCTTCGCTTTCTCCGCCAATGACGCGGAACGGCTGGGCGTGTTCGTCCTGGTCTCGGTGCTTACCGCCGGCCTGGCTCGCCAGCGAAAGCTGGCCGAAACGCGTGCCGACGAAGTCCGCGGACGCATGGCCGCGATCGTCGAATCCTCCACCGACGCCATTTTCAGCGCCACTCCCGAGGGCGTCATCACCAGTTGGAATCGCGGAGCGGAGAGGCTCTACGGCTATTCCGCCGATGAAGCCATCGGACAACACATCTCCATCGTTGCTCCCCCCCACAAGACTGATGAAGTCAATCGCAACACCAAGATTCTCAACCTGGGCGAGGCCATCGAGAACCTGCGCGCCGAGCGCCAGCGCAAGGATGGAACCTCCCTCATCGTGCTGCTCTCCATCTCGCCCTTACGCAACCGCCAGGGCGAGATTGTGGGGCATTCCGCCATTGCGCGCGACATCACCGCGCAGACCCGCGCCGAAGAAGCCTTGCGCCGGAACGAGAAACTGGCCACGGCAGGACGCCTGGCCGCCGTCGTCGCCCACGAAATCAACAACCCGCTCGAGGCCGTGACCAACCTGCTCTATCTCGCCCGGCACGATCCCGCGCGCCAGCCGGAATATCTCGACCAGGCCGAACGCGAGGTTGAACGCGTTGCCGCCTTCGCTCACCAGACGTTGGGATTCGTCCGCGAAACTGCGGCTCCCGATACCGTGCAGGTGGCTGACCTGCTCGACCAGGTTCTGCAGCTCTACCAGCGCCGCCTGCAGCTCAAACACATCCGCGTCGAAAAACAGTACGAGAGCGGCGTCAGCTTACGCGGCTATGCCGGCGAACTGCGCCAGCTTTTTTCCAATCTGATCATCAATGCCACTGATGCCATGGAGGATGGTGGACGCCTTCTGCTGCGGGTGCGGCGCGCCCAGCACTGGAATCATTCCCACCGTTCCGGCGTACGCGTCACGGTTGCCGACAACGGCTCCGGCATCGCACCCGGGGACGCCGGCCGCATCTTTGAACCTTTCTTCACCACCAAGGAGGATCTCGGCACCGGCCTCGGACTGTGGTTCTCCCAGGGCATCGCGCAAAAACATGGCGGCGTCATTCGCTTCCGCAGCCGTACCGGCCCCAGCCAAAGCGGCACTGTCTTCTCCGTCTTTCTGAGCGACGCCCCGCCCGCCAGCCGCGTTGCCTGAGATCCAGAGGTCACTCAGGTTGAACCCACCGCGAGGCGAGCCCTATACCGCGTCGTAAACCGTCCCGCTCCCGTACCCGCATGAGCCTTCGCAAACTCGCCCGGCATCCCGGTCGCGGCGTCTCGATGGTGCCACTACGAACTCTTTGGCGCTTAAACCCCGCTTCGTCCGCGCATACCGCGCGCCTGGTTCACAGTCCAGGGGTGCCTGTTTCCCCATCCTGGACGGGGAAAAATTCCGGCGCTATTTTAAGCCCGGCGCTGCCTGTGCCTTGGCCGTGGTCGCGAGGCCAAACACCTGCAATTGCTGGTAACTCGCCACATAAACCTTCCCGTTCGCGACCACAGGCACGAGATTTGCGTTCCCTCCCACGTTCGGCCACCCCCCGGCTTTAGCCTTGAAGATCTGGGTCATGGTGCTGCCCCCCGACTCGGGATCGAAGGCAAACAGGTTGATCGCCGGGTTGGCCGCGGAAAACGGATGCGACAAGGCCCAGATGATCGGACTCGCCGTGCCGCTGGAGGAAACAGTGGTGAAGAAGCCCCCGCTTTGCCCGCCTGCAATACTGGGAGACCTGCTCACCGGAATCAGCGCCGGCGGCGTCGCAGTCTGGAGCTTCCATAGGTGTACATTGCGCGAGCCGCTGCTCACCACCCGCGCCACGCCATCGCCGGGATCAACGAAGTAGGAAGGCCCGCACCAGCAGGGTCCGATCTCGTAGGTCCCCAGCACATGGTTCCTCTGAGTCGAGTATCCTCCCAGGTTGTCGGCGTTCATGAAAAACATGGCTCCTGTCTTGCCGGCGGCCACCGCCAGGTGCGGTATCGATCCCGGCTGGTCGGGCAGCACCATCACTCCCCCGGAGCCGAAATCCGCATCCGTCTGATCCAGCAGCGACCAGTTCCTGGGAGTGAACAGATCGAGCACCAGCATCAGGTCGGGCGAAACCTTCACCACGCTCTCCTGAATGTCGGTGACCCCGTCATAGGTGGTCCCGGAATAATCGGAGTTGCCGGTGACAAACAAAATGTTGCCGGAATCGTCCGCCGCCAGCCCGTAACCCGACATCCAGATGGAGGAAAGAAAAAAGCTGTCGGGTGATGTCGCCTGCGTATCCGGCATCTGGTTCGCCGCCAGAGGCGTCAGCGATCCCGCCTGCCAGCCCAGCAGCCACCCGCGCGACAGGTTTGCCCCAAAATCGCAGAAGCTGCCGAAACCCGCATACACCACGCCATTGACCAGCAACAGCCCCGGACGTTGCCGCTGATAGGTGGCGTTGAAATTGAACACCGTGCCATCGCTCAGTGTATGCGAAGCCACTACGAGCCGCGGCGGGACCGTGTCCGCCAGTGTCCCGAGCGAGAGCGCGTGCAGACGATAGGCGGGCCCCGATGTGTCTTCGGTATAGGCCATGACATACAGCGTGTTGGCCGCCACGTCGATCACCGGGGTCGAGTTGATCCCCACGTTGGGCCCGTTGTTGGTGCATCCCAGCGGGTAGTTCACCGGAGTCCCCAAATTGGCGCTGAGCAGCACCGTCCCATTGTCGGCGTCGATTGCATAGACCGTATTGCCCTCGGTCGCCACATACACCACGTTGTGCAATCCCGGATACTTACCCGCCGTGATCCCAACGGTCGGCACCACCAAGGGCTGTGCATCCACCTGGTCATCGAGCGCGACGCTCTCGAGCAGCCCGAACGATGCGCTGCCCACATTCGCCGGGGTCAGGACTGTCTCGCTGGCATTCCATCCCGTGCGGTAATTGTCGTAGTGATAAGTGGTGACGGCAATCGGTCCCGCCGCTACCGCCAACGAGGCGGTCAGCAGGACGGCGATCCAGACGTTTCCGGCGAAGAAACAGATCAGACGACGACGTGGCATGGCGTGCCTCGGCTTGATTTCAGAAAATCCGGCGGGCTACGGACAATGCAGCCGGCAGACTGCGCGAGCTCAAAAGCGCACCGAGTATACACGCGCCAGGCGTGGGCCCGTAGTGCGCAATGTTTTGCACCAGCCTGGATCAGGGCGCCGCTTCAAGGTGTCGCAAATCGTTTCTCCCCGGACAGGCCCTTCAGGGGTAGGGCGACAAGAAACGGTTGTCTCAGCGGGTGCCGCAGAAGAGCCAGAAGAATAAAGCCCAGGGAATAAGCTGTGGCTGGCACTGGGAAGTGCCTGCGGGCCCAGCGGGGCGACAGCTCCTGTTCTCGCGCCCTCTGCCGCCTCGTCCGGCCGTACACTGACTTTCGTACCTTACTCCCCGCTCTGCCAACAACCTTATAATCAGCAAGAAACCAGCACCATATAACGTTCTCAAGGGGTAGGGTGGACCCACTGTTTCAAGCCGCGATCTTTGCCCTGGGGCTTGCCTTCGGCAGCTTTCTGAACGTGTGTATCTATCGCTTGCCACGGGACTTGTCCGTGGTCCGCCCCGGCTCCGCCTGTCCCCGTTGCCAGCATCCGGTGCGCTTCTACGACAACCTTCCGGTCCTGAGCTGGCTTCTGCTTCGCGGACGTTGCCGCGACTGCAAGGCGCGGATCACACCCCGCTACCTGATCGTCGAACTGCTGACCGCATTCCTGTTTCTCGGCTGCTATTGGCACTTCGGACTGACGTTCGCCGCGCTGAAATACTGCACCCTCGGTTTCCTGCTCCTCGGCCTCATTTTCACCGACGCGGAAACCTTTCTGCTGCCTGACAAAATGACGCTGCCGGGCCTCGGGCTGGGGTTGCTCTTCAGCTTCCTCGTTCCTGTGAATGATCTCGCCTCGCAACTCATTCCCGGTGTGGTCTCGCTGCCGGTGAACAGCAGAGTCTCGGCGCATTTGCTTTCCTTCACCGACTCCCTGCTCGGGGCGGCGGTGGGCGCGGCGTTCATCTATGGAGCCGGCGCCATTTACCTGCGCGCCCGCGGTGTCGAGGGCATGGGCTTCGGTGATGTGAAACTCATGGCGATGATCGGCGCCTTCCTCGGCGTCAAGCTCACCATCTTAACCATCTTCGCGGCCTCGATCGCCGGCTCGCTCTTCGGACTCTCCACCGTGCTGGTGGTGTGGGTGAAGCGCACCCGCCGCCGCATGGCACGCATGCATGAACCCGCGCGCCAGGCCCGCCGCCGCGCCTGGGAATCGGCCGTGATCGCCCTGCGGCATCACCAGATGCCCTTCGGTGTCTTTCTCGGATCCATGGCCATGCTCGCCTTCTTCTGCGGAGACTGGTTCCTCGACTGGTACTGGGGGCTGCTGTGAGATTTCTCGGCAATCCCGTCTTCCTGCGCGCCGGAGTGGTGCTGGTAGCCGCCGTCCTGGCCTTCCTCCTCGGCCTGCACCTGATCCGCCGCATGAAGCGCAGTCTCGACGAAGAATCCACGGTTGATCACGATTCCCCCTCGCTCGAGCAGCTTCCTCTGCACACCTATCACGCCGTCATCCAGCAACTGAAGCAGCAGAAGCATGAACTGCAGAGCGCGCAGCAGGCCGAGCGCCGCCGCGCCAAGACCTCGGAAAACATCAGCGCTGCGATCCTCTCGAACCTTTCGAGTGGCGTCCTGTTTTTCACCGGCCATGGACTTGTCCGCCAGGCCAACGCCGCCGCCAGGAACATCCTCGGGTTCGCTTCCCCCCTCGGCATGAGCGTGGCCGAACTGTTTCGTGACGCCGGCTTGCGTGGTCGCGACGCGGGACAACAAACTCTCGCCGCCGCCGTCGAGTCCGCCCTGCGGGAAAAGGTCTCCTCGCGCCGCATGGAGGCCTACTACCTCACGCCCTCCGGGGAAGAGCGCATCCTCGATGTCACGCTGACCGCAGTGCAATCGCCGACTGCAGAAATTCTCGGCTCCGCCTGCCTGATCAACGATCAGACTGAGCTGGCGCGCATCCGCCGCCAACAGGAGTTGCGCGGAGAAATGTCGGCCGAGATGGCTCTGGAGCTGCGCAACTCGCTGGCCACCATCTCGGGATACGCGCAACAGCTCGCCGCCAGCCGCGATCACGAACTGGCCCGGCAACTGGCCGCCGACATCGCCGCCGAAGCGGCGCATCTCGATCACACGATTGGCGGCTTCCTCGCTGCGGCAAAAGCGAAGGCAGCCGCGGAAACTTAACCATGAGCGCCGTCCGCACCACGACAGCGCCCAGGATGGAGCAAACATGAAGCGCATCACATATCTTTTCGCGGGACTGATCTTGGCCGCCCTGCTTTCCCCTGTGGCCTTCGCTCAGTCCCCCGACTCGCTCGGCGACTACGCCCGCGCCACCCGCAAGACGAAAAAGTCAACGGCCAAGACCTTCGACAACGACAATCTGCCGAAGAGCGATACCCTCAGCGTTGTCGGCCCTGCTCCCGCGAGCAACGACGAGGCCTCCCGAGACAAGTCCGCCGACGACGAGCAGTCGCCCGGTGGCAAAGCCAAGTCCGAAGCCAAGTCCGGCGAACCCGCCGACAACCCGGCCAGCAAGCCCGTAGCCGATCCCAACGACGAGCAGGCCGCCAGGCAGAAGATGCACGAAGAGTGGAGGAACAAGATTTCCGCTCAGAAAGACAAGATCGACCTGCTCACCCGTGAACTCGACGTGCTGCAGCGCGAATACCGCCTGCGCGCCGCTGCCTTCTACTCCGACGCCGGCAACCGTCTGCGCA
>DATFTE010000201.1:0-9499 GCA_035262225.1 Terriglobales bacterium
GCGGCGCTTCAGTTGCCGAAGTTGAAGTGGGTGGTGAGAGGGTTCTACGGACACTATTATCAGGCGCCGCCCCTACTTACCGCTTCGGGACCACTGCTCGAATTCGTCAGCGCCAGCAATCTGGGATTCATTCCCCTGCGCGGGGAGCACGACGCGGAGCACCAGTTCGGGGTGACCATCCCCTACCGCGGGTGGACGCTGGACGCGGACACTTTCAAGACCGTCGCCCGCAATTTCTTCGATCACAACAACGTGGGCGAGTCCGATATTTTCTTTCCCTTGACGATCGCGAAAGCCACGATTCGCGGGTGGGAACTGACCGTGCGTTCGCCTGCCATTGCCCGCCGGGCACAGCTGCACCTCGCGTATTCGAACCAGGTGGCACTGGCGGGAGGGGCGATCACGGGAGGGCTGACGGATTTTTCCTTGCCCGCCGGGCTTTCGCCGCTCGATCACGACCAGCGGAACACGCTGAATGTGGGCGGGATCCTGACCTTGCCCTGGCGATCGTTCGCTTCGACCAATCTGTACTACGGATCGGGATTCAGCAATGGGACTCCGCCTCCTGCCTACCTGCCGGGTCACTCGACCCTGGATCTCGCGCTGGGAAAGGACTTTGGAGAGCGCTTTTCGGGCTCGCTGACTGTACTCAACCTGGCCAACCGGCATCTATTAATTGACAACAGTCTAACGTTTGGTGGGTTTCACTGGAACCGTCCGCGGGAGATCTACCTGGAGTTGCGGTACCGCTTCCATTTTTGAGTTTGGCGCGCAGATGCCCGCGAGGAGATTCGGCCAGCCGCGCCAGGAATAGGATCAGCACAGTGGAGGATGTAAAACGATGATTCGGCTGCGACAGAAAGCGCGATGGTGGGTGCTTGTGGCCGTTGCAGCTTTCGCTTTGACCGGGTTGTTCGCCTGCAACTCGTCCCGGAAGCAGGGATCTGGTAGCAGGCAATATCCCTTGAAGGGCAAAGTAGTGTCGATCGACAAACCAAGGCTGTCGCTGGTGGTGGATGGGGAAGCGATTCCCGGTCTGATGGACGCGATGGTCATGCCTTACAAGGTGAAAAGCGCGGGTGAACTGAACACGGTTGCCGCGGGCGATGTGATTACCGCAACCGTGGTAATGATCGGTGATGACTACGTGGTCGAGGGGATTAAGGTGGCCGAGCACGGGGTGTCGCCGGCGGGGAGCCCGGCGGCAACAACCCCGCATGTCCCCGAGGTGGGTGAGGCCGTTCCCAATTTCCAGCTGGTGAATCAGAGTGGCCGGCGGATTTCGCTGGAGCAGTATCGCGGCAAGACCCTGTTGGTGACTTTCATTTACACACGATGCCCGTTTGCGGATTTCTGTCCGCGGGTGTCTGGCGAGTTCGCGGAGATCAACCGGCAGCTGAAGAAGGATCCGTCGCTCTACGGGAAGACTCACCTGCTGAGTATCAGCTTCGATCCTAAACATGACACACCAAAAGTGCTGCGGAGCTACGGCGCCGGTTACCTGGAGAAGCAGGCGCCGAGTTTTGTGCACTGGGAGTTTGCGGCGGCACCGGAAACGGATCTCCCGGAAATCGCACGCTACTTTGGGTTGACTTACAAGGACGACAGCGGGCTGATCACGCATACCCTAAGCACCGCGGTGATCGCACCGGATGGACGAATTTACAAGTGGTACCACGGCAGCCAATGGAAGGCCGCAGATCTGCTGAAAGATGTCACGGATGCGGCGCATGCGGCGAGTGAGGGTTTTTGACCCCGCAAAGAAATTCAGCCGTGTCTTCCGACTATCCTTGACAAGGTTTTACCTTCCTTTACCAAGTCTTTACCTCTCCGGGGTTGCATCCGGGTTAATGTCAGTTATGGGGGCCTCGGGCGCAAGACCTTGAGGAGGTGCGGTTGTGAGAGCAAGAATCTGTGGAGTATTGCTGCCTCTGGCGCTGATCCTGGGTTGTGCGGCGTGGGCAGCGGACGAAGCAGGCGACGTGGCGGGGACTTGGCAGATTCAGTGGCAGAGCCGCCAGGGATCGCAGCAAGGGACGTTGACCATCCGGCAGAATGGCGACCAATTCACGGGGACGATGCAGGGGCCGCGGGGGTCGGCGCCACTGAGCGGCACGATGAAGGGCAACGCCATTACCATGAATGTCGAGATGCAAGGCGAACAGCGCAGCTTTCGGCTGGCCTTCACCGGCACTGTCGACGGTGACAAGATGAGCGGCACCTTTCAGCCGCAAGGGGGACACCGGGGGCATGGAGGCGGGCAGGGTGAAAACGGCGAGACCAGCCGCACCTGGAACGCGACCCGCCGGACAGGGAACAGCCAGCCCGATCAACCCAGTAACCCGAACTGACTGCCTGTAAGTGTCTGCAGGGACCTCGAGCGACCGACTTCTCGCCCGGGCGCGCGAGGTCTGTTTCTTAGGCTCAGTTATTCCGTTTATGGGGTGAACGGGAGTGAGTACGAATTCTGGTAGTAGATGAGGAGGGGCGCAGGGTTCGGCTGCCTGTCTAGGGCTTGGCCTCCACGGACAGGCATACGCTGAAACAAATCCGCCGGGGGGGACTCCGGCGGCATTTTTTTGCCCGGGAAAGGGCGATCAACCGGCGGCTGAAAATCGGCCCGAGGCCGCGCTCTTGTCCGGTGTGGGAAGGAAAACTTTCACGGTTGTGCCGTCAGGGTCAGAGGTAATGTCCATTTTCCCTGCAAGCTCGGAAACGCGCTCGCGGATTCCCGCCAGACCGACGCCAACTCCGGTTCCGGAAGACTGAAAGCGAGCCAGATGATCGGGCGGAATTCCATGGCCGAAATCGCGCACTTCGAGCGCAACCTGTTTGCCATCAAACTCGAGTCGCACAACCGCCTTGTTGCTTCCGGAGTGGCGGTGGATGTTGTTAAGCGTCTCCTGTAAGACCCGAAACAGGACAAGTTCCACGTTGGCAGGGAGTCGGTCGAGAGGCGCCAAATGGAGTTCGACCGCAACCCGGCTGCGGCGCGCGAATCCTTCGACGTACCACTGCGCAGCCGAGGCGAAGCCGGTTTCGTCGAGCAGCGGAGGATGCAACAAGTGCGAGAGCGTCCGGATCTCCGTCAGGCAGTGATTGAGGAGCTGGCGGGATTCGGTAATCAATTCCGCTTGATTCAGCCCGTCGGGGCGGGCCAGAAGATCGAGATTGATGGCGATCGCCGTCAGGTATTGACCGACGCTGTCGTGTAACTCGCGAGCGATACGGCGGCGCTCTTCGTCCTGCAGCTGCATGAGGCGGTTGGAGAGCGAGCGCAAGGCGGAGGTGCGCAAACTCACCTGGGTTTCGAGCTCAGTGCAAGACTGGGCCAGAGCCCCTTCCATCTGTTTGCGCGCGGTGATGTCTTCGATGACGGAGATGAAATAGCGGGCAGTGCCCTCGGGATCGCGCAGCAGGGAGACGGTCAGGTTGACCCAGACCAGGGATCCGTCCTTGCGGATGTAGCGTTTTTCCATGGAGTAGCGCTGGGCTCTGCCTTCGAGCAGATCCCGGACGTGAGCCAGGTCGGCATCCAGGTCGTCGGGATAGGTGATGTCCTGGAACGTCATCGAGAGAAGTTCCTCGCGGCTGTAGCCGACAATTTCGCAGAGCTTGCGATTAATGTGCAGCCAGCGGCCATCGAGACCGACGTGAGCCAGACCCAGGGCGGCTTCCTCAAAGGTGAAGCGGAAACGTTCTTCGCTCTCCTGGCGGGCTGCGGCCTCGCGCGTTTGCTGGGTTATATCGGTATTGACACCGATCATGCGCTCGGGATTGCCCAGGGCGTCGTACAGCACCTTTCCGCGGGCCTGGATCCAGCGCACCTGGCCATCGGCCGGCTTGAAAACACGCCATTCCGCGCTGAACGTGCCACTCTTGAGGGACTCTTGCGCCGCTCGTTCGACCAGTGTACGGTCCTCGGGGAACACCAGGTCCAGCCACTTCTCATAGCTTCCGTTCCCAAAGGCGCCCGCTTCCAGGCCGTAGAGTTCTTCCATTTCGCGGGACCAGCGATTGACGTTGTGCTTGATGTCCCACTCGAAAGCCGCGGAACCGGCTGCTTTCTGTGCCAGCCTCAGGCGCTGGTGGGTGGCGTGGAGCTCATCTGCAGATTTCTTGCGCTCGGTAATGTCGAAGCCGGTGGCGACGATGTGGCTGACGCGTCCGCTGCGGTTGCGAACGGGAGTCAGATGGAAGCTGGAGTGCCGCAGCTCTCCACTGGCAGTGCGGTAGGAACAATCGAAGCGCACCGCGCGACCTTCCCGGGCCTCGACGACGTGCCCGCAGACCCGGTACGCTTCTTCTTGAAGGCCCCGCCACCAGGGGGATTGCCAGAACACGCATCCCGGGAGTTGCGCGGGAGAAAAGCCTGCGGCCTCGCATGCCGAGCGACTGACTTCGAGGACGGTTCCATCGGCGGCGAGAATCGCCATCAGGGCCGGTGTTTCATGAAACGCGGTATGGAGGAGGCAATCGCGGTGGTCGGTCATAGCAGGGCGGGAAGGATCCGGCTGGCAGACACAGTTAGGGTCCGGTTCGCGGCGCTTGTTCATGTCGCACCTTGCAAATCAATGATAGTGGCGCACGAGACAGGGGCAAGCGTTCGTCCCCGAAAGAATGCAGGTACCGTGAGAATCCGGCGACATCCAAGCAAGCGTCGCCGCTTCCTTATTCTAGCGAAATGTCAGGGGAATTACCTCTACAACCGGCAACTTACAAGGACGTGCCAAGAACAAGAGAATGCAAACCTTGATGCTTCACCGCCTGTCTGAAGTGCCCTGGATGGGGCGAGAAGAATTGCCGTAACCTTTCCCGGCGGCGCACGTTTATCTAAATTGAGAGCGCCAAATGGCGGTAAGAAAAACGCTACTGACGGAGTCGCGGGCGGAGGCGCAGGAGCGCCTGCTGGTAGAGGCTGCGCAAAAAGATCCAGCCTGCTTTGGCGAGCTCTACGAGATTCATTTTGAGCGGGTTTACGCTTACGTCGCCAAGCGCGTGGGCGACCGCGACGCCGCGGAAGATCTGACCTCGGAGGTATTTCATCGAGCACTGGCCAGCCTGCCACGCTTCGACTGGAGGGGAATTCCGTTTGCCGTTTGGCTGCTGCGTATCGCTGCCAACCTGATCGTCGACCGCTGGAAACAAGTGGGACGTGAGGTTGTGGAGGACCCTCCGGAGCGGGTGATCGAAGTGTGTCCGGTGGAGGTGGAGCACCGCGCGCGGTTGTTCCGCATGGTGGAGCTGTTGCCGGAGGATCAGCGACGGGTAGTGATCATGCGTTTTGCGGAGGAGAAGAGTATCAAGGAAATCGCCGGCGAACTGGGCCGCACGGAAGGAGCCGTGAAGCAGCTTCAGTTCCGAGGTTTGCAGAATCTGCGGGCGAGGATGGGTGGCACACATGCATAGGCGCAGCCCGTTCGAACAACTCGATGACGCAGTGCAGGCGATGCTGGCGAGGCCCGAGGCCGGCCTGCCGAAGGTGGACAACAGCCTGGGGCCGCTGCTGCGGGTCGCCGAAGAATTGCGCGACCTGCCCCGTGAGGAATTCCGGGCGAAACTGAAAGCTGAATTGAGGAGAGAATCGATGGCTACGACATTCGCTGAAATACCGAGAACCCAGTACCACACGGCAACGGCATATCTGGCCTACAAGAACGCCGACGCCGCGATCGAGTTCTACAGGAAAGCCTTTGGCGCCAAGCTGCGGCTGCGGCTGACCGAGCCTTCGGGCCGCGTTGGGCACGCGGAAATTGTGATTGGCGATTCGGTGATCATGTTAAGCGATGAATTCCCCGATTTCGATGTGCTGAGCGCCGAGACGCTGGGCAGGTCCCCGGTCAAGATGGACCTGCGCGTGGACGATGTTGATGCACTGGCGGCGCGGGCGGTGGCGGCGGGGGCAAAGGTGGTGCGTCCGGTGGAAGATCAGTTCTACGGGTACCGTTCGGGACAGTTCGCCGATCCGTTCGGTTATCTCTGGATCATTTCCACCCGCAAGGAAGTGGTCTCTGCCGCGGAGATGCAGAGGCGCCTGGACGAGATAATGAAATCGTCTGCGAGACCCGCGGCCGGAGGGCGGCCGGTGCCCGAGGGGTACCGGACCCTCACACCCTACCTGGTGGCGCAGAATGCACCGGCTTTGGTTGACTTTGTGACCGCGACCTTTGGAGCCCAGGAAAATCATCGTTCGACCGGGTCCGCCGGAGGTATGCACGCAGACCTGAGTTTGGGTGACTCGAAGATGATGATCGGAGGAGGCGGAGCGGGCTATGGCTGGAAAGGCGAGTCGAAGCTGGGCGCCTTCCACGTGTACGTCCGCGACTGCGACGCGACCTACAAGCGGGCGCTTGCGGCGGGAGGCACTTCCCTCGATGAACCCGCCGACCAATCTTACGGGGAACGCTCGGCCAGCGTGCGGGACGCGGAGGGCAATCAATGGTACATTGCGACCTTCAAGGGCAAGAACTACAAGTCGGAAGGAGCGCCGGACGTGCAACCGTGCCTGCATCCGCTGCGGGCGGAGCCGGTTTTGAACTTCATGAAGCGGGTCTTCGGAGCGCAGGAGCTGGGCCGCTTCGCGTCGCCCGACGGAGTCATACACCATGTCACGGTGAAGATTGGGGATTCTCACCTGGAGATGGGCGAAGCGCATGGCAAGTACCAGCCCATGCAGAGCATGTTCTACCTTTACCTTCCCGACGTGGATGCCGTGTACCGGCGGGCGCTGGCGGCGGGGGCGACTTCGATCGAGGAGCCGAAGGATCAGAGCTACGGCGACCGCAATGCGGGCGTGCGCGATCCCTTTGGCAATGAGTGGTATATCGCGACCCCTGTGAGGGATGTCGCGTCCTGAGGCAGGGTAATGGCACAAGCCGCTTTGATTGAGAACATTTCCGACACGGCCCGCTGGGTGGCGGTGTTTCGCGCACGGGAGAGCGTGCGTCCCGATGCCCTGTTTCACGATCCCTTCGCCGGCCGCCTGGCCGGGCTGCGGGGAGAGCAGATTGCCGACAGCCTGCACTATGTAAGGCGTCATGGCTGGGCCATGGTGACGCGCACCCACCTGATGGACGGCTTGATCCGGCAGCAGGTGGAACACGGCGTAGAGATGGTGGTGAACCTGGCGGCCGGCCTGGATACGCGGCCCTACCGCATGGCGCTGCCGGAGCGGCTCGAGTGGGTGGAGGTGGATCTGCCGGAAATCCTGACCTACAAGGAAGTCATGCTGGCGGGAGAACAGACGAAGTGCCGGCTGGAGCGAATAAAGCTGGATTTGGCGGATGGCGCTGCGCGGCGGACGTTGTTTCGGCGTCTCGGCAGCCGGTCGGCGAAAGCGCTGGTGATTTCAGAAGGGCTGCTGGTCTATCTGACGCCGGAACAAGTGGGAGCGCTGGCCACGGATCTGGCAGGGGTTCGCGCGTTTCAGAACTGGATCATCGATCTCGCATCTCCTGCGCTGCTGCGCATGCTGCAAAAGCAAGTAGGCAAGGAACTGGCACAGGGGAATTCTGTGATGAGGTTCGCTCCCGAGAAAGGCCCGGAATATTTTCTGGAATTCGGATGGAGGCCGGTGGGGGTGCACTCGATGCTGCACTCGGCGGCGCGTTTGAAGCGACTGCCTTGGTCGCTGAAGTTGTTTTCCTTCTTTCCCGAGCCGACAGGGCCTCCGGGAGCACGGCCCTGGTCGGGAGTTTGCCTGCTCGAGCGGCTGTAGCCTGGCCTGGCTTGCGAGACACCCGCGACTGTTACAATTTTCGGGCTACGAAAGGAGTTTGAACCATGCTGCAGGCGGGAGAATCGTTTCCTGCTTTTTCGCTTCCCAATCAGAATGGCAAGACGGTGAAGCTCGCGGACTACGCAGGAAAATGGCTGGTGGTTTACTTCTATCCCAAGGACGACACCCCGGGATGCACTATGCAGGGAAAATCGTTTACCGCAACGAAGGGCGAGTTCGACGCGGCCGGAATTACGGTGCTGGGCGTGAGCGCGGACGACGTGACTTCGCACAAGAATTTTCATCACAAATTCGCATTCAGGATCGACCTGCTTTCCGACATGAACCATGACTTGCTGAAGGCGTGCGGCATCGGCCAGAGCGAGTACCAGGGCACGATGTACTGGGACCGGACCAGCTTTGTGATTGATCCCAAGGGGGTGGTGCGCAAGGTGTACGCAAAGGTGAACCCCGAGGGGCACGAGAAGGTCTTGCTGGCCGACATTCAGCAGTTCAAGAAGGAAGCCGCGGCGGCCTGATCGCCTGTAACCAGAAGGACAGGAAAGTTCACGAAGCAACCCAGCCTGCCTCAGTTTTCTGGGGTCTGCCAACGTTCTCTTTTCTCCGCCGTTGCCCACGCTCCAGCCGTGGCGGAATCGAGCTTCGCTCGAATGGGCTCACGAGGGCGTCCTGCTTGCGTGGGTCGTGGTGTTTTCCCGGTGCGCCGGATCGGACGGCGGGAACAGTCACGCAAGTTTCTTCAGTTCGCGGAGGAGTTCCTCCACGTCGGGCATCTGGTCGATAGGGTAAACGCGGGCAAAGCGGATGATGCCGGACTTATCCACGATGAAAGCGGCGCGCTCGCAGATCCCGGCGACAGGCGGCCCGTCGCGCAAGATGCCAAATGCCTGCGTCACCTTACCGTGAGGGTAAAAATCGGCGCAGAGGGGAATCGAGCTAAGGCCGATGTCTTTCTTCTGCCAGGCAACGTGGCTGTGGATGGAGTCGGTGCTGATGTCCAGAACCTGGGCATTAAGCGCGGCGAACTTCTCGCGGGCGGAGTCGAGCGCCGGCACCTGGGCGGCTCAAGTCGGCGTCCAGTCGAGGGGGTGGAAGGTCAGGACCACGTGCTGGCGGTCGCGGAAATCACTCAGTCGCACGCGAAACTCGCGTTCCCCGGCGACCGCGGGAAGATCGAAGTCGGGGGCTGGGTCACCGGGCTTCAGGGGCATCAGGTCAGTGTAACGTGGGCGAGGCTGGAGGCACAAAGGTACCCATCTCCCAGCGCTTCCCCTTGACTGAGTTTTACACTTCTTGACCAAGTCTTTACGCCTCTGCGCGGGGCTGGGCCCTTCTAACTAAGCGCAATCCACAACCCAACTCTTTATCTCGCAAGGAGAGATATGATTCCGAAGCTCAGCATGGTGGTGGTGTGCCTTTTGCTTTTCTTGTCTCTGGCCTGCGCGCAGGAGGGCCGCTCCGATGTTGCCGTGAGCGCGATCGGCGTCTTCCCCAAGCAGAGCACGGGTAACAGCGTCGAACAGAATCCCACCAATTCAGCCGGATTTCTTCTGAGTTACCGTTACGCGCTGCGGGCGCATTCCGCGGTCGAGTTGAACTATTCTTTTACCCGCAACACGCAGTACTACACGATTGTCGGTTCAACCAGCGGGCCGGTGGCGGCGCAGCAAGGCAATATGAATGAAATTACCGGGGCGTATGTTCTCGAGGGTGACCGGTCACGCAAACTCAATCCCTTTCTTCTCGGCGGAGGAGGCGTGC
>DATFTE010000202.1:0-23514 GCA_035262225.1 Terriglobales bacterium
AAGAGCCAGGGCAAACATCCGCTGCGCGAGGCGTCGATCGCCAAGCTTTACATCGCCGACGCCTATGTGCAGACCGCGCTCGACGCGATCCAGATTCACGGCGGCTACGGCTACATGACCGAATACCAGATCGAGCGCGAGTTGCGCGACGCCATCTCCGGCAAGATTTATTCCGGCACTTCGGAGATTCAGGAGATGATCATCGCCGGACTGCATGGGCTGAGCTAAGGTGAAAGCTTGAACGAGAGACGGTTTCTCTGCGACCTGCGGCTAAAAATTATGACCGTAGAGTACGCAAAAGATTCGCGAAGAACGTCCATGAGACCGAACCAGGGGTAGGGAAATGCCATATGTTCTGCAACAACTGCTGAGTCAGAGTGCCCGCCTTCATCCGGACAAGCCGGCCATTTCCGCGCGCGGCAAGGGACTCACGTACCGCGAACTCGAAGAGCGTTCGAACCAGCTGGCCTGCTTCCTGCGCCAGCGCGGCATCCGCAAGGGCGACCGCATCGGCCTCTATTCGTCCAAGCGCGCCGAACTGGTGGCCGCCATGTTCGGCGTGGTCAAGGCGGGCGCCGTCTACGTCCCGCTCGATCCGCAGGCCCCCGCCGAGCGCATCCGCTACATCATCGGCAACTGCGGCATTCGCGGCCTCATCACTGCCGCCGAGCGCTTGCGGACTCTCGACGCGAGCACGGTTCCCTCGGTCGAATTCGCGGTTCTGGCCGACAACCAGAAGCAGCATCCCAGCCACCTGAACTGGGAGGAGCTTTCCCAATTCGACGGCGCGCACGCTCCCGAACTCGACGCCACCACCACCGACCTCGCCTACATCCTCTACACCTCAGGTTCGACGGGCCGGCCCAAGGGCGTTATGCTCTCGCACCAGAACGCGTTGACCTTCATCGAATGGTGCGCAGAGGAATTCCATGTCACGAGCGACGATGTGCTGTCGAATCACGCGCCGCTGCACTTCGATCTCTCGGTCTTCGACGTCTACAACGGCATCAAGGCCGGAGCCACCATCTACATGGTGCCGGAAGAAATCGCCATGTTCCCCGCGAATCTGGGGAAATTCATGGAGACCAACAAGATCTCGGTCTGGTATTCCGTGCCCTCGGCGCTGATCCTGCTGCTCGAGCACGCGAACCTGACGCCCGAGCGTATTCCGGAGCTGCGCACGGTCTTGTTTGCCGGTGAAGTGTTTCCCATGAAATACCTGCGGCGACTCGCCGACCTGCTGCCCAAGATCGATCTCTACAACCTCTACGGCCCCACGGAAACCAACGTGTGCACCTACTACAAAGTCAACCGCGGGCGGTTGAATTCGCAGGAGAAGCTGCCGATCGGCCGGGCCTGCGGCAACACCGAAGTGTTCGCCGTCGATGAGCACGACAGGCTGATCGGGCCGGGCGAAGTGGGCGAACTCTACGTCCGCGGCCCGGCGGTCACTCCCGGCTACTGGGCCGATCCGGAAAAGACGGCGAAGATGTGCGTGCCCAACCGCTTCCAGAAGAATTTCGAGGAGAAGATGTACCGCACCGGTGACCTGGTCACGCCCGATGAGGAAGGCGGATATCTCTTCCTGGGCCGCCGCGACAGCCAGATCAAGAGCCGCGGCTACCGCATCGAGCTGGGTGAAATCGAAGCCGCCCTGCTCAGCCACGGCAGCGTGAAAGAAGCCGCCGCCGTGGCCATTCCCGACGAAGCGATCGGCAACCGCATCAAGGCCTTCGTCTCGCTCACCGAGCGCGACGGCATCACGGCGCTCGAACTGCAGCAGCATTGCGCGGCGCGCATCCCCAAGTACATGATTCCCGAGTTCATCGAACTCTACGACGTCTTGCCCAAGACCTCGACGGGCAAGATCGATCGTGTAAGCCTGGCGAACAAAGCTCCGGCGGCGTAGGCGCGCGAAGCGCTGCCTCGAGTTTCGTGTTGCCATCCCGACAGAAGCGAAGGAGAGGGATGTAGAGTTCACGGGGAGCGGGCCGGAAAGAGTCGCACAGCGGCGGCACGGGTAGCCCGGTGCGGAAGCGTCGGGCAGGCGACAACAAGACAACAAAACGAGTCCGCTTCAGCGGACGGCACCAGTTCACAATGCGTTAATATCACATCCGTGAGGGACAGATGGCAGACGTTAAAGATCAGATCCGCGAATTCGTTCTGGAAAACGCCCGCAGCAAGGGCATCAACGAAGTGAGCGACGACCAGTCGCTGATGGAGTCGGGCATTATTGACTCGCTGGGCATCTTCCGCCTGGTGGCCTTCCTCGAAGACAACTTCCGCGTCCGCATCTCCGACGACGAAATCATTCACGAGAACTTCGGGAGCATCAACGAAATCGAGCGCTTCGTCTCCGGCAAACTGGCAAAAAAGAGCGAAACGGCCTCGACTCGCTGACCATCCTTGTCTCGAGTCAGGCCGAGGCCGAATGGCCGGAGGATCCGGTGCGGTGCGGCAATACAGTTGGTCCACGCTGTATGGCTCAATCGGGCACCAAGAAAAGGCTGGCAAATCAGGGCTACTGAAAGCTCCAGTAATGCCCCTCGAGCAGAATCAGGATCACCGCCACCACGGTGAATACAATCACCACGATCCAGAAATTCCGTTCCAGGTTGTCGGAGCCGCCCTTGCGTTTCATGGTGGGAAAGCCTACGGCAATCTCGCTGCTTCGCCAACTCGATTTTCTGCTACCCTTGCGCCGTGACCGAACGCAACGACCAGGACCGGGAGAAAAGCAATCCCTGGGTGATGGTCGCCAAATACTCGGAGATCGGGTTCATCATTCCGGCGGCCATCGTTGCCGGATATATTGTGGGCGCGCTCCTCGACCGCTGGCTGCATACTACATGGCTGTCGGTGGCGGGTCTGATCCTGGGCGCCATTTCCGGATTCGTGCAGATGGTGCGCATGGCGATGGCGTCGCTGAAGGAGAAGTAGTGGAGCCCGCTGCGCCCGGGCTTGAGCCCCGGGCCGAATCTTTCTACGCGGGCGCTCTGCGCCGCATCGTGCGGACGCTTCTGGCGCTGGCAGTTTTGTTTCCCATTCCCGTCGGCTGGCGTTATGGGCTGGCCACCGCAGTCGGCTACTTTCTCGGCGCGGCCCTCTCCTGGCTCAATTTCAAGTCCCTGGTGCGCGGCGTCGGAGGCCTCATGGACCGCATTGTGGATGCTCACAGCCGGGAGCGCAGCGGCGTCATCGTGCTGAGCTTTCTCCTTCGCTATGTGTTGGTTGGCGTGGTTGGCTATGGTATATTCGAAGGTTCGTCCGAGGCCTTTCGCGGCTTTCTGTTCGGCCTGGGTATGCCGGTGGCGGCCATTCTGGGGGAAGCCGGCTACGAGGCCTACGCTGCTCTGCGCTACGGATACTGATTTCCCGAAAGAAAAGGCTGCTGGAACCTAGGCATGGAACAACTCTGGTTTACCGCGCTGCTGAACCGCCTGCTGGCCGGGCCGGTCACCGCGTTGCTGCGCATGCTGCACATTCAGCCCGAGCATCCGCAGACACCCATTCCCAACTCGGCGGCCATGGAAGTGCTGGTGCTTTTCTTCCTGGTCACGTTGTTCCTGCTGGTGCGCTCTCGCCTCTCCGTGGATCAGCCCGGGGCACTGCAACACATCTTCGAAGGCCTCCACGGATTCATTACCGACCAGAGCCAGGAGATCATTGGACATCACAGCGAGGGCTTCACTCCGTTCCTGGTGGCGCTGGGGCTGTTTATCCTGACCTGCAATCTGATCGGATTGATTCCCGGCTTCGAATCGCCGACGGCGGTGCCGGTCGTACCGCTGGGCTGCGCGCTGGTTGCGTTCTTCTACTACAACACCGCTGGCCTGAAGCACGCCGGGATCGCCTATTTCAAGCATTTCATGGGGCCGTTCTGGTGGCTCGCGCCGATTATGGTGCCGATCGAAATTGTCAGTCACCTGGCTCGCGTGCTCTCGCTTACCGTCCGTCTTTACGCCAACATGTTTGCCGGCGACATGGTCACCATGGTGTTTTTCTCCCTGGTACCGGTCGGCGTGCCGATTCTGTTTCTCGGGTTGCACATCGGAGTTTCGTTTCTGCAAGCGTACATTTTTGTCCTGCTGACCACGGTCTACCTGGCGGGAGCAGTAGCCGAAGAGCACTAAGCCTGGCTGAGGGACCTGTCGTAGGATTGCGCGAACAGCCGGCCTTGCCGCTGGAGATCCCTCGCTGCGCTTGCGATGACATCCGGGAGGTGAGTTGCACTGAGGATAGGTTTTGGGACGACGGAGTCAGTTTCGAGTTGCCGGCTTTTCTGTAAAGAGCCGGAAGCTGGAAACTGAACCGCAGTTTCCCGCCGCGAGCGTGAGGGCGTCTGCACGAGGATGACGTCAACCACCCACTGGCGGTCGACGACACAAGGAGAGACACGATGCGTATTCTAAGCTATGTATTCCTGACCATGTCAGCCATGCTGCTGGCGATGCCGGCCTTCGCCCAGGGTGGCACGGTGGAAACCAACTGGGTGGCCATCACCGCCGGGTTCTCGATGGCAATCGCGTCGGCCGTTTGTGGACTGGCGCAGGCCAAAGCCACAGCCGCGGCCGCCGAAGGCCTGGCGCGCAATCCCTCCGCCCGTCCCGGCATTCAGCTGGCTTTGATTCTCGGCCTCGCCCTGATCGAGTCGCTGGCCCTGTACACCCTGGTCATCATCTTTGCCAAGGTGAAGTAGGAGTCTCGTAATAGAAGAGAAAGGCTTCCGCCAGTTGCGGAGGCCTTTTTTGTTTTGAAGGCACTCTTGCCCGTGTCAAGGACGTCATCCTGAGCCCGGCGGGCGAAGGGGTATGGCGTGCGCGGCAGTACGGTTGGTAAACGCCGGATCCCTCCGCAACGCTCCATGACGCAATAAGAAAAACGGGTGCGGGATGGGAGTGAACAGTCACTATGATGCGCTCGAGAGCCGTCGCTTGGCTCGGGATGGCGTCTCGGAGAGACTCAGCATCAGAGGTAGCCGTTTGGGATGACTTAGTCTTTGCGCCTGCCGTCCCAGTCTTCTCTTCTGGTTTCCGGCATGCGGTCGACCGACTCCACCAGCATGCGGCGCAGGCGGTAGCGGCTTTCAAGGTCGGTGTTGACGATTTCGAAGCCCACTTCGTTGAGTCGAGCGCGGCGCAGAAGCACTTGCGCGCGGATATGACGCACGCCGGTCGAGATGTCGATATTGGCTTCCGATCCGACGCGCAGGTTGTCTTCCTTCGTGCCCATACCGCCGCCCAGACTGAGTTCGCGGACCTGCAGGCTGGACTTGCCCCACGAACTGCTGATGGTCGCGGCCAGCGTCTTGCGCAGCACGATGCGCTCGTAGCGCCGCTGCCGCACCCAGGGGCAGGCGGGAGCGGCATCGAGCGGCGCGATGGCCAGTTCGGCCGGCTCCAGTCCGCTGTCGGTCAGCACCTGGGTGCCGTAGCGGGGATCGATTTTGGCCAGTGCCTGAGCCGCGGCAATGCGCAGCTCGCGGTGATTAGCCCACTTCCACATCCTCTTGGCCTCGAGCAAACTGCGCAGCACCGGCACCGCGTCGGGCTCGCGCAGGCGCCCCAGCGATTCGACCGCCTTGACCTGCAGCAGCGGCGAACGACCCTGAGTCTGCCCTGCCTCGGCGATCACCAGTAGCGGGGGTACGGCGGTGCGATCGCCGCTCATGCCGATTTCGTCGATCGCCTGCGGCAAAACCAGAGGATCGAGAATTTCCAGCAATTCGAGCAGGGTACGACCGCGATCGTGGGCAGCGCCGTAAGCAATCTGCCGCACGACCACGTCGTGATAAAAGCGGTTCCACTCGGGCAGGCGCGTGGGCAGCAACTCGAACAGGGAAGGAACATCGAGGCGGCTCATCAAGCCTACGGCCGAGGCGGCCTGGCGGGGCTGGCCAGCGCGCAGCATTTCCCGCAGTTGCTGCGTACCCGGCGCTCCCAGCTGACGCGCCAATTCCACCATGCGATCGCATTCATCGCGCCGCATACAGCGAAAGAAACGGTCGGCGAGGTGGTCGACCGCGGCCTGCGAAGTCCGGCGCAAGACCAGCATCAGATCCTGCGGCACGTCGGGAAGGTGCAGCGCCTCTTCAATGAACTCGGGCAAGCGGTTCTCGACGCCGATGCGCGGCCGCAGTTCCTCGGCCAGCACGGGGCGCTGTTTGCCGACCAGCTCGATGGCGGTGCAGACTTCGGAGAGTGCGCCAAACTGCTTGCGATTGCTCGCTTCCGAGCTCAGGCGGACAAAGGCCGCGCCCAGCAGGCTTTGCAACTCGGGATCGGGTTCCCTGGCCAGCGAGTCGCCCACCTTGCGCACCGTGAGACTCATCACTTCCGCCCCCACGGCGGCAAACAGGTCGGCCATCTGGCTGATGCCGATGGCGGTTTTTTTACGCGGCTCGGGATCCCTGGCGTCGAGGCAGGCGAAGTAATTCTTCAGTATGGCGACGGCGCCGTCTTTGTCGCCGCGTTCCAGGAGCAGTTCGACGAACTGGCGGACATTGCGGGCCGGAACGCAGGGGGCTTCGCTCGACAGCAGCACGCTTCTCTTGCCGGCTTCCGGCACCTCCGCCCAGAACATCCGGTCCAGGATGTCAGCGTGCGATTCCACCAGGATGCCGGCCTTGCTCATCTTCTCTTCCTGGATTTTCAGGATCTGGCGCAACGTGTCCATCTGCCGGCTCATGTGCTCCAGCATCTGATGCACGGCATTCACCTTGACTTCGCCGCGTTGAAAGCGCTCCAGGGCGAAGCGGATGGCCATGTGCTCGGCCGCCTTCATCAGCAAGGGCGTATCGGTGGATTCGTTGGCCACGTTCGAGGCCAGGCTCTCGAGCAGCTGCTGCAGATTCAGCTTGGTGGTTTCGTCGACAGCGTTGAGTTCTTTCTGCAGGAGCTCGGGCTTGAAGCCGGGATCGCCGCCCGCCTCTCCAAACTTGGTCAACAGGCGGATCGCCTGAATCACTTCCTCTTCCTGCAGGGGAACGACGCCGCCCTTCCAGTTACCGCCGCCTCCACCGCCGTGGCCACCGGCTACCGTGCCACCCCCGCCGGTTCCCGTACCCCCGCCGGTTCCCGTACCGCCCCCGCCCGTTCCCGTGCCGCTGCCGCCCGTCCCGCCTCTCCCCAGGGGAAGGTTGGGCACGCTGCCGATCGGCGCCCCCCCGGGTGCGCCGCCGGTGTGCGCTCCTTCGGCGGCAGCGATCAGTTGCAGCAGCTTCTGGGGATCATTCAACCACTGTTTGAATTCCGGGCCCAGGCTCTGGGCAGCAATCTGCGCCGCGACGGTGACATCGTTGGTCGCCGGATCGGCGGCCACAAACTTCACTTCGTTGATGCGAATGCTGGCGTGCTTGCTGTCGCCGAAAGTCTCCTTGATGTGCTTGACGACGTCCTGCGCCTTGGAACCGCCGACGGCGAAGGCGCGCACCAGGCGCGCGAAATCGTCGATGGTGACTTGGTTGGAGAAATGGATGCTGGCCAGGCCAGCCGCGGTCAGAAGCTGGGCAAAGCTGCGCTCCGCCTGCCCGGTCTCAAGCGCGATGCCGTCGAGCAGCAGCTTGTTGTCGGTAACCCCGAGCAGGAAGCCGCCTTCCGGACCTTTGGGCAGTCCGTTCTGCAACTCCGCCCAGGTGCTCTCGAACTGCCCCTCGGTGCGCTTGTGCTCGAAGCCGTAGAGCCGCACGTACTTCACCAGGATATTCAGACTGTGCACAAAGGCGCGGGCGGACGCGCTCCGGCTTTCCTTGTTGGCGTCGGTGGTGAGAATACTCGGCTCCTGGCCTTATGGGCCTACGCGGTAAGCGTAATGCGAAAGGTAAGTTGCCGCACATTACCGAGGTAACAACCGCCAAACCGAAAGGCCGCGCCATCCCGCTTCCACAACATCTGGGGTTGGTCACGCCCGGTGAGACCTGGCCTTTCCTGGCACCCGGTACCGGGTACTCGGAACTTGATTCCAGCACTGGCGCAAATCCTGCTTTCCAGCGACAATGGTTCGCGACTCTGACGAGGCCACTCTCCGTGTCTTCTCCGTCTCCATCTCCCGCGATTCGCAATGCCGATCCCCCGGTCGGACTTGGCGCCTGGATGCAGCGCGTGGTCGAGGAATGCGATCGCGCCGTCGCTGATTTCGCTCCCGATCCCGTACACGATCTGCGGGTGGCCTTGCGCCGCTGCCGCTCCATGGCCGATGGACTGATCGCCATGGATCCCGCGCCTTCGTGGAAGGGCATGAAAAAAGCCGGCAAGAAGTTATTCCGCAGTCTCGGCGAACTGCGGGATGTGCAGGTGATGGAGGAGTGGGTCCATCGCCTGGAACATCACGACGATCCCGCCGGCAAAGCCCTGCTGGACCACCTGGCCAGCCGTGAGGGCCAGCTCAAACTGGCAGCTGAGCAGGCGGTTCGGGAGTTCGACCGCAAGCAGTGGCTGCGCTGGAGCCGGGGCCTCCCCCGCCGTGCCGCCCGGTTCCGGCCGGGAAGCATCCTGTTCCAGCATCTGGCGCTCGAGAAATGGGTGGCCGCACACGAGCTGCATCGCCGCGCTCTGCGCAACCGCTCGCAGGTGGCGTTTCACAGCCTGCGCATCGGCTTGAAGCGTTTCCGCTACATTGTCGAAAACTTCCTGCCCCGGCAACACGTCGCCTGGAAAGACGATCTCAAGCAACTGCAGGACCTGCTGGGTGAGGTGCACGATCTCGATGTGCTGTGGGCGACAGCGTTGCGGCTGCATGCGTTTCCTGATGCCGATTCGCGCGCCCGTTGGCACGAACGGTTGCAGAAAGAAAGGCAAGCCAGGATCGACAGGTATCACCAGAAAATGGTCGGCAAGGCTTCGCTGTGGCCGGCGTGGCGCGCGGCGTTGCCGCAAGGGCCGGAGATCGCCTCCGCCGCCCTCAGCCGGCTGAAGCTGTGGGCGTCGCTGCTCGATCCGGACTTCAAGCACGCGGAACATCTGGCGCAACTGGCCCTCGAACTCCATGACGGGCTGCCCAGCAAGAATGGAGCCGGGAATTCGAAGGGGCAGGACGAAGGTTCCTTGCTGCGCATGGCGGCACTGCTGCACGACGTGGGACGCGCCAAGGGGGACAAGAACCATCACAAGCGCACGTTCCGGCTAGTCACGCGCATGACTCCGCCTCTGGGCTGGACGGAGCGTGAGCTACGCCTGGCTGCAGCCATCGCCCGCTACCATCGCGGAGCGCTGCCGCGCGCCGGACAGAAGACGCTGGCCGGGCTCACCCCCGGCGAGCGCAAGATGGCTTTGCGCCTGGCGGGCATCCTGCGCCTGGCCGAGGCGTTCGACAGCCAACATGACCGGCGCATCCTGCGGGTGGCGGTCCAGGAGCACAACGGTTACCTGCAAATTGCCGCCGAGGGATATTCGCCGCGCGACGACATGGCCGAGGCCATTGCCGGTGCGCGCCATCTGCTTGAAACCGTGTATCGGCGTCCCATCCTGGTGAAGCCGTTGACCGTCCCTAGCCTGAAGCTGGTTAGCTGAGATTGCCGTACCGTCCGCTGACGCGGACTCGGTCTGTTTGGGTGCGGTTCGCAGCGTGTCGGCCAGAAACCGGGCAGCCACTCCCGGTGGTTTCTGCCTTCGTTTATCTTCGCTTCATGACCCACGCTCAACTGGTTTCCGTCGCGGTACGCTGGCTGCGCTCGTATCAGTGCGGAGTGGTTCTTTCCGAGCAGGCGTGCGCGAGCGGCGAGGTGCCGGACGCGATCGGCTGGAAGCGTGCCTGCCACTCCGTGCTGGTGGAATGTAAAGTTTCGCACGCGGATTTTCTGGCGGACCGCGACAAGCCTTTCCGGAGGGATCCGCGCACCGGCGTGGGCTGCGAGCGCTACTTCCTCGCTCCGCGAGGATTGATTTCCGTCGCCGACTTGCCGGAGCGCTGGGGACTGCTCGAGTGGCACAACCGCAAAGTCACGATCACGCGGGCTTCGGGCCGCGACCTGCGCACGGCGGCTGGCCTCCGCTGCGAAATGAATCTGCTGCTGGCCAGCCTGCGGCGAGTGGAAATTCGCATCGAGCCACAGAGCATCACCGATTTTCTGAAGTGGAAGAACCGCATGGCGGAATACAATCGCGGGGCAATGCCGGAAGGCATAGTTGCGCCCTCGGAAGAAGCAAATGTGTTTCTCGAAGGGGAAGCTTCGCGCGGGGGCTGAAGGGCGGAAAATCGCAAAACGGGAGAGCGCGCAGAACCAGGCGCGGAGGTGGCCGCCTCGCAGCTGTCGGGCGGGAACAGCCGTTACTTATTAACTGTGTTTTTGAGGTGCAAAGGAAAACCGGGCTGGTTGGCCCGGTCTCTCGTAGCGTCGAGTAGGGATGCGGTTACATCCGAGCGCGGCGCATGGCTGGCGCCGAAGGTGCATGCTGGCTGTTTGTGCCAGAACGATCTTCCGCGTCAGAAAAATTGCGCGGTCGATGAACGACAGGGTGGGTGCAAGCCCCGTGCCAACCTGCGGTTCAAGCATTTCCGCAGGTAAATCGTCGAAACCTGTTGATTGCGGGCGATTTAAAGTGTTTTTGATCTGCCGGTAAAGACGCGGTTGGGCTATCTCGAGAACAATAAGATTGCACATTTGCCGCGAATTTGCGGCTTCTTTCGGCGCTCCGCGCGGCAGGACCGTCGATGCAACTGGTCGCTTGCTTGCTTCTTAAAGATCCCTGCGGCCCTCCATAGCTTTGAGCATGGTAATTTCGTCGGCGTATTCGATGTCGCTGCCGACGGGGATGCCCATGGCGATGCGGGTGACGCGCAGGCCCGGGCGGCGCAACTGCTGCGACAAGTAGACGGCGGTCGCCTCGCCCTCGACCGTGGGGTTGGTGGCGATGATGACTTCGTCGACCTGTCCACTTTCGACCCGGCGCAGCAGGTTTGTGATCCGTAGCTGGTCCGGGCCCACGCCGTGCAGGGGAGAGAGCGATCCGTGGAGCACGTGATAGGTGCCGTTGAAGTGTTTGGTCTTCTCGATGGCGGCGATGTTGGTGGGCTCCTCGACCACGCAGACCAGGCGCTGATTGCGGGTCGGGCTGCTGCAATAGCTGCAGGGATCGACATCGGTGATGTTGTTGCAGACGGAGCACAAGCGCAGGCTGGCCTTGACGTCACGCACGGCGGCCGCCAGGGCTTCGGCGTCGTCGTCGCTGGAGCGCAGGATGTGGAAGGCCAGCCGCTGCGCGCTTTTGCCGCCCACGCCGGGCAGCTTCTTCAATTCCTCGATCAATCGCGCCATCGGTTCTGCGAATTTGGACATGGGTCGTCGCTGGTAGCGTTTGAGTTTCGGTCGACTTACAGGACTCGGTCGGTGCCTTATGCTTAGGCGGCTGTCGCTCCATCGCAGCCCGGGTTCGAGGTTCGCCTCCAGGGCTCGATTCACAGTCTACAGCCCGGGGATGCCCAAGCCGCCCAACATGCCGCCCATGGTGGACTGCATGGCTTCGTCCACCTTGCGGCTGGCGCCATTCACGGCCGCAGTCACCAGGTCCTCGAGCATCTCGATGTCGCCCGACTTGACGGTCTCCGGATCAATCCTGATGCTCAGGACCTGCTTGCGTCCGTCCATCTTCACGGTGACGCTGCCTCCGCCGGACGAGGATTCCACGACGGTCTCCTGCAGTTTCTTCTGCAGAACGTCGTACTGCTGCTTGGCCTGCGACATCAGTTCTTGAAGGTTGAATCCGCTCATGTGTGGCCTCGGTTTTGGTGTCTGGGCTTCAGGCTCCGGGTTCCGGTATTCAGCGCTTATCCCGATAGTCGATGATGGTACGGATCTCGGCGCCGAATTTCTCTTTCATGCGCTGGACCACCGATTCCTGCTCGGCGCGGCTGCGCCCGCCGCCATTCGGGGAGGGGCGGTTGGAATGCGAGGGTTGCGCCGGCCCCCCTGAAATGACACGTAACTTTACAGCGCGGCCGATGGCTCCGCTGGCGGCGCCCGCCATCATGCGGCGGGCGTCGGCGCTCACGGACATATCGATGACCGTGGGAGAGGCGGCAACCTGGATGATCAATTCATTGCCCTCGACGCGCCACTCGCCGGCATCGAGCATCGATATCAGCACCAACTGTCCTCCCAAGCTATTCAGCACGGCCTGGCGGAGGCTGTCGAGTTTCCCCGGTTCGGCGACCACGGCGGGTGCAGTCTCGGACTCGGTCCTGCGATCGGGGGTGGTGGCGGGGGCGGCTGCTCCCATCACCACCGCGGGAGAGGTGTCGGACACCGCTCGCGGACCGCCGAGGGGCGTGCTCTCGGCTGACATCTCTGTTCTCGATCCTGCCTTGCGCGCGGAATCAGCGGCAAAGGGGGATATGGCATTTGTCCGCTGGGGCGGTCCCGGCCGGCGAGTGTCCCCAGCCAGGGCCGTTCTTCCGCTGGGATGCGCCGTGCCGGGCGCGGACGCGTCGCTCAGTAACTGCTCGAGCGGCAGCAGGCGCTGCGCGTGCACCATCTTCAACAGGCCGAGTTCGAGGTGAAAGCGCTGTTCGTGCCGGTATCCGATCTCGCCGTGCGTGCGCAGCATGATCTGCAAGTGGCGGGACAGATCCTCCTCACTGAACAGTTCGGCCACCCGCGCCACCCGCTGGCGTTCGTCGCTCGAAATCTGCAGCAGGGAAGATTCGCCGCCGGCAACCTTGGCCACTATGCTATTGCGCAAGAATCGCACCAACTGGCGGGCGAAATGGGCGGGGCTGTGGCCCTCGCCGATCAGGCGGTCGACGAGGCGCAGGACGTCCTCGCTCGAGCTGCGCGCCACCGCTTGCATCACCTCTTCCATCACCCCCGAGGGGGCAGCGCCAACCAGCCGGCGGACGGCTTCGGCGGTCAAACGTCCTTCGGAGGAAGCGATCGCCTGATCGAGAATGGACAGCGCGTCGCGCATGGATCCGTCGCCGGCTTCAGACAGCAGGGCGAGAGCATCGTCATCGGCGGCGACGTTTTCCCGTCCGACCAGGTCGCGCAGCTGCGCCTGGATTTCTTCGAAGCGGACGGCGCGAAAGCTGAAGTGCTGGCAGCGCGAACGGATGGTCTGGGGGATGTCTTCGGGCTGCGTGGTGGCCAGCATGAAGACCACGTGTCCGGGGGGCTCCTCGAGAGTTTTCAGCAGGGCGTTGAAGGCAGCGTCAGTGATCTGATGCGCTTCGTCGAGGATATAAATCTTGAAGCGGTCGCGCGCCGGACGGTAGCGTGCTGCCTCGCGCAGCTCCCGGATTTCGTCAATCCCGCGATTGGTGGCAGCGTCGATTTCGATGACGTCGACCGAATTGCCGGCGCGGATCTCGGTACAGGAGTCGCAGACTCCGCAGGGCTCGGTGACGGGTTTGTCCGAGGAGCGGCAGTTCAGGGCCATCGCCAGGATACGCGCAACCGTGGTCTTGCCAATGCCGCGATGGCCGCTGAAAATGTAGCCGTGCGCGGTCCGGCCCTGCGCCAGGGCGTTCTTGAACGTCCGCGTAACGTGTTCCTGCCCGATGACTTCGGAGAACTTCTGCGGCCGGTATTTGCGCGCCAGAACCTGGTAGCTCATGGTAAGGAAACTCTGATTATACGGTATGGAGAGCGGGCTGGATTCAGCCGGTCGGGCTGATGGCCTCGGTGCGCCCGGCGGACCGCCGGGGTGGCTGTTCCTGCGTGGCCGCCAGTATGCCCTTGCGAAACCGAATGCTGACAAGTTAGGCTTCTATCGCAGTCCGGGCTTGCGGCCGGGCTGAGGAGGGCCCTGTGCAATTAAGCCTGAACACTCGCACTCTGGACGGCATTCTGATTGTTGACTGCCACGGGCGTATTGTCTTTGGCGAAGAGTCGGCCATGTTGCGCGACACAATGCGCAAACTGATCGCAGAAAACAAGCGCATCGTGCTGAACCTGGGCGGCGTAAACTACATCGATTCCGGCGGATTGGGAACGCTGGTGTCGCTTTACACGACGGCCCGTACTTCCGGGGGCGCGATCAAGCTCGCGAACCTGACGCAGCGGGTGGGTGATCTTCTCCAGGTCACAAAACTGGTCACCGTGTTCGAGGTCTACGGCAGCGAAGAGCAGGCCATCGAATCATTCCGCAAGGGCGCAGCCGCGTAATAGCGGTTGCGACCGGTTTACCTTCTTCCCCTTCGAGTTCGCGCCTGCTTCTTCCCGGTTTTTGCGAAGTGGAATTCGTGTAGCTTCATGTCGACCCGGCGGCCGCGGAAAGTGACGCCTTCAGCCTGCAGGCGGAACCGCTGTTCGGCGGCGGACTCGCCCTGCAGCTTGATCTGGCCTCCCGCGCCCAACACTCTTTGCCAGGGCAGATCGAAAGCCTCACGCAGGACTCTGGCGACGAGGCGGGCTCCGCGAGGATATCCGGCGGCGCGGGCGACCGCACCATAGGTGGAAACTTTCCCGCGGGGAATGCGGCGGATGGCGGCGGCGATGGAAGAGTGGGAGAGCATAGTCGACGCTTCTTCCCGCAAAGATCGCGAAGAACGCAAAGCGAATGCGGCTCCAGGATTTTGTACTCAGGCCCGGGCCAAAGGCCAACGCCTAGGCCTTGAACTGCTCGTCGATTTCTACCTGATACCCGGCTGCCAGGCGGTTGCTTTCGTTGGCCATGCCGACGACGGCCATCAGTTCGTGAAACATGGCGTCGCTCATGCCTTTCTTGCGGGCTGCGGCGGTGTGCGAGGCGATGCAATAGCCGCACTGATTGCTGACGCTGACGGCGACGTAGATCATCTCCTTGGTGAGCGGGTCGAGGGCGCCCGGAGCCATGATCTGCTTGATGCTTTCCCAGGTGCGCCGGAGGGTGGCCGGGTCGTGGGCGAGAGCCTTCCAGAAATTGTTGATCCAATCGGTTTTGCGCGTCGCCATGATGTCGTCATAGACGGTGCGGACTTCGGGGCTGGCTTCGTTGTATTCAATCAGTCGCATGCCTGGTCCTGTGTCTCGAGTCTCACGTACACAGTGAAATACGTCAGTGGTTCCATTCTCCGCGGTCTCCTCTTCCCGGAAGTAAAGCATAACCGCAAAGCTCGCGAAGAGATTGTTAAAAGCGAGAGAGCTCGGAGAACAGCCGCAGAGGATGGCGGCACTCCTGTTCGCTGCGCGGCGAACACAGGCCCGTCACTTCCTGAGTCGTGCCCGGCCCCTTCGGGGATCGGGATTCTGGTTCTTTACTTCGGCAGCTCGCCTTTGAGCAACCGGCCCAGGCACGCCGCCGTAACGCGCACTCCGACGTAGAAGGTTCCGAACAGCGCGTAAACGGCGGAGACTTCGTCGAAGCGCATTTCGTAAATCAGCTTCTTGAATACCAGCGGGTCGTCGGCGAACAGGTCGACGCCCCACTCCCAGTCGTCGTAGCCGATGGAGCCGGTGATGATCTGGCGGACTTCGCCGGCGTAGCGGCGTCCGACCAGGCCGTGCTCGCTCATCTGCCGGGCGCGTTCTTCAATGGGTACGGTGTACCAGTTCTTGTCTTCGCCGCGGCGGCGGTCCATGGGATAGAAGCAGATGTAGCGATGCCTGGGCAGCTCCGGGTAGAGCCGGGGATGCATGGCTTCCTTCTGCCGCTTCAGAGTCTCAGCGATCTCGCGGTTCCATTCTTCCGAGTGCGGCTCAATGCCACGGTCGGTGAGCGTCTTGTAAGTCTTGATCGTGGATTCGTAGAGCCCCAGTTCGATGACCGACAAATAGGAAGACGACGGCTCGAGGTAGTCGCCCAGGCGCATGCGCGAGAGGTGCAGTTCGGCCTGATTCAGATCGTCAAAGGAGTTGCGGAAGTGGACGAACATCAGGTCGCCCTTGTGACCGAGCAGGGAGTAGAGCGCCGACTGGCCGGAGGTATTGTTCTCCATTTTGCCGAGCACGCCGGCGGCCTCGTGCACAATGTCGGTCTTCTGCGAGGCGCGCAACTGCCGCCAGGCCGACCAGCGGATGCGCATCATCTGGTGGAGGACGCTGTAGCCCTCAATGGTGAGGGGGACCGCTGGAATTTCTGCCGACGAGGTTTCCGGACGCATTGGACGCGTAGTGGTGGACATGGCGGTTTCTTGCACCCATTGTAGCGCGGCAGGGGCGAGGGGTTGCCTAGCGTCTTTTCCCCGAAGAAAGCTTCCACCCAAAAGCGCAGCGACGGTCTTTCATGGGTGCAAAAAAGCACGGAGCCCGAAGGCTCCGTGTGGTAAATCCAGAACTCGCCGCACTCATAGCGAGTTGATGAAGGTAATCAGGTCGGTCTGATCCGACGGCATCAGGTTATTGAAGTTAGTGATCACCTGGTTGGCTTCGGAGTCGGGATAAGTCCCGTTGCTCAGGCTGAAGTGATCTTCGATAGCCTGCATCACGCTGCTATCGCGGCCGTCGTGGAGATAGACGGTGCGGAAGGAAAGCCCCCACAACGGCGCCGTGCGCCACTGATCTCCGGTGGCCTGGCCGAAACCGGCGGCCGATCCGCCGATCCCGTCGGCAAGAAGCGGTCCCATGTGGTGCAGCAGCAGGTCGGAGTACAGGTTCACCGGTTGATTGCTCAGAGCGGCGATGGGTCCGTTGAAGTGTCCCAGGAAGTCGGTGGGGATTGAGACTGCCGGGTCCGTCTGGTAGGTCACGGTGTGGCACAGGTTGCAGCCGACATTGTTGAACTGCGCCTGGCCGTTGGTGTTCCCGGTTCCCGGCACGTTGGGAGCAAGGTACACCACAAAGTCGAAGATCTGGATGGTCTCCACTCCGTTGAGGTCGTTGAGCTGGGTCTGCGACTTCTTAAAGCATATTTTCGGAACGTTGCAGTTGCCTTGCGGACAATCTTCCGTGGGGGCCACAGGATTGGTGATGCCAATGTCGTGCAGAAAGGCCTCGCCCACCACTTGCAGCAGGGAGGCGAACTGCGCTTTCCGCCCGAAGTGTCCGACGCGGCTCATGCCGTCGTAGTCGGTGATCATGTTGGCGACGCCGGAGATGCCCATGCCTTTGGATCCCGAGTTCGCGATGATGGTCGCGTCGTCGATGCCATTGATCAGGCCATCGCCGAACAGCGGCGGGGGCACGCGTTGCGCAACGATGGTCGCGCCAGTGTTCGTCGTGGTCTCACCTGCGAGAGCGCAGCCGCGAATGAACTTGCTGACGCTCAAGGGTTGCAGCACGAATCCGCCTTTGTTGGTCAGCGCATTGAAGCTGCCGTCACTGTTTAGCGTGCCGAAAAAGGTGGTGCGCAGCGTGCTGTTATAACCACCGAAAACCGGCAGGGCGTGGCAGTTGTTGCAATTGGTGTTGGTGAAGACGGGACCGAGCCCGTGCACCGGATCCCAGGGAAAGTCGAACTGGGTCATGCCGATCTGAAAGTGCAGCAATTGGCCGCTGGTCAATCCCGACAGGGGGCCTCCCAGAGTGGTCTGAGCACTTACTCGTGCGGGCGTAACATGACCCAGCGTGAATAAGAAGGTCGCGGCTAAGGTCAGTGTAAGAAGCAGCAGACCAATTCGCCTGGAGAGTGAAGCTCCATTCATACGGGCTCCTTCATCGTAATACGCTGACTGCGAGTTCCGCTTCGTGATCTTCAGGCGCGAGGATCCGAAGAGCTCTTTCATTCCGCGCTATCGCGGTAACCAATTCGGCGCAAAAAACCCACTAAGTGACGCTTTTCCACTTGCCGAAGTTTGGGACGCAAAACCCGGCTTGTCAATATGAAAGGGTTTGCACACGGAAGCGTAGAGACTTTGTTCTCGGTACTTTTAACCTTGCTGCCGAATCGTTTGACTCCAGCGGTGTTTGACACGTGAGGCCCGGTGGTGCGAGCAGACGTCGGAATCTGCGCCAGCTTTTCCGTATCAACGCGACGGCATGGGGCTGCGGGTCTGGTCTTACGCAACTGATTGCGGAGCGGCTGCCGCCGAACGGCATCACGCGTAGTCGATGGGATTTTTTTCCAGCCAGCGCTCGTCCCGGGTTTTCTCCATATTCTTCATGGCTGAGGACACGACACTGGCAGTGAGGCGACGGCCCGCCCACCCCAAACCGATCGCGAACCCGACCAGCCCGCCGAAGAGGGCGCAGGCAATGGTTCTCGAGGCGGAACGGTCTCCATTCCACGGGCGGCTACTCGCCGCTCCCAGGCAGGCTCCAACGGCGGCTGGCGTGAGGGCTTTGCGGGCAGAGTAACCGAGAAAAGGAGCCAGGTGTTCTCCCTGGAGGAAGGCTTCCTCGCCCTGGTGTGCACCTTCAAGCCCCGAGTTCACGAGCTTGCGTCCATATTCGAAGTGGGATTTCGACCATTCGACTGCGGTCATGGCAGCGACCTCGCCTGCGATAGTAGCTTACCGCCGATCAGGAGTGGTCGCTGTGATTGGGGAGGGGAAATTGGGTTCGAGTGGCGCGGGCCACTAATCGGCGGCGGAGCCCTGGGCCGCGGCCTGCAAGGGTCGGGCGAAGCTGTCGGCAAAAGCATCGGCGACGGTGTGGCGGATGACGCGTTCGTATTCCGGACCCAGGAACTTGCGCAGGCGTTCGGTGTTCATGGTGTACTCGCCGGTCATGTAGGGAAGAGCTTCGGGAGGGATGGCGGAGACGCCCCACTTCCACAGCAGCTGCAGCACCACGCGCATCGCAGTTTTTCCCGGGACCCGCACCAGGGAGGCGTGAGCCATCTCGATGCATTGGGCGAAGGTTAGCGATTCGCCACGACCGGCAACATTGAGGACGGTGAGCCGCTGCGCCTCGGGCTCTTTCTTGCGCACGATGAATGCCAGCAAGTTGGCCATGTCATCGACGTGCACGAACTGGATGTGGTTCTCCAGGTATTTCTTTCCGTAGGGCAGCAAGCAGGACAGGCGCCTGCCCTCAGAACGCATGCGTTGCGCGCGCCGGGAGCGCCCGTTGGGGGTGCCGCGAAAGGCGCCAACCATGTAGTTCTCCATGCTGGCCCCGACAAAAATGTGGGGGCGAAGCAGGAAGGCGCTGCATCCGCGCAGCGACGGCGCGCGCTGCTGCACCACACGGTCGCACTCCATTTTGTGGACGGCGTACGGCAGCGTGTGAGCGCCCAGGGGAAACTCTTCGGTGACTGGGCCGGGCAGGCTGGGACCATAGACAGACACGCTGCTGGGAAAAATGAATTTCTCCACGATCGCGCCGTCACGGTTGGCCTCGGTGATGGCTTCCATGACCCGGGCTGTTCCCGCGACGTTGATGTGCCACATGCGATCGACGTCCAGGACGCCCGTGCGGACCTGGTCCATCACGAAGGCAAGATGGATGACGGCGATGGGGCCGGTGTTGCGCAGGAGAAGGTAAAGCTCGCGGCAGGACTCTTCTTCGCCCAGGTCGAGGGCGACAAAGCGGTCCGGAGAGTTGCCGGCCGGCGGTTTCAGGTCAATGCCGATGACCTGAAACTCCGCCAGCTGCGGCAATAAACGCTGGCCGAGATTCCCGGCAATGCCGGTGACCACGACCGTGGGTTTGGCACCCGACATTACTTGGGCTCAGTGCTCTGGGTCGCCGCAGGGCCCTTGCCTGCAACCGGATGCGGTGACTTCATGCCGCCACCCATGAAACCCGGTCGCGCCGGCCCTTCCGGCCCAAAGTAATCATCGTTCAGCGTGGGATTGACCGACTTCTGCATGGCTTCCATCGATTCCTGCAGACGCTGGCCACGCAGGATGTTGTGAATCTCTTCTTTCGCTTTGTCGACCGGCAGAGTTTCCTTCTCGCCCATCTTGTAGACAAAGAAGCCGGAACCGTCGGAGATCAGGGGGGAGACCTGCCCGGTCTTCAGATCGAAGGCCGAACCGTGGGCTGGAGGCAGCGCCGTTTTCCGGATCTTGCCCATCGCGGTGTTGGGGGCCTTGGCCTTCAAGCCGGCACCGGTAAAGGCTTCGACCTGCAGTTTGTCGAAGTCCTCACCCGCCGCGGCACGCGCTTGGAGTCTCGTCGCCAGCGCCTTCATGGAGGCCTCGGCGTCTTCCTGGCGCTTCTTCATCGCCTCGTCGCTCAGCTTTTCCTTCGGCGGATCCATCTGCTTGTTCCGGGGAACGAACAGGCGGTGCAGATCGGCTTCTTCGAATTGCGACTTGTTGGCGTTGTAGTAGTCCTGGATGTCCTTGTCGGGAATCTGGTCAGCCTTCTCCTGCATGCTGCGCTGCAGTTCCTGCGCCAGCACCTGGATGCGGCTGATCTTCATCATTTCGTCATAGTGCGGGCCTTTGGCGAGCCCCATCTCCTCGGCCTGGTGGGCCATCATCAGCCCGCTGGCGTAGCGGGTGGCCAGCTGACGCCGGGCCGGAAGCGGCATGTTCGGGGCCAGGGCCTGAACCAGGTCCTCAAACTCTTGTTTGGTGATGACCGTCTTGCAGTCGCCCGATGCGCTCTGGCTGGCCGGGGCGTTGCAAAGTCCGGGAATAGTGACGACCGCAGCATCAGGCGCGACCTTCGAGGGATCGGGAGCCTTTGCCTCCTTATCCTCGCTCGCCTCACTCGCCTGAGCGGCCGGTGCCGTTGTCGAAGCCGTTGGTTTTGCTGCCTGCCCCCAGGCTGCAGTCCCCAGCAGAAGCAGACATACCAACCCACGATGGGTCATAATAAGAAATCCTCCAGAAGGGTCGAAGTAACAGAAAATCCTAGTCCAGAGTTGCGGCGGCCCCGTTACAGCCTGTCCGCGAGGGAGTGACGGACCATTGCGGTACAGCGATAATGTGCCCATGCCGGGATCACCTGCACTTTACAGCTCAGAATCCATGCGTGCGGAAAAGCGCGCCGTGGCAGGGAACTCCGTCCTGGCAGCGGTGGCCATTACCGCACTCAAGATTGTAGTCGGTGTAACAACCGGCAGCCTGGGCATTCTTTCCGAAGCAGCCCACTCCGGACTCGATCTGATCGCTGCCATTATAACCTTCTTTTCCGTCCGCGTATCTGACAAACCGGCCGACATCGACCACCCGTACGGCCATGGGAAAGTGGAAAACTTTTCCGCTTTCCTTGAAACCACGCTCCTGCTGCTGACCTGTATCTGGATCGTCTACGAGGCTATCCGGCGCCTGTTTCTCCATCACGTGGAAATCGAGCCCAGCCTGGCGGCGTTTCTGGTGATGTTTGCCTCCATGGCAGTGGATTTTTGGCGATCGCGCGCACTGGGCCGCATCGCCGTCAAGTACGACAGCCAGGCGCTCGAGGCCGATGCCCTGCATTTTTCCACCGACATCTGGTCGAGCGGGGTGGTGATTGTCGGGTTGTTACTGGTTCTGCTGGGGCGGATTACCGGAATCGACTGGTTGCGCAATGCCGATCCCGTGGCCGCGCTTTTCGTGGCCGGAGTGGTGACCTGGGTCAGCTGGCGGCTGGCGCGCAGGACCATCGACGCGTTGCTGGATGCGGCGCCGGCGGGAGTGCGTACCCGCATCATTGCCGCAGTTTCGGGCGTGGATGGATTGCTGGAGGTGGATCGCGTGCGCATCCGCCGCGGCGGGAATCGTTATTTCGTCGACTTGTCCATCGGGCTGGCACGAAACGTGACGTTTCAGCGCTCCGGCCAGGTCGCCGAAGCGGTCACCGATGCCGTCCACCGCATGCTTCCCGACGCCGACGTGCTGGTGCATTCGGTGCCCCGCGCGGTGAATACGGAAAACATCTTTGACCGCATCCGCGCCGTCGCCACCCGCAACAACTTCAATGTTCACGACGTCAGCGTGCAGGATCTGGAAGGACAGCTGCACGTGGAACAGCATCTGGAACTCGATGAACGCCTCAGCTTGAAGGACGCTCACGACCGGGTCACGGTTCTGGAATCGGAAATGCGTCAGGACGTGCCGGAGATTTCCTCGATCCTCACGCACATCGAGAGCGAGCCGGCGACGATTGAAACCGGCGACGAGATCGTTCGCGACGCGGATCTGGTAAGGCGCCTGAAGAAGATCGCCGAGGAATTCCCGGAAGTGCTCGACATGCACGAATTCCATCTCAAGCGCGTGCGTGGCCGGCTTTACGTCTCCTGCCACTGCACCATGGCCGACGATCTCCCCCTCACGCGCGTGCACGACATTCAGACCGAACTCGAAATCCGCTTCAAGCAGGAAGCTCCGGAACTGTTCCGCGTGCTCATCCATCCCGAGCCCAGGACGGATAACCGGAGATGATGAACCGTTGCCTTGCCACACCTGGCGTTGCAAGCGCAAGGTTGACGAGACGGCCTTATGGGTGAAACGGGTGGAAGAACCGGTGAATCCCGAACGCTTTTTGATTGATCTAAAATGCGAAGAGAACCAGCTGGTTCGAACGGCGGCGGAGAATGGTTTTCCTTCAGAAAGCAACAAGCCAAAACCGACAATAAACGGAAGTGAGTCTCATGATTGAAGCCAAAACTCTCTGGACGCAGGGTCAGCAATTTGTGGGCGAGGCGTCAAGTGGACACGCCGTCGTCATGGATGGTGACAAGAAGTCAGCGGCCAGCCCGATCGAACTGGTGCTGATCGCCCTCTGTGGTTGCACGGGATACGATGTGGTCAGCATCCTCGGCAAAAAGCGCGAACCGTTTACCAGTGTGGAGGTGCGCGCCCAGGCCGAGCGTGCTGCCCAACCGCCCGCTGTTTATACTGAGATCCGTCTCACCTACCGGGTCGGTGGCAAGGTGTCGCATAAAGCGGTCGAAGATGCCGTGAAGCTCTCGGAAGAGAAATACTGTTCGGTGTCGGCGATGCTCGAGAAGACCGCCAAGATCAGCTATCAGATCGAGTATACCGAAGAGCTGGCGGCGGTGAAGTGATTCCCGGCCATCTGCTATCTTGCCGTAGAGACGCCGGCCGTGTCTCAACCGGTCACGATCGAGTTCGGGCCCGCAGGGCCTGATCCAACTGCTTGGCTCCTAGAGCGCATCCCGCACGCGGATACTTCTATATCGCCTCGGCCACGTTCCTGTGGGGAGTGGCGGCGACGCTGGGGCGCGCCGCCTTCACCGGGCGCCTGCTTCCGCAGGGAGAAGCGCTGCGCCCGATTGATCCCCTGATCCTGTCACAGTCGCGTGTGACCTTTTCTTTCCTGGTGCTGTTGCCCGTGCTCTGGCTCTCGCGGGGAGCGGGACGGCTGCGCTTGCCCGCGAGCGATACATGGCGGTTGTTTCTGCTTGGCATTTTTGGCGTGGCGGCATCGAATTACTTTTACTACCTGGCGATTCAGCGGACCAATGTCGCCGTGGCCATCATCCTGCAGTACACCGCGCCGGTGTGGGTTCTGCTCTACATGGTGATGCGCGGGCTCGAGCGAGCGACGGCGCAACGCGTGGTGGCGGTTGCGCTGGCGCTTGCGGGAATTGTTCTGGTCATCGGCAGGGTGGGCCCGGGCGGCGTGCGACTCGATACCCTGGGCGTCGTGGCGGCGATGCTGGCGGCGTTTGCTTTCGCCTGCTACAACGTTGGAGGGCACAGTCTGCTGGCACGTTACGATCGCTGGACGGTGCTGCTGTTTGTCACCTCGAGCGCGAGCCTGTTCTGGCTGGTTGTGAACCCTCCGTGGAAGATCGCAGCCGCCCATTACTCCGCTGTTGA
>DATFTE010000203.1:0-6143 GCA_035262225.1 Terriglobales bacterium
TTTCACGGTGCGCAAGATGAGCTTCGGTCACGGCGTGGAGCGCATCTTTCCGGTGAATTCGCGCGTCATCGACAAGGTCGAACTGATTCGCTCGTCCAAGGTGCGGCGAGCGAAGCTTTATTACCTGCGCGCCTTGCGCGGCAAGGCGGCTCGACTCAAAGACGTGGAGAAGGAACGGACCGAAGCAGTCGCGGCGAAGTAGCGTCTTCCGCTGAACTAGAGAACGGCGGAGGCATAGGCCAACAAGGATGCCGGTGTCCCTGCCTTGAGCGCTTGTCCGAACTTGCGTAAGAGGTACTCGAGGACCTGGCGGTCACCCCTGCGAATCTCCCGGAACTCAATCCCAGCCCCGAGTTTCGGCAGGCTGTGGCGCACACGTCCCTTCACGCTGAAATCGAACCGGGAGACATTCAGCACCAGCTTCAGATCCAATCCCGGGCTGATGGGCTCGGTGGTTTCGAGCAGACATCCCAGTTCGGAGAGATTCTTCAGGCTGGCTTCTGTCGCAGCCGTGGGGCTGAGCTTGGAAAGTACGGCGATTCCAGGGGTGAGGTAGCGCGGATGCCGGCGCCGATTGCCGCCCAGGCTGCTCCCGCCCAACTGCAGGCGATGAAGCCCGCCTTGGCGCATGGCCTCGTAGACCTCTTCCATGTCGCGCAGTTCGGCCTCCCACATCGTCCGCTCTGAATCAACGCACTGGATTCCCACCTGGCCAGGCAGTTCGCTGTCAGTTTCTCCCACCCAGACCACGCGGCAAAACACCCGGCTGCGCCCGCGCTCGACGGCAATGATTTCCCCGGCCTGCTTCACCGCTCGCAAGCCGGTGACGCGTGCCCCGCGAGCGGAAATGTCGTAGGTGCAGGCCACCTCCAGGCTGGGCTTACTTGCGCCGTGCCAGCAAGTGACGCGAATCGGCAGGGCCACGTGGATTCGCTTGTCAAGGCGGTCAAGGGACGCGTTGGCAGACTGTTCGCTCACGGCAGCTATCGAACTCCAGAGATTCAAACGTAACCCGGGAAAAACAAAGCATCAATTTACCCCGGTCACGGCGCGGTAACGTTACCTGGATTTGTTGACCCGCCGGGACTTATTGACTGTGCAGGTAATTCACAGTTGCACCGGCGCGCCTCTCAGGCGATGATGCCTTCATCCCGTTTCATGGCTCGGAAGATCAAGCGCGCCTCAGGAAAGAAACTCTCTCCGTCGGCAGAAAAACTGCGCCTGCTGAAGAGCCTGCGATGCACGCTGCGCTACGAGAAGAAGGCCTGGGAATCAGGAGCCTGCCTGGTGGCAGGCGTAGATGAAGTGGGACGCGGATCTCTGTTTGGGCCGGTGGTGGCAGCGGCCGTGATCCTCGATCGCGACTATCGCATTCGTGGCTTGCGCGATTCCAAGTTACTGCCCGCCGAGCGCCGCGAGATTCTGGCGCAGCGGATTCGTGAACACGCACTGGCCTGGGCGATCTCCGCCGTAGATGCCGCCCGCATCGATCAAATCAATATTTACCAGGCTTCGCGCGTCGCCATGCTCGAGGCAGTAAACCAGCTGCTGCCGGCGCCCGACTACCTTCTCATCGACGCTGTACGTCTGGACAGCACCCTGGCGCAGTGCGCGCTCATTCACGGCGATGCGCTCTCCGCCTCGATCGCCGCGGCCTCCATCATCGCCAAGGTGGAGCGCGACCGCTTGGTCCGCGAGTGGGATCCGGTTTTCCCCGCCTATGGACTGGCTTCCAACAAGGGCTACAGCACGCCACATCACCTCGCGGCCCTGCGCGAGCACGGGCCGTCTCCTTTGCACCGGCAATCGTTCGCTCCCGTGTGGAATGCTCCCGTGCCGCAGGAAGTGCTGGCCTTCATGCTCGAGGACCCCCAGGAAGTCGCGGAAGAAGCGGTGTGAGCCGAGCATTCATCCGCCAGGAAGGTTCGCCGGAGATGACAAGAGACTCGGTCTGGTTGAATGCCGAGTGCTATCTTTCGCGTCCGCGAGTCACATCCCCCATCCGATAGAATGGACTTATGCGCCGAATGATGGTCATCACTGCTCATCCGGACGACGAAGCCGGGGGCTTCGGCGGTTCGCTGCGTCTCTATCACGATCGCGGCGCGGAAACCTGTGTTGTCTGTCTCACACCCGGGCAAGCCGCCAGCAACCGTGGCGGGGCAAAATCGGACGAAGAACTCTCCGCCATGCGGCGGAAGGAATTCGCCGCCTCTTGCGAGATCCTTAAGGTTTCACGGGGAATCGTGCTGAACTACCCGGACGGCAAGCTTTACTGCCAGGATCTCTATCATGTGGTCTGCGACCTGACCTATCACGTGCGTCAGTTTCGCCCGCAAGTGATGTTGACGTTCGGCACCGAGGGCGGGATCACGGGGCATACCGACCATTCCATGGCATCGGTATTTGGCACTCTGGCCTTTCAGTGGTCCGGCCGCCACAACCGCTATCCCGATCAACTGAAGGATGGCGTCGACCCCTACCGGCCGCAAAAACTCTATTTTCAGACGGCCAACCTCGCCCTCCAAGACCGTCCGCCGGTCACCTCTCCGGCACCGACCACCAGCATCCACATTGGAGACTACCTTCAGACCAAGATCGACGCATTCAAAGCGCATCGCAGCCAGTCGCCGTTATTCCCCCGCGTTGAGGAGAACCTGCGGCGGCTTGGCCCTGAGGAGTGGTTTCATCTCGCCGCGTCGATGAGGTTTGAGCCGCCGGCGCTGGAGACAGACCTGTTCGCCGGAATCAGCGAAGACACATAGATCGCAGCACCGGCCACTCGCCCGGGAGTGCTCTGCTATGATTTCGCCGTGTCGACCCACGTTCCCCGCGGCAAATTCATCACTTTCGAAGGATTGGATGGCTGCGGCAAAAGCACGCAGATGAAAAAACTCGCGGCGGTTCTCGACGCCCAAGGTCTCGATGTGGTGGTGACCCGCGAACCGGGCGGAACCGAAACCGGAGAAAAGATTCGCCGGCTCCTCGTCGACACCGCCACCTCGGGGTTGTCCGCCAGGGCGGAGCTGGCCCTGATGTTTGCCTCGCGCGCTCAACATATCAAGGAAGTGATTCTCCCCGGACTCGCAGCCGGCCGTGTCGTGCTCTGCGATCGTTTTACCGATTCGACTGAGGCCTATCAGGGCGGGGGGCGTAAGCTGGGATCCGAGGCAGTGTTGCAGTTGCATGGCATCTTGTGTGGCAACCTAAAGCCCGACCTGACGATCCTGATGGATTCCGACGTTGCGCAGAGCGTGGAGCGCGCCCGGCGGCGCAACCGTGCCCGCGCCCGGGTAGAGGACGATGAAGGGCGTTTCGAGCAGGAGAGTCGCGCCTTCTTCGAGCGCGTCCGCAACGCCTATCTCAAGATCGCCCATCGCGAACCGCAGCGGGTGGCATTGATTGATGCCCGGGGCGCCATCGGCGCAACGCACAAGAAGATTCTCGAGGCCGTGCGCCGCAAGCTGAAGCTGGGGAAAACCTGACGCGCGGTGTCGCCTCGAACCTTCAGCCAGCCGCAGTTCTCATGTATCCTCAGCATGGGCCGAGTGCTCGAAGCTTTCTTTTATGGGTTTCCGTGATTTTCAGGGTAATTCGGAAATTGTGCGCCACTTGCGCGACCTGCTGGCGAGGAACCGCTTCCCCCAGGGGGTCATACTGGCGGGCCCGGCCGGCGCAGGAAAATACACCCTCGCGCTGATGCTGGCCAGAGCAATGAACTGCCTGTCACCGATGGTGAGCGACGGACTCCCCGACTTCTGCGGCCACTGTTCCAACTGCGCTCGCATCGCTCTCTCGGAGGATCTCGACACGCGCATCGCCGAGGCGGTCGAAGCCCGGGAAAACCTGCGCGAGAGCGACAGGAAAGAGACTCGGCTCTTCGTGCAAACTCATCCTGACGTTCTCATCATCCCGCCCGACCCACCGCAGATGATGATCAAGGTGGACCAGGTCCGCCGCATGATCGAGGGCATCTATTTTCGTCCGGCGGAGGCGAAGGAGCGAATCTATATTTTCACCAACTCCTCCTTCATGAGAGAGGCGGCCAACTCCCTGCTCAAAGTGCTGGAAGAGCCGCCGGAGTTCGCGACCATCTTTCTGCTGACGGAAAATACCGGCGAGCTGTTGCCGACCATCCGCTCGCGCTCCATGGCCGTCGCCTTGAGCGCGTTGCCTGTGGACGAGATTGAGGACGTGCTCGGGAAACGGCGAACGGACTGGAGCCCGAAACAACGCTCGCTGGTGGCGCGGTTGTCGGCCGGCGCCGTCGGACGTGCCCTGACCTTCGATCTCGCAGTCTATGCCGCCGCCCGCGCTCACGCCTTGACCCTGCTTCAGGCTTCGCTGCGCTCGGGCGATCACAGCGAACTCTTCAAGGTGACGGAAACTTACCGGGCAGGCGCGGAGGGCCGCGACAAAATGGAGCGCCTGTTGCGCGCTCTTTATTCCCTGCTCCAGGATCTGGTCTTTCTGAGCTCCGGCACGCCCGAGCTGGTACGTAACATTGATATCGAGGGGGAACTGCGGCGGCTGGCGGACTCCGCCCATTTCGAATGGATCGCAAAAGCCGCGGAGGGTCTGGCCGAAGTCGAACGGGGCATGCGGCGCAATCTTTTGCGCAACCTGTCTCTCGACGCATTCGCGGTGGCGCTGGAACGTACCTGACCCGCGATCTTGTTATGCTTGTTTTCGAACGCCGGAAGCTCCTCGTCCGCCCGAGGTTTCTTCAGGATTGTCATCCCTTGCGGTCCTGTGCTACGGTAAGTGGAAAGTTCACGCCTTCGTACCCACAATCTTAGCAGCTCCGTATTGTGGTCCGCGGCACAAAGCGTGCATACAGGTGGTGCCATGAAGGATGCCATTTCGATGCCTGCCGAGAGATCTCCGGAAGCAGAAGGTTTCGCAAACCGCAAGTTGATCCGGCCCACTTTGAGCCGGGCAGATCACAACCACACTCCCGTGACCAACGGAGAACGCCGCGCCGAACGCCCCGATCGTCCCATGGGCGGAGGTGGAAGAAAGACCGCACCCCCTGAACAGACCAACGCGGAGAATTTCTACTACCAGAAGCAGATGCAGGCGCACACGCCGATGGTGGTGGTGTTGCGGGATGGCGAACAAATTCACGGGATGATCGAGTGGTATGACAAATCCTGCATCAAGCTGGCCCGTAATGGCCAACCCAACCTCATGATCTACAAGCCCGCCATCAAGTACATGTACAAGGAAAGCGAGAAGACGAGCTAGCCGAAGCCCTTGGCGCGTTTCCCCTTCCGCCGAGGTCGCCCAGGTTCTACAACTTCGGCAGCACGATCCCCTTCTGCGCCTGATACTTGCCTTTGCGATCGGCGTAGCTCACTTCGCAGACTTCATCTCCCTGGAAGAAGAGGATCTGGCAGAGGCCTTCGTTCGCGTAGATCCGCGCCGGTAACGGGGTGGTGTTGGAGATTTCGAGCGTCACAAAACCTTCCCATTCGGGTTCAAAGGGAGTGACGTTGACGATGATGCCGCAACGGGCATAGGTCGACTTCCCCACGCAGATGGTGAGCACATCGCGCGGAATCTTGAAATATTCCACGGATCGAGCCAGCGCGAACGAGTTCGGCGGGACGATCGCCACATCCGTCCGTGTGGTTACGAACGACTTCTCATCGAAGTGTTTGGGGTCGACGATCGAGGAGTTCACGTTGGTGAAGATCTTGAACTCGTCCGCTACGCGCAAGTCGTAACCATACGAAGACAGCCCGTAGGAAACCACGCCTTCCCGAACCTGCTTCTCGGAGAAGGGGTTAATCATGTCATGTTCCAAGGCCATCCTACGGATCCAGCGATCGCTCTTCAGCATGAAACTCCTTAATGCATACGGGAACTGGGTAATTTTGTAATCTCGCACTCTGGAAGCCGGTTCGGGACCGGAAGCCTTTCCAGATTGCCCGATTACCAAATTACGCATGGAGACTCAGGGCTGGCGACCTAGACTGCTTTGAGGGTGAGGCCATATTACGGGAGATACCTGCCCGTTGACAATCTCCCTTATGTCCCTTAGCATCAATGACTTGAACTGGACTGGAGTCTAGCGCGGGGGCTGCCTGTGATCAAGCTCGACATCATCAATGAAGTGGTTAACAAGACCGGCATCACTA
>DATFTE010000204.1:0-16058 GCA_035262225.1 Terriglobales bacterium
AATTCGATGGGCCGGGTGGGAAGGACCGCGGCATCCGAGGCGAGGATTTCCGGGGTAAGAGCGCGCAGCGGAGTCAGGTCGTCAAGGACATAAATGCCCCGGCCGTGCGTGGCCAGCAGCAAGTCAGACTCCCGGGGCTGAACAGCGATATCGCGCACCGCAACGTTCGGCAGCCTGCCGGTGAACTGCGCCCAGTTCTTGCCGCCATCCACGCTGAGAAACAGTCCGGACTCGGTTCCGACGAACAGCAGGTTGGGATCGACCAGGTCCTCGCGCACCACGTGGGCGTAGCCCTTCAAATCCGGGGTGGAGAGCGCGCTCCATGTCTGGCCGTAGTCGGTGGTCTTGTAGACGTAGGGCTTCATGCCGCCGGCGGCATGGCCGTCAAAAGTGGCGTAGGCGGTTCCGGCATCGAAGTGTCCGGCCTCAATGGTCGAGACCCAGATGTTCGGGGGAAGGCCGGGGATGTTCTTTACGACGTTGGTCCAGTTCTTGCCACCATCTCTGGTGATCTGCACGTTGCCGTCGTCGGTTCCGGCCCAGATGACGTCTCCGTTCCTGGGCGACTCGGCGATGGTGAAGATGGTCTCGTAGCGTTCGGCGTCAGAGTTGTCGATGGTGAGTCCACCGGATTTCTCCTGCTGCTGCTTCTCGGGATCGTTGGTGGTGAGATCGGGCGAAATCTTCTGCCACGACTCGCCTTTGTCGGTCGAGCGAAACAGAAACTGGGCTCCGATGTAAATGGTCCCCGGATGGTTGGGGCTCATGTGGATGGGCGAATTCCAGTTGAAGCGGTACTCGGGATCGTCGGCTCCGGGGAGGGGACGAATCTCCTTCGATTCTTCGGTCGACTTGCGCACGCGCGAAATGTGCCCGCCCTGATATTCGACATAGACGACGTCGGGGTCAGTCGGATCGCTGAAAGCCCAGAAACCGTCACCGAAGCCGATGTTCTTCCAATGGCGGTTCGAAACGCCGCCCACTGCGCGCGACGGGCCCATCCAGGTTCCGTTGTCTTGCAAGCCTCCATATACGTTGTAGGGACGGTCGGTGTCGGCGCTTACGTGGTAATACTGGGCCACGGGGATCTGGTTGAGGAATCGCCAGTGATTCGCGCGATCGAGCGACTTGTAGACACCTCCGTCGCTGCCGCAGAAAACCTCTTCCGAGTTCGAGGGGTTGACCCACAGCGCGTGGTAGTCGCCATGCACGCCTCCCGAATCATCCCCGTTGAAGGCGGAACTGAAGCTCTTTCCCGCATCATCGCTGACGGTCAGGCCGAACCCCGGTTTGTAGACGCGATCGGGGTTGTTCGGATCCACCATGATCCGCGCAAAATAAAACGGCCGACCGCTGATATTGAAGGAGTTGTTGGTCTCGACCCAGGTGTCGCCGCCGTTGTCGGAGCGGAACAGTGCCGTGTGATTCTTCGCTTCGACCACGGCATAGAGCCGGCTGGGATTCGAAGCCGCCACGGCGACGCCAATGCGGCCCAGGTCTCCAGCGGGAAAACCGTTGCGGACAGGATGCCAGGTCGTGCCGCCGTCGGTCGTCTTGAACAACCCGCTGCCCGGGCCGCCCGAGGTAAATGTCCAGGGCTGGCGCAGCACCTGCCACATCGCGGCATAGACCGTGTCAGGATTCCTGGGATCCATCGCCATCTCGGCGCATCCCGTCTTGTCGTCGACGTACAAGACTTTTTTCCAGGTCTTTCCGCCGTCGGTGGTTTTGAAAACCCCGCGTTCTTCGTTGGAGTTCCACAAGTGGCCGAGGGCGCAGGCGTAGACCACATCCCCGTTGGCCGGGTGCACCAGCACACGGCTGATGTGTTCGGAGTCAGCCAGGCCCACCTGTTGCCAGTTCTCGCCGCCGTCGGCCGAGCGATAGAGTCCGGTTCCGACCGACACGCTGTTGCGCACCCAGCTTTCTCCGGTGCCGACCCAGACAGTCTTCGGATGCGAAGGATCGACGGCGATGGAGCCAATCGACTGCGTGGGCTGCTTGTCGAACACGGGCTTAAACGTCGTGCCGCCATCGACGGAACGCCACAGGCCTCCTCCCGCCGCGCCGACGTAGACCGTGAGACGTTGCCCGTCGGCGATCGCCGTAATGTCAGCAATGCGGCCACCCATCACTGTGGGGCCAATGGGGCGGGCCCACAGGCCGCTCAAGGTATCGGAAGTCAGTTGTTGGGCCACGGAGGGCGCGGGACTCAGGCAGACTGCGAGACACACACTCATCACTACCAGGCTCAAAGGCCGGTTCCACATATGTAGACCTCGCGGGAAAGTTGAAAATGGGAGCGGATTCTCGACTGCGACGGAAGATCGCATGTTTTTTAAGGGCAACTCGCCGGTCGCGGACCCGGAGGTCCGCGACGGCTTGAGACCTCTCTAGTTCTTGGGCTTTTCAGCCGGCTTTTCTGCTGTCTTCGGAGCGGGCGGGGGCATCTTGAAGACGGAATCTTCGACGGGAAGGTTGACCTCGACCTTTTCCAGGGTAATCTTCTGCTTGTCGGGACTTCCCTTCACGCCGCTTTCAATCGCGAAGGGCAGCATCAATCCGTTAGTGTCGCGGTAATCCGAGTATGAGGTCTCTGTTTGTTGATCGCTTCCGCGAATGGTGCGCGTGGCTTCTTCCTTGATTTCGAGAAAACTGTCGGTATCAAGATAAACGATTTCCACATCCCCGCTGGCGCGGGTCAGCTTCAGCTTGTAGGCGTCGCTGCCTTCGATCTTGTCTTTGCCCAGCAGTTCCACCTTGTTCCCCTTGGATTGGTAATCGAGCAGCGGCCAGAGATCGGCCTGGTCCTGCAATTCTTTGGCTTCGTCGGCGGTCACCGCCTCGGGATCTTTCTTGCCGGTGAAAGGCACAATGGCCCAGCCCGACTTGCCGTCCCATGCCTGCACCAGCACAAGGCCCTGGACCGTAATCTCGTTGCGCAGCATGTTGGGCTGCTTCATAACCATGACGAAGGGCGCTTCCATGCTTTGCGCCTCAAACTTGCCATTCATCTTGATGGTTTTGATGGCCTTGATCTTGTCCGCTCCACCCATGGCGGCGATGTGCTTGGCAACGATTTCGTCCACCGTTTGTGCCAGAAGCGTTGGAGCCAGCAGGGCGGTCAGGATCAAGCTGAGAGCGATTTTTCGCACCATGATTTCTCCTCGGGAACTTCCGCGAAATGCTGCAACCGGTGGCGACCCTTTCGGGAGGCAAGGCGGACAAATCAGACGGAAAGCACCATATAGCTGAGCACACCGGGTGTCAAATCGCGGCATCACACAGCTATACGTTGTCGCCGGAGGACTGGTTCCAGATTGTTTGTCGAGAAAGCTGGCGTCGTCCGAGCGCGTGTCAATAGGTCTTGACGATTCCTGTAAACTACCGGAATCTTTGGGCCGAAGCTCGAAAAGGGGATTCGCTCCATGACGACACCGGACGACAAGTTTTTCCACGCCAGGATCATCAAGCGCGCCGACTTCGCTCCCGATCTGTGGATGATTCGCATCGAGCCGGGCGGCGAATTCAGGTTTTCACCAGGGCAATACGCCACCCTGGGAGTGCAAGGACCGGAGAAACGTTCGGAGCGGCCGTATTCAATCGTGTCGTCGCCGTACGAAAACGAGATCGAGTTCTTTTTCGAGCTGGTGCCGAACGGTGAATTGACGCCGCAACTTTACAAGCTGCAACTGGGCGACGAACTGCTCATGCGCAAGGCCTCGAAGGGGCGCTTCACGCTTGACTCGAAGAGTGGCCGCACGAACCACTTGCTGGTCTCTACCGTCACCGGAGTCGCGCCCTTCGTCAGCTACATCCGCACGCTTTATAAGGACTGGAAGGAAGGCAAGTTCGGCGGGGAGCACAAGCTGTTTCTGTTGAACGGCGCCAGCCGCTCGTGGGAGTTCGGCTACCGCGAGGAAATCCAAAAAGTCGCCGATGAGGTTCCCTGGCTCACGTATGTGCCCTGCGTCAGCCGACCGTGGGACGACGAGAAGTGGAAGGGCGAAACCGGGCGGGTGGACGACGTACTGCGCAAGTATGCCGACCTGTGGGGATTGAATGGGTCAAACGCCGTGGGCTATCTCTGCGGCCATCCCGACATGATCGAGCACGGCAAGGGCATCCTGCACCGCATCGGCTTCCAGAAAGAAGTGCTGAAAGAGGAGATTTACTGGATTCCGGGAAAAGAAGTGGCCACTACCTAAGTACCGGGTACCTGGTTTGCTGTTCGGATCCTGGAGGGGCACTCGAGGACAAGCGGCTTGCGGCGCCGCTAAAGCGGTGGGCTGAAACCAATCTCCAGTTTTTCGCCAGTGCGAGACGGGCGTCCTCACAGGTTCGGGATTGGTTTTGGTTCGGCTCGGTACTAGATATGCGGTACTGTCTTGCTGCGCCTTTCGAGCAGCACTGTATCTCGCCAGCGGTCGCCCAGCTTGCCGATGCGCTCGCGGCGTCCGACTTCGCGAAAGCCACAGGACTTGTGGAGACGAATGCTGGCTTCGTTCTCCGGGAAAATACCCGCTTGCAGCGTCCAGAGGCCGTTGTTCTCCGACTGCCGGATGAGTTCTTCGAGCAGCGCCCGGCCGACGCCCAACCCTCGCGCCTCCTCGGCGATGTAGATCGAGACCTCAGCCACGCCAGCGTAAACGCAGCGGCTGGAGACCGGGCTTAACGCCGCCCAGCCGAGTACGCTTGCGCCATTCCGTGCGATGATTCGCGAGTGCGGCAGGTGTGCTGCAGTCCACTTTTCCCACGAAGGAGTCTCGGACTCGAAAGTGGCGTTGCCGGTGGCGATTCCCTGGCGATAGATCTCGAGAACGGCGGGGCCGTCGGCGTCGTTCATGGGCTGGAGGACAAAGTTCATCCGGTTTCCGCGGGAGCGAAGAAAACCAGCACGACGAGTTCTTCGGTGATGTCGTAAAAGCGGTGTTCGACCTGCGCCGGCACGAAGATTACGCTGCCTTCTTCAACCGCCTGGTCTTCCGGACCCGCCTGCATCCGCGCGCGCCCGCTTACCACGTAATACATCTCGTCCTGCTGATGCGGCTTCTGGGGATCAGCGGCGCCGGCGGCCAGCACATACACTCCCGCGCTCATCGAGGGCACGCGCAGAAACTCGTGGTAAAGGTTGCCGCTTCGGCGGCGTTGTTCGAGCAGGTCGGAAAGTTGGGAGAAGAGATGCATGGTCCCAGGCACCTGGCATCTGGCACTTGGCCAGCCACGAGCTGCTAGTCAAACACTCCCGAGAAGAAGATCTCGGTGTACTGCCGCGAGAGATCCTCGAACTGCAGGGAGCCTTCCGGCTGATACCACTGGTAGATCCAGTTGATCATGCCGAGCAGGGCGAAAGCAGCGGCGCGCGGCGTGACCGTGCCCCTGGCTCCGCGCTTCTTCTGCGCCTCGGCAACCAGACCTTCGACGAAATGCACGTAGTCTTTCTTGCGGGCGTTGATGCGGCGGCGAAGTACCGGAGGCAAGGGGTGGTTCTCGTGCAGCATGACCGTGATCTCCCGGTCGCGCAGGCTCAAAACGACCTCGATGTGCAATCGGATGAGGGTGCGCAGCGCCTCTTCGGGATCAGTGATGGCACGCACCGGGTTGACGACCCGCTCCTGAGTGATGGTCATGGCGTGATCCATCAGGTTGAACAGGATTTCGTCCTTGCTCTGAAAGTGATGGTAAAGGCCCCCTTTGCTGAGCCTTAGCGCGGCAGCCACGTCGTTCATGCTGGTGGCGTCATAACCCTGTTGCTGAAACAGGCGGGCGGCAGTGCGCAGGATTTCCTGGCGGGGGTCGATGGTTGTGTCGCGAGTCATGCGCCGACACAGAATATACAGGGGCAACCAGAAAGCCAACCGTAGCAGAATTTTCATTTGACAGCGACGAAAGGGGCGGGCTAGGATGCAAGGAACCAACCGACCGGTCGGTCTTTAGGACTGTCCGGTCTTGTTCCTGTACGCGAGAGACGGACAAACAGATGAGCAGGGGATCTTCGGGTCTCCTGCTCAAAAATTTAAGGAGTGGATTACCAAATCCTGCCCCGCGTGCAAGCGCCTCTCGGCATGACAAGAGGGTTGGGTCACTTCCCAAGACCTTAGGAGAAACGCCTTGGCCACCATTTTTTACGAGCGCGACGCAAACCCCACCGTCCTGACGAACAAGATCATCGCCATCCTGGGATACGGCAGCCAGGGACACGCGCAGGCGCAGAACCTGCGCGACAGCGGATATAACGTCATCGTCGGACTCGACCCGGACCGGCCGAGCGCCCAACAGGCGAAGGCCGACGGGATGACCGTGGTGACTCCTGGGGAAGCGGCGCAGCGAGCAGACTGGATTCAGATTCTGACTCCGGATGAGACACAGGGCGAGCTGTACGACTCGGCGATCCGGCCTCACCTGACGGGGGGTAAGGTTCTGGGCGTCTCGCACGGCTTCAGCATTCACTTCCAGACCATCCATCCGCCGGAAGACGTGGACGTGGTGATGATTGCCCCCAAGAGCCCGGGGCACTTGTTGCGCCGCATGTATGCCGAGGGCCGCGGCGTTCCCTCGCTGATTGCCGTCCATCAGGATGCGAGCGGACGCGCGCACCAGTACGCGCTGTGCTACGCGCACGGCATCGGTTCCACCCGCGCCGGGGTGTTGCAGACGACTTTCAAAGAGGAGACCGAGAGCGATCTGTTCGGAGAGCAGGCGGTGCTGTGCGGCGGGCTGACCTCGCTCATCAAGAAAGGATTCGAAACCCTGGTGGAGGCGGGATACCAGCCGGAGGTGGCGTACTTCGAGTGTCTGCACGAGATGAAGCTGATTGTGGACCTGATTTACGAAGGCGGCCTCGACCGCATGCGCCATTCGATCTCAAACACCGCGGAATATGGCGATCTCACGCGCGGCAACCAGGTGGTGGGCGACGCGACGCGCGCGGCAATGAAAGAAACTCTGGCGCGTATTCAGGATGGATCGTTCGCCAGGGAATGGATTACGGAGAACAAGACAGGCTGCAGGCACTTCAGCGCACTGCGGGAGATCGAGAAGCTTCATCCCATCGAGGAAATCGGCGGACAACTGCGCGGCATGATGTCGTGGTTGCCGAAAGAGGGCAGGAAAGCGCGAGCGCCACGGGAACCCAGGCGGCAGGTCGTGAATGCCTAAAGGGGCAGAGATCGTTCTGCGCTGTCTGCGCGCCGAAGGGGTGGAGCTGGTGTTCGGATACCCCGGCGGTGCGATTATGCCGCTTTACGACGCGCTCGAAGGCAGCGGCGTGCGCCACATCCTGACGCGGCATGAGCAGGGCGCCGTGTTTGCCGCCGAGGGCTATGCGCGGGTCACAGGGAAAGTAGGCGTGGCCATCGCCACCAGCGGACCAGGAGCGACCAACCTGGTCACGGGCATCGCCGATGCCAGGATGGATTCGGTTCCACTGGTTTGCATCACCGGCCAGGTGCGCAGCCCGCTGATCGGGAGCGACGCCTTCCAGGAGACCGACGTCTTCGGCCTGACTCTGTCACTGACCAAGTGGAGCCGCCTGGTGCGCTCGATCGAGGAGATTCCCGAAGTCATCGCGCAAGGATTTCACTGGGCGCGCAGCGGGCGTCCGGGGCCGGTGGTGCTGGATTTCCCGGTTGACATGCTGAAAGGCGGAATGGAATTTGAACGGCCGGGCGCGTTTATTGCCTGCGCCAAACCGCACGAAGTCTGCGCGGACGCGGCGTTTTCGAAGACTCTGATCGCGCTGCTCGAACAGGCGAAAAAGCCTGTCGCGCTGGTGGGTGCGGGGGCCAAGCTTTCGGGCGCAGTCCCCGAGCTGCGGCGATTGCTCGAGCGGCTGAACATTCCAGCCTTCGCCACTGTTCACGGCCTCGGCGCGGTTCCGCCGGTGGCTTCTTACTATCTCGGGATGGTGGGCATGCACGGCACTCGCGCCGCCAACATGGCGTTACACGAGACCGACCTGTTGCTGGTTTTCGGGGCGCGTTTGGACGACCGCGTCACCGGCGAGCCCACCCGGTTTGCGCCCCGCGCGCGCATTGTTCACTTTGAAATTGATCCTGCGCAGTTGGATCGCGTGCGGCAGTGCGATCTGCCGGTCATCGGCGACCTGGCGGAGACGATCCCTGCGTTTCTTGAGGAAGTGGAAACCGTGGAGCTTCCGGACTGGAGCGCTTGGCGCGCAGTGGCGTGCGGTCCGGGGCGGGCGGAGGCGGAGCCGCGAGGGCTGGCGCGGCCGACTCTACGCTTCCTGGATGAGCTGTTCAGCCGTCTGCCCGAAAACAATGTTGTGGTCACCGATGTCGGTCAACACCAGATGTGGGCAGCGCAGCGCTACCGTTCGCCGTCGCCGCGGGGATTCGTCACCTCGGGCGGCCTGGGAGCGATGGGCTTTGCCTTGCCCGCCGCCGTGGGGGTGCAGCTCGCACGGCCGGAAGCTTGCGTGTTGTGCGTCTCCGGCGACGGCGGCTTCCAGATGAACATTCAGGAACTGGCCACGGTGCGCCGGCTGGGGCTGCCGGTCAAGCTGGTGATCATCGACAACAAGTATCTCGGCATGGTGCGGCAGTGGCAGCAGCTTTTCTACCAGCGCAACTATGCAGAAACCGATTTGAGCGACAACCCGGACTTCGTCGAGATCGCGAAGGCGTACAAGATTCACGCCGAGCGCATGGCGAAAGACGAGATCGATCCGGCCAGGATCGAACGATTCTTGTGCTCGTCGCAGCCGGAGTTGCTGGTATTCGATTGCCATCCGGAGGCGAACGTTTTTCCGATAGTGCCGGCGGGGGCCGCGTTGTCGGAAATGGTGTTGGAGGAAGAGTAGCTCACGCAGGGACAGGCGCCTCGCCTGTCCAGCCGTGCTGGACCTCCGGAAGGAGGCGACGTGAGTGCTGCCGGACTTCGTCCGGCGGGCAGCCGTGCTGTCCTTGCGTAGGATCGGGAGGGCAAACATGCAGGCTTTTCACATTCGCTATCGCAACACGCAGGGGACGCTGATGCGCATTCTGAATGCGGCTTCGCGGCGCGGACTGGATCTTCCCTACGTGCAGGCCGAACCCATCGAACATACCCACCACGTCACCCTGCTGCTCGAGGTCAATCCCAAGCAGGTGGGACAGCTTCACCGGGACTGGAATGCGATCGTGGACGTGATTTATGTGCGCGCGGCGGTGCCGCTCGGGGAAGCGGCCGCGGCGGGGACGACGCCGCTTTCTCCGGCGATGGTGCGCATTTCCGACGATGGGCAGGCAGGCGCGGCGCTGGCATAGATGCCCTGCGGGGATGGAGTCGTGGAAATCCCACCCAGTCGCAAAAATAGGCGACAAGGACGGGGCATCCGGTCGGTGGGGGGAAGGGCAGAGAAAGCAGACTCCCCGTCGCTTTGCTCCTCTTGGAGTGACAAAGACCTTGAATACCTGCAGGCGCGAGATACAGCGGAACTGGGTCTCTGCGCGGGAATCCGATCCGGCCCTGACGTTGCCTCCCATATCCGTTTCTCATAATCTTGCCCCATGGACCTGAAACATCGCAGCCGCGGAATTACCGACGGGCGTGACCGCGCTCCATCGCGCGCCATGTTCAAAGCCATCGGTTTGACCGACGCCGATCTCAGCAAGCCTCTGATCGGGGTGGCCAATACCTGGATTGAAACCATGCCTTGCAACTTCCACCTGCGGCGTCTGTCGGCCAGGGTGAAAGAAGGCGTTCGCGCCGCCGGCGGCACCCCCATGGAGTTCAACACGATCGCCATCAGCGACGGTGAGACTATGGGCACGGAAGGCATGCGCGCTTCGCTGGTAAGCCGTGAGCTGATTGCCGATTCCATCGAACTGGTCTGCCGCGGACAGCTGTTCGACGCGCTGGTGTGCGTGGTGGGATGCGACAAGACCATCCCGGCGGGCGCCATGGCCTTGGCGCGGTTGAATCTGCCGGGGTTGGTGCTGTATGGAGGAACGATCGCTGCCGGAGTTTATAAGGGAAAAGACGTCACCATTCAGGATGTGTTCGAAGCGGTTGGCGCCAACGCCGCGGGGAAGATGAGCGACGCCGAATTGCAGGAACTGGAGAATGTGGCTTGCCCGAATTCCGGGGCGTGCGGCGGACAGTACACCGCCAACACCATGTCGGCGGTTATGGAGTTGATTGGCCTTTCTCCCATGGGATTGAACGGCATACCCGCGATGGATGCGCGCAAGGACGAAGCCGCCTTTCGTTGCGGTGAAGTGGCCATGAATCTTCTGCGGCGGGGTACGTTGCCACGGCAGATTCTCACCCGTCCGGCATTTGAAAATGCGATTGCCGGGGTGGCGACGACCGGAGGCTCGACCAACGCCGTGCTGCATCTGCTGGCCATCGCGCGCGAGGCGGGAGTTTCGCTCGACATTGACGACTTCCAGAGAGTGAGCGAGCGCACTCCCCTGCTGGCGGATTTGAAGCCTGCGGGCCGCTATGTGGCGGCTGACGTGGACAAGGCTGGAGGCATCCCGGTCATCGCCAAACGTCTGCTCGACGCCAGATGCGCAGACGGTTCCACTCTGACCGTTACCGGGAAAACGTTCGCCGAGGAAGCCAATGCTGCGAAAGAAACCCCTGGACAGGCGGTGATTGCTCCACTCGATCGGCCGCTGAAGAAGACGGGTGGACTGGTCATTCTGCATGGCAATCTCGCGCCCGAAGGAGGCGTCGCCAAGATCAGTGGGCACGAACGGCTGAGCCATCGCGGCCCGGCACGCGTGTTCGAATCAGAGGAAGATGCGATGACGGCGGTGACCGGCAAAAAGATTCAAGCTGGCGATGTCGTGGTCATTCGCAATGAGGGCCCGAAAGGCGGACCCGGGATGCGGGAGATGCTGAGCGTCACCGCGGCGATCGTAGGCGAAGGGCTGGGGGAATCGGTGGCACTGCTCACGGATGGACGATTCAGTGGCGCAACCCGCGGCCTGATGATCGGACACGTCGCTCCCGAGGCGGCGCTTGGAGGCCCGATCGCTGCGGTACGGGAGGGTGATGTGGTGCGGATTGACATCAATCGGCGCGTGCTTGAAATCGAACTGAGCGACAAAACTCTGAAGCAACGCATGATGGAGGTCAAAACACGTCCTCCCCGCTACGCGGGCGGAGTGTTCGCCAAATATGCGGCGCTGGTGACGTCCGCGGCAGAAGGCGCCGTCACCCGGGCTCGGCCTTCGTAAAGCAAACTAGCTGGTGCGAAACAGCGTGCTCCACAAGCGCCAATCGGATAGCGGCATAAGGGCGCTCACCCGGGAAGCATCCGCCGAACTGCGCGAGCTTCGTAGGTTGCGGGCGCTAGTCCCAATGCAGAACAGATTGGCGGGGATGAAGCCGAACTGCGCGGTCCTGCAGCCGATGCAACACACCACCAGGCTGTTGACCGCACACGACCCAACCCTGCCAATGACGCTTGCCGATGAGGATGGTCGAAGAAATTGTGAGAATGCAGGATAAATAATCTAACCGAAACCCCGAGTGCCCTCCGAGTCCACGTTCAGTATCGGACATTTCGGCGAGTTTCCCGGTGGTGGGCATCACCGGAAGGGGTAGCGATAGTAGCGTTGTGGCGCTTTGAGTTCTACATTCCGACCAGATTGAGCTCCAATTTCGAGTATCCCTGCTCGCGCGCCCACAAATCGAGGGGGGCGGCGGCAATTTCATCCACTACCGGATCGGCCAGGCCGTTTTTCGTAAGGTCCACGATCTTCAGATACTGCCTGCAGCTGTCGCAGCAATCGACGCGAATATAGTCGAAATCGCTGGCCTGATAAACAGGCAGCTTGAGGTAATCGGTTTCTCCGCATCCGGCGCAAAGGATGCGGCGAAATTCCCATTCCGCCAGGCAGAACGAGCACAACAATGAGCGCTGGCCACCGTCCCCGCGGGGACGCAGCACGCCGGAGGTGGGCTTGCGCCCGCAAAAAGGGCAGAGAGAACCGCTGTACCCGTTCCATTGCATGCCCGATTTCGTTCGGGCGAAGACGGCGTGGGGTTGAAGAAAGGCTCGCACCAGGAATTCGTCCGGCTGCGAAGGTGAGCTCTCGACTCTGGACCACCCCTTCTGCAACAGACACTCGAGCCTTTCCGTTCCTGCGGTTTCAAGCGCCCGGGCGGTCTCGGCCAGGCGCGCAGGACCGTGCTCCTTGATCATGGACAGAAAGGTGAAAAAGCTTGTCCCCAGCGCGTCAGGCGAGTGGTGCCCCGGAGCGCCAGCCTGCAGGTAGGAATCCTGCTGAAAGCGAGCTACGTGGATGTAGAAGGAGAGAATCTCGACTGCGTATGGCAGCTGCCGTGACAGGCTTTGTGCGCGCTCGATACGCGCTTCCCAGGGTGATGGAGGCACCAGGCGATTATCCACGTATCACCGTGGCCTGCGCAACGACGCCTGCGTCATCCCGCAGTTGACTGTTGGGACGCGGAAGCTTATATTTTCGCCCATCTACTATTCTCCAGTCGTGTTGTTGCGCAAATAAACGCTCGGCTCACAAAACCGCCAGTTCTTTGCAGGCATCTTTAACTAAGTTGCGGTTCGGTTCATCCTGACGAACGGAGGATCCGACATGGAATTTTCCCGCCGAACTTTTCTCAAGAGCAGTCTGGTCGGAGGTGTGGGGCTCTCGGCTTTAGGATTCGACCTCACTCCGGTATACGCCCAAACGGCCAGCCTCAAGATCTCTCGCGCCTCTGAAACCCGCAGCACCTGCCCATACTGTTCGGTGAGTTGTGGGGTCATTATCTACACGCTGGGCGACAAGGCGAAGAATGCCATCCCGCAAGTGGTGCATGTCGAGGGTGACCCCGACCATCCCATCAATCGCGGCACGCTTTGTCCCAAGGGCTCGTCGTTGCAGCAAGACATTCTGAATGACCGGCGGCTGCTGAAGCCGCAAGTGCGGCGTCCCGGAGGCACCGAGTGGGAAGACATCTCCTGGGAACAGGCTTACGCCGAGATCGCACAGAAGGTAAAGAAGACGCGCGACGACACCTTCCTCGAGAAGGACGCGCAGGGCCACACCGTGAACCGTTGTGAAGGCATCGGCTTCACCGGCGGCTGCACCGACACCAACGAGTTCAATTACCTGGTCGTAAAGACCATGCGCAGCCTGGGGGTCTGCTACCTGGAAAACCAGGCCCGTGTTTGACACGGCCCCACGGTCTCCAGTTTGGGGCCAACATTCGGACGCGGGGCAATGACCAATAGCTGGATCGATATCAAGAACACCGACATGATGCTGATCATGGGCGGAAATCCAGCCGAGAACCACCCTTGCGGCTTCAAGTGGGCGATTGAAGCCAAGCTGCACCGCAACGCAAAAACCATTGTGGTCGATCCCCGCTTGACGCGAACGGCGGCCAACGCCGACATGTATCTGCAGATCCGCGCGGGATCCGACATTGCCTTCCTCGGCGGCCTGATCAACTACGCCATCGCCAACAACCGGATCGCGAAAGACTATCTGGTCAGCTACACCAACGCCGCGTTCATCATTAAGGAAGGCTTCAAGCTTCCGGAGGATGGCTTGTTTTCCGGCTTCAATCCGGAAACCCAAATCTACGACAAGACGACGTGGAATTACGAGGAAGGCGGGGACCTGATGGGAAAAGCGGTGGCCACGAATTCCGATCCACCCGCCACACCGGCCGCGCCGCCGGGTGCAGCTCCGCTTCCGCCTACGCTGCCGCCGAGAATCGCGTTCGATCTCAGCTTGCAGCATCCGCGCTGTGTCTTCCAGCTTTTGAAGAGACAATACGAGCGCTACACGCCAGAGATGGTCGAGCGCATCACCGGCATCCCCAAAGATCAATTCCTCAAAGCGGCTGACCTGTTCACCTCCGTGCGCAAAGACGGAGACATGAAGAAGGTCGCTACCATCATCTATGCCGTCGGCTGGACGCAGCACAGCGTTGGAACGCAAATCATCCGCACGGCAGCCATGATGCAATTGGTGATGGGCGACGTGGGACGCGCTGGCGGCGGCGTGAATGCCCTCCGCGGGCACTCCAACATCCAGGGCGCCACCGACCTGGCGGGCATCTTCGAAATTCTGCCCGGTTACTTGAAGGTGCCCAGTCCGACCGACGCCGATCTTGCGACTTACCTGAAGCGCATCACTCCGACTTCGTCCAAACCGGACCCGTGGGATTCCTACAATTACTGGTCCAATACGCCCAAGTTCGCCGTCTCTTTCCTGAAAGCGATGTATGGATCGGCGGCCACCAAGGAAAACGACTTCGGCTTCCATTACCTGCCGAAGATTGATCGCAACTATTCCTGGGTGAACATCTGGAACGACATGTACGACGGCAAGATCAAAGGGTTTTTTGCCTTCGGCATGAACGGAGTGATGATCGGTCCGGACTCCAACAAGAACATCGAAGCGCTGAAAAAGACGGACTGGCTGGTGGTGTGCGAAGTCTATCCCGACGAAACCAGCGAATTCTGGAGAGCGCCCGCCATCTCGGCGGACGAGATGAAGAAGATCAACACCACCGTCTACCGCCTGCCGGGCGCCGGCTTTGCGGAGAAGGACGGGACCTTCGTCAACTCTGCGCGCTGGCTGCAGTGGAAGAATGTCGCCGTTCCCCCGCCCGGACAAGCGAAACTCGATCAGGACATCCTGGCAACCATCTTCCTGAAAGTGCGCGAGCTTTATAAGAAGGAAGGCGGCAAGTACCCGGATCCAATCCTGAACGCGTGGTTTCCCTACACCACCCCCTACGCGCCCTCGCTGGCAGAGATTGCGAAGGAGATTAACGGCAAAGCCCTGGCGGACATCACTGATCCCAAGACCAACGTGACCATCAAGGCGGGGCAGCAGCTTCCCGGCTTCGCATGGCTGAAAGATGACGGCACGACCCTGTGCGGGAACTGGCTGTACAGCGGTTCCTGGACCGAAGCCGGAGCCATGATCCAGCGGCGCGGTACCGAGGACCCCTCGGGCCTGGGCATTTATCCCAACTGGGCCTGGTCCTGGCCCGCGAACAGGCGCGTGATGTACAACCGGGCGTCGTGCGATCCGGAGGGCAAGCCCTGGGATCCCGAACGCCGGCAGGTGTGGTGGGATGAAGGCAAGCAGACCTGGGTCGGCAACGACGTCCCGGACTTCAAGGCCGACTCGCCTCCCAAGGATCATATGGGCCCGTTCATCATGAATCCGGAGGGCGTAGGCCGGCTGTTCGTGCCTCTGGGCGCGATGGCCGATGGCCCCTTCCCCGAACACTACGAACCGTCCGAGAGCCCGATCGCAAATCCGTTGCATCCCGGTCAGTCCAACAATCCGGTCGTGAGACGATACAGAACGGAGATGGACAAGTACGCCGCCGCGGATCAGGGGTTCAACGTGATCTGCACCACCTACCGGCTCACCGAGCACTATCACTACTGGACCAAGAACAATCCCATGAATGTGCAGCTGGTGCCGGAACCCTTCGTGGAAGTTCCTCACGAACTCGCCGAGCAGATGGGCCTGAGCGGAGGCGAAAAGGTGAAGGTCACCAGCGCGCGCTCGAGCTATATTGCCAGGGCCATGGTGACCCGCCGCATTCATGCCATGAACGTCGACGGCAGGAAGATGTTCCAGATCGGCATTCCCATTCACTGGGGATTCCGCGGCATCGCCGAAGACGAGGGCAGGACCGCCAAGACCTTGGCCAATCAGCTGACCCCAACGGTGATTGATCCCAACGCGTTCACGCCGGAGTTCAAAGCGTTTTTGGTGAAGATCGAGAAAGCCTAGAAAGGAGTGCACCAGGATGGGCGACCGCAAGACATTGCAAGCGCAACGAATCTCGGGACACTCCGGCACGGCTCCGGGTTATGAAGCCCAGCGCGATCTGAAAGTCTGCAAGCTGGTCGACACCACGACCTGCATTGGCTGCAAGGCGTGCGAGGTGGCCTGTGTGGAATGGAACGATATGCCGTTCACTCCCACCACCTTCGACAACACCTACCAGACCATGCCGGAGACGCGCTGGAATTTCTGGAACCTGATTAAGTTCAACGAGCACCAGAACCCGGACGGCACCATCCAGTGGCTGATGCGCAAGGA
>DATFTE010000205.1:0-3751 GCA_035262225.1 Terriglobales bacterium
GCGGGCACAGGTGTGGCGGTATAGCCGGTCTCCCGCTCTTTGGTTTTCTCGAAGTCGTTGACGTGGTAAATGACGCCGTTTGTGGTAATGCCGGGTTTCTCTATCGCCCCCAGGAAGGTGCATGTGCTGCCAACGTTATTAGCGAACTGGTGAAACCAGCCACGCTGATAGCCAGTAAGTCGAGCCGGCCGGGCATCGGCAGCTTCGGGATTCGTTCGAGTCCGCGACTCCTTTTCGATGAGCGAGCCATAGCCGAATACATACGCACCCTGAGCCATATGTCCCCTCGTCCTTGTCTCGGTATTGGTTGTATGCCCGATCGACCGGGATGCCTACAAGCGGTCAAACAAAGCGTATCACAAACAGGTGATTTCGGCATGGTGCCGTGCTTTGTGTGTCGTGCTTTGTGACGGCCCGCCGGATGATCTCGATTCCGTCTCGTGTCTTCGGTCCCGCGCTCATCCCGCCGTAGTCCTCGCCCTCCGACAGCAAGTCGGGCGCTGAAACGCAAGCAGCCGCCATTGGGCGTAAGCACTTTCCTCTCGACGATGGAGAAGTAGATCTCGATCTGGTTAAGCTGACTATAGGCTGTCTTCGTCCGTGAGGGCTAAGGCCGGGACTTGCGTATCGGGTCCGAGCGGCGGCTTACGCTTGTGCCACTCCGTGGCGCGCTCATAGGCAGCGGCTAAAGCCATCACGCGGGCTTCCGAGAAGCGAGGTCCGGCAATCATCAAGCCGATCGGCAGCCCGGCGGCGGCAAAACCACAGGGCACAGTGATGGCGGGTATGCCGTAGATGTTGAATTGCCCGGTGTTCTCCAATTCGGGATTCAGCGGCTTATCGGTGCGCTCGCGCTTGATGGCCGCGTCGATCTTGCGAGGGATGCGGCGGCGCGTGGGCAACACCACCACGTCGACATCCGCGAAGGAATCGTCGATCGTACGGCGCAGCAACTCCAGCTTCCAGCGGGCACGAACATAATCAGAGGCCTTGCTGTTGGCGTTGTTCTGGAGGTTACGGCGCGTGGGGATCTGGTAACGTCCGGGCGTGCGAGTGAAAAATTCCTCGTGGTATGCATTTGTCTCGCCTGCCAGCGCAATCTCCCGCGTGGAGGGCAACGTGACATCCTTGATCCCTTTGGTCATCTTCGCCAGCACACGAATGGCATCCTCCATTGGCTTGGCGACATCGGCATCCAGCAGATCGAAGAAGGGAGCCCGCGGAATACCCAGCCGCAGACCTGCTACCGGCTGTTTCATGGTGGCGGCGTAGTCTTCTCTCGCATGCTCCACGCTCGCGATGTCCAGCTTGTCATAACCCGCCAGTACGTTCAGCAACAAAGCGGCATCTTCCACCGTCCGAACAATGGGCCCGCAATGATCGAGCGAAAGGGTCAGTGGGATGATGCCGCGGATGGAAACCAACCCATAGGTCGGCTTCAAGCCGACTACCCCGCAGTAAGCCGCGGGTGTCCGGATAGAGCCGCCTGTATCCGTGCCCAGAGCGCCAAAACACAAGCCCGCTGCGACCGCCGCGGCCGAACCGCCGGAGGAGCCACCCGGATTGCGGTCAAGTGCCCACGGGTTGCGGACGGGGCCGAAGTAGCTTGTGGCAGAGGTGCCGCCCATGGCGAATTCGTGCAGGTTCGTCTTCCCAATCAAGACCGCTCCGGCTTCCTTCAGCTGTCGCGTAACCTGGGCATCTTCGCGCGGAACGCGATCGTCGAACACCGCGCTAGCCGCCGTGGTGCGGACGCCAGCCGTGTCGACATTGTCTTTGAGGGCGATCGGAATGCCATGCAGAGAGCTGCGCAATTTGCCGGCGCGCTGCTCCGCATCAAGATCGCGCGCCTGGGCCAGCGCCTGCTCGCGCATCACGGTGATGAAGGCGTTGAGTTTGGGATTGTAGGTTTCTATTCTGGCGAGACAGGCTTCCGTGAGTTGGGTGGCGGTGACGGAGCGCGCCCGCATGCGGCCTGACGCCTCCGTCAGGCTCAGCGACGTGAGATCTTCGGAGGCCTGGCCGCGCACAGCGAGCGCGGTCGTCAGGGAAAGAGCAAAATCGCGGCGGGTGAGTTGAGGCATAGCCAATCTTATACGAGATCCACCGTGGCAGGGAGTGGGGCCGGATCGGATAGGTCCCGGCAAGTCGGCATAGCAACCGGAATCTGACCAAATCGATCCGTGAAGCCACGGGCGTTTATCAGGACTAATCCGGTACGGCTGCGTAAACCAGCACCACGGCCGGCGCGATTTCGGCTACGACCAGCGCGCTTACGAGTGCGGGCCCGCCCGTCACCAGCCGCGTTGCTCCCTGCGTCAGCGCATCGTGGCTTGGGAATAGCTGGACGGAAGGGGATTGATCGCCAGGAGTAGAGTTCGGCCGTGCCAGTCGTCGTCTGGGCCATTCTCCGAGTGGCCGACCAACTGGACAGGGGTCGAAGGTTACGCTGCAGCTGCGATTTCTGGTACTCTCTCGCTGGAGGCTCCCCATATGCGGCGACGAGAGTTCCTGAAGTGGGTACCGCCCGTGGCTCTGAGCCCGCAGGTGCGCTCTGCGGCCCGGCTCAAGATCACCGAGATCCGGATCATCAACTTAAAGGTGGTTCGCGAAACAGGGAAGATGGAAGCGGCGTGGAATCCGGGCGCGGTGACCACGCACCGGGTCGGCGGCGGTTCGGTCATCGAGATTCGGACGGATCAGGGGCTCTTCGGCATCGGGCCGGCGATCGACGGCAGTGCACTGGAACCGGCAAAGGCACGACTCGTGGGAATGGATCCATTCGCCATCGAGCAATTGGCCGGTCCGCTGCGTTATTACCTGGGCCAGAGCTCGCGTACAGTTTCGAGCCTGGAGATCGCGCTGTGGGATCTAATCGGCAAGGCCGCCGGCCAGCCGCTCTACAAACTCTGGGGTGCAGCGAAAGACCGCGTTCCGGCTTATGCCAGCATGATCCAGCTCTCTACGCCCGAGGAAAGGGCCCGCATAGCGCTCCAACTCAAATCGCAGGGGTGGAAGGCGATCAAGCTACGCGCGCACTATCAGACACTGAAAGAAGATGTGCGCCTGGTCGAAGAAGTACGCAAGGCGGTGGGCGACGACATGGAAATCATGATTGACGCCAATCAAGCGCAGTCCTTCGGCACGTGGCAGCCCGGTGTGATGTGGGATTTCCGCCGCGCGCTGGAGACCGCCAGGGAACTGGAGCAGTTGAAATGCTTCTGGCTGGAGGAGCCACGCTTGCGCTACGCCTTCGATGAGTTGGCCGAGTTGAACCGGCTGGTGGGTATTCCGATCGCGGGCGGAGAGAATAACCGCGGGGTGCACGAATACCGCTGGATGCTGGAACAGAATGTCTTCGACATCCTGCAGCCCGACATCATGGTAGCGGACGGCGTCACGGGCTTCCGCGAAATTGCAGCCATGGCAAGAGCACACAACAAGCGAGTGATTCCGCACCATGGTGGAGGCAACCTCGGCACCATCGCGCAGTTGCATGCGATCGCCTCGTGGCCACACGCCCCGTGGATCGAGATTTTACACGACCCGCCCATCGCCGCGTACACCAATGGCTTCGCGATCATGGAGAATCCGCCGCTGGTAGACAAGGAAGGCTATCTGAACTTGCCCCAAGGTCCTGGTTTAGGAGTAGCGATCAACCCGGATCTGATCGCCTCCTAACGTCTGGCATTAGCGAAGTGCCGCCCGGCAGGCGGGGCTGGCTGACGTGTACGTGCAGCATCGAAGATGG
>DATFTE010000206.1:0-3825 GCA_035262225.1 Terriglobales bacterium
AGCCAATCCAACTCCTCGTCGCGCCATTCTCCAATGCGCTTCAGCAGATCCGAATCGTGCTGCCGCCGCGCGAGATCGGAAGCGGCCGCGTGGCAACTGGACCGCCGCTCCTGTTCCCACGGCGGCAGCGAGCGCCCCCGCAGAAGCAGGAATCGCGCCTGGCCTTCGGCGCCTTGCGCCAAGCCGGCGCCGGCGATCGTGTATGCCAGAGGAAAATGGTTCTGCCGCATGGCAGCCTCGCCGAGCGCCGCCAATGGCCCCGGGTTCGGGGAGATATTCGGCGCGGATAACTCCTTCACCAGTTGGGCCTGCATCTCGTCGATCAGGTCCACGGGCATACCCATGTCTTCGCCCAGCGCGCATACGCGGCCGAAGGCCACCCAGAGTGGCGTGGTTGGCTGCGCCGCGTTGCCGAGCTCGCTGTGCGGGCGGCCGCACCAGCGCTCCACCTGCAGAAACAGAAACTGGGCCGTAGCCCCGTCCCCGAGAAACCGCACGGCTTCCGCGTGGGCGGAGGCGGCCTCCTGTTTCGCGTCGCGCAAAATACACCAGACAAAGCGTAGGGCGGCCACAAAAGCAGGCCGGTCGCCCTGCTGCGCCTGCGGAAGCGCTTCCATCTGGCGTAAGTCCTTCCCAGCCAGGTTGGCTTTCTTTTCCCGGAGATGCCGCACCGCCATCGACACGAGCAGGCGCAGCCGCGCGCGGCGCACCTCGGCATTTAGCCCATCGATGTGTTCGGCCCGCTCCATGAGCTTGAATGCCTTTTGCAGCGCGTTTCTTTCTTCCGCGGATCGCATCAGGTGCAGCAACGGAGAGATGTCCCTGGGCAGAGCCGCGCACCAGCGTTCCGCTACCCGATCGCAAGTTGCGGGTGAGACTTCCTCGGCGTGATGCAGCCACCGCTGGAAGTTTTCCGTACATGGGTCGGCCTCGCAGGCAAGTTCCAGAACCGAGTGCGGAGACAGAAAATACAGTTCCACCCTGCCGCGGCCGGACATAAGCGCTCGGATTTCGGGAGGCTGGCCCTTGTAATACCCCGCATGGCCGTCGAAGTGGTATTCAAAATTGTGGCGGACATCGTCCAGATCGTCCGGGCCCAGATGACCCAACTGGTCCGCGATGCGCAAGTAGACCGTAGCGGCCTCAGGACCTTTGGCAGGGAACCAGCCTTCACGCACGGCATGCTTTCGAAACTCTTCCCAGGCGCTGCAAGCCTGGCCAATGGCCATGGGCCCGCCCTTATCCTCTTCGAACGACCGCGCCAGCAAGCGCCAGAAGTAGGCGTTTTTCAAGGAGGGTCCGTGCATAGCATCTGCAACCTTGTCCGGCTTTAGTCCCGCCATCATCGCGCGGACGGAGATGTGCTGCCTGAGGCGATCCAGCAAAACTGGCTCCGCCTGACGGCATACCCTCACCGCATTGGCGATATCCTGCAAGATTGACTGCTGTGTCCGGCGGTCCAGCGCCGAATCCAGCCTTTTCAGAGCAGCACGAAGGGACTCAAGGCTCTCGCCGGCCTCGTTCACCAGCGCTGCGGCGGCTGGAGTGAGATCGTGCGGCTGGTGCAGCTTCGCCCTCGCCATCGTACGCAATGCGGGCGCCAGGCGAGCAGCCGCGGAATCCGCGTCGACCGCCGCTAGGCATTTCTCGCACAACGCATCGTCGCGCCGATAGTAGGCCGCGATCGCGCGGACCATCATTTTCCACGGCGCCAATGGGCTCGAGCGCGAGACCTCGAGAAGCGCTAGCGCTTCATCGGCGACCGGTCCGCTGGTCACATCGGTGAATGCCTTATGAAGCGCAGTGGCGGCGGTGCGCAGAGGATGCTCCGGCGGCAGCGTCCGGCACTCCGCCAGTGCGCGGAGATCGAACCCGTCGCGACGCACCTTCGCGGCGATCGCCGCCCGTTTCCCGGCGGGCAGCGACGGATCGTTCAACGGCTCCAGAAACGCGCTCCAATCCCCCTGCCGGGCGGCGAGGACCGCATTCCATTCCCCCAGCCGTTCACTGGACGAGGGGTAGCGTTCGCGCACTAGAACCATGAGTGCCGTTGCTTCCCGGTCCAGCCCGCGTTCCACAAGCGAGGCCAGGCGGGCGCCGTAAGCGTCCAGCAGCAACCCTTCCGAGGCTGCGCTGTGGCAACGCTTGTGAACGTCCTTGGCAAAGTCCAGGGCCAGCCCGGACTTGTTCAAGGCGATTAATTGCGAGACCCGCTCCCGCTCCTTGGGGTGGATATCGGCTGGCGGCACTTCGAACAGGGCTGGTTGAGATGAACCACTCCGACCGGATTTGTAGTTCTGAGACATCGGCAAGAACCTTCCTCGACGATCGATCGGGGGAGTGAGTCACGAATATTTTAGCGCACGCACCCGAGGGGACGAAATCGGCTCTGGTGCAAACTCGGGTGAGGTACGATATCGCGTGCGCTCGGCCACATCGGGGCTCTCGATCAGGATCAGGCAGCGAGCGCCGCGTTCCATAGTTCTAACATGGCTGCCTTGGCACCGCCGAGCTTGCCAGGCTTGAATTGCCCCTTCTTGATCTTCTCCGCCCACTCGATTCCACCGATCGTGACCACCGCATTGTCGAATCGTTTGAACCCGAGCATCGGCCGGATCCGTTGTTTCACTCGCCGATGGTCCTGTTCAATGGACTAATAACAAATGACAAGTTCTGCCTAAGCCGAGTCAGTCAGCAGAAATTGCGTTACGTGCGCGGGCCTCGCGCTTTTGCTTGCCAAACCACAAGTTCTTGTGCGCACCTTCGCGATGAGCCACAGCATCGGGGAGGTGCTCATGAAGCGACAATGGCGAGTCCATCGTCAGTTTCAGTCGACCATGGATGCAGAGCGGCGGTGGGATCAGGCCTACCAACATCTCCTGGGATGGACTCTATCGAGCGAGCCGGTTTCCGCTCTACTGCCTCCGTTTCGCTCTCCCACAAGAGCGGAGGTGAGAGATGAGGACGGCAATTTATGTGCGTGTGTCGACCAACCGTCAGACCCAGGCGCAAACGATTGAGCAGCAGCTTGAGCGGTTGCAGAAACACCTGGAGTTGCAAGGAGAGCCGCGGCTGACGGAGAACGTCTTTCGCGATGACGGCTACAGCGGAGCCAACCTGAATCGTCCGGGTTTGGACCGACTCCGTGATCGAGTGAAAGACGGGACCTTGGATCGAGTGTTGATCACCAGTCCAGACCGGCTAGCGCGCAACTACGTTCACCAGATGGTGCTGGTGGAAGAATGGGAACGTTGCGGCTGTCAGGTGGAATTCCTGGATCGCCCCATGAGCCAGGACCCCCATGATCAGTTGCCGTTACAGATTCGGGGTGCGGTGGCAGAATATGAACGCGTCCTGATTGCCGAGCGCATGCGGCGCGGCCGGCAAATGAAGTTGAAAGCCGGCGCCTTACTGCCATGGACTGTGCCGCCCTACGGCTATCGATCGGCGCCGGACCGCCCCCGCGATCCAGCCGGTGTACAAATTGAACCAGCAGAAGGGGCCATCGTGCAGGGGTTGTTTGCCCGATACTTAGAGGACAGCGGCACCCTGCTGAGCTTGGCGAAATACCTGTTGCAGTTGGGCCTTGCATCCCCTCGTGGGAATCGACGTTGGAGTGCCGCTTCGTTACGTGGGTTGCTCATCCATCCGGTCTACACGGGCAAGCTGTATATTGGTCGGAGTCGCGCGCGGCCCGCACGCATCCGGCGATCCGCCACCCATCCCTTGGGAAATCCGTCCCATGGACAGGATCCCACGCCGGCCGAAGCGTGGACCCTGGTGGGCACAGTACCGGCCTTGGTTAGCCAAGAGGATTTCGATCGA
>DATFTE010000207.1:0-12625 GCA_035262225.1 Terriglobales bacterium
ACAACTTTCAGCACGCGCAATCGAGGACGCGCGTCTCCGCCCGTCAGGCGCGAAGCGGCGTCAGAACCGCGCAGAGGGCACGACTGCAGGCCGTGCCGCTAAAGCCACCCTGACCCGCGCTGCAGGGCCTGGAGCTCATCGCTCGAAATCGAGTCGACGGGCGCGGACGCCCCCTCGTCCACCGATCACAGATGGCCTTGGATCTTCTCCGCCAGTTGCGCGCGCGGTACCGTCACTTGCTCCCCGCTCTCCAGGTTCTTCAACGCAAACGCGTCGGCCTTTACCTCATTCTCGCCCACGATGAGGGTAAAGCGGGCGCCCAGTTTCGTGGCCGTCTCAAACGACTTTTTCAGGCGGAACGTCTCATCGCCCAACTCGACGACCACATCGTGCCGCCGCAACTCGCGCGCCAGGCGGGCCGCCTCGCGATCCATGCCCGCGCCGAGCGGAGTCACGTAGACATCGGGCTTGCGCACCACCGCTTCAGCGGATTCCTTGAGCGACATCACCAGGCGGTCTTCGCCAATGGCAAAGCCGATGCCCGGCGCCTTCGGCCCGCCCAGCGATTCCGAAAGCCCGTCGTAGCGGCCGCCGCCCAAAATCGCGTTCTGCGCGCCCAGCGACCCGTGGGTAAACTCAAACGCCGTCCGCGAATAGTAATCGAGCCCGCGCACCAGGCGGTCGTTCAACACAAACGGCACGCCCACGGATTCCAAAATTCCCTGCACTTGTGCGAAGTGCTTGCGGCAGGGCTCATCTAGATACTGGCTGATGCGCGGCAGCTTCTCGATGACGGGCTGATCCTCCGGCACCTTGCAATCAAACACGCGCAGCGGATTGGTCACCGCCCGCCGCCGGCAGTCAGAACACATATTCGACGCCACCGGCTCCAGCGCCTTGCGCAAGGCTTGGTTGTATGCCGCCCGGTCGTTCGCGCATCCGATGGAGTTCAACTGCAGGGTCCAACCGCTGATGCCCAGCCGGTCAAGCAGCGTCGCGAGCATTTCGAGGATTTCCGCATCGCGCGCGGGGGACTCGCTGCCCGCTGTCGGTGGCCCAATCACTTCGGCGCCGATCTGGTAGAACTGCCGGTAGCGTCCCTTCTGGGGACGCTCGCGGCGAAATTCCGGTCCGATGTAGTAGAGCTTGTTGAGGCCGCGATCCCAAAGCTTGTGCTCGATGTAGGCGCGCACCACGCCCGCCGTGTTCTCGGGCCGCAAGGTGAGCGACTGCCCCTTTTCGCTCTGGGCGCGGGCCCGGTCTTCCCACGTGTACATCTCTTTTGAGACCACGTCCGTCTCTTCGCCCACGGCGCGTGCGAACAGCTGCGTCTCTTCGAAAATGGGCGTGCGAATCTCGTGGAAGTTGTAAGCCCGCATCACGTCGCGCACGGTCGCTTCGACAAAGTTCCAAAGCGCCGTATCGGGCGGGAGCAGGTCGCGGGTTCCACGGATGGCTTTGATCATAGTGGTTGGTCGTGACTCATGGCCCCGGAAGAGATCCTTCGCATCGCGATAAATGACAGCTCTCACCAGGCACCGGGCACCAGGCACCAGGCACTATTTTCCCTTCAGGTACGCTTCCTTGTACCCGAGATAATTGTTCGCATACATCAAGATCATCTGCTGGTCTTTCTCTTCCAGCTTGCGGCGAAGTATGCCGGGAGAGCCCATCCACAGCGATCCCGGTTCGACGATCGTCTTCTCGGGAATCAGCGTTCCCGCCGCCAGAATCGATCCTGCGCCGATGCGCGCGCCGTTCAGCACCACACAGCCCATCCCGATCAGGCAGCGGTCTTCGACCACGCAGCCGTGCAGCGTGACCGAGTGGCCGACGGTGACGTATTCGCCGACATAGACACCGTACTGCTGTTTCATGCCATGCAGTACGCTGCAATCCTGAATGTTCGAGTGCGCGCCGATGCGGATTTCGTGCACGTCGCCGCGCACCACGGCGTTCATCCAGATGCTGGCGTGCTCGCCCAGTGCCACGTCGCCGATCACCTGCGCCGACTCATCCACGTAACACGAGGCCGGAACTCGAGGAGTAACACCTTTATAGGAGCGAATCACGATCTCCGCCGAAGAGACTGAACATAACATGACGGCGGCTTCTCAGGCGAATTGCGAGGCGCAACCCGCCCCGGATTAAGACGCGTTCCCGCATAACACCCCGCGTGATGTCCGCAAATTTGACGAATCTTTCGGCCGGGTGCTCGAATCCAACTGAAACATGTCAGGCTTTACCTCCCACATGCGCGCGGCATCCAGCTGCATCTGTTGTTGTGCATTGGTGTGGTCTGGCGCGGGGAGGCTGCTGACCTAGAGATTCTCTAATCCAAAATCAGCATTCATCGAACCCACCGCCGGACCGGCGGTGGTTTTTTTTGTTGCCAGGACCATGACAACCACAGAGACCAAAGCGCAACGAGTGGAGCGGCTGAAGCGGGAAAAGAATCCGTGGCTCGCTCTCGACGAAATCCGGCGATTCGCGCGTGAAGGCTTCCCCGCCATCCCGCCCGAATGGCTCGGCACTTATTTCCGCTGGTGGGGGGTCTACACCCAGGGAGACGGCGCGGGGGTAATCGGAGGCCGTGGCGGCGAAGGCAAGGCGCTTCCCTTCTTCATGCTGCGCATTCGCATTCCCAACGGACTGCTCAACTCCCGCCAGCTTCGCACCATCGCCCGCCTCACCGAAGGCCACGCACGCGGCATCGCCGACATCACCGTCCGCCAGAACATTCAGCTGCATTGGATCCCGATCGAGGCCCTGCCTGTGGTGCTCGATCAATTATGGAAGGTCGGCCTGAATACGCTTGGAGCCTGCGGCGATGTCACCCGCAATGTCACCGGCTGCCCGCTGGCCGGAGTCGATGCCGAGGAAATCTGCGACGCCTCCGGGCTGGTCGAGGATGTCAACCACCTGCTGGCCGGCAACTCCGATTTCTACAACCTGCCGCGCAAGTTCAAGATCGCCGTCACCGGATGCCGTTCCTGGTGTGCCTATCCGGAGATCAACGACATCGGCCTGACCGCGGTTCGTCGTGGTGAACAGGCGGGATTCGCGCTGCGCATCGGCGGAGGCCTCTCGACCGATCCTTACCTTGCGGTGCCGCTCGACGTATTCATCCCTCGCGAGCAGGTTCTCCCGGTGGTGCGTGCGGTCGCCGAAATCTTCCGCGACAGCGAAGCCCTTCGCGAGCACCGCGAGCGCGCCCGCCTCAAGTTTCTGTTTCTACGCCACGGCTGGACGAAAGAGCGTTTCCACCAGGAACTCGAACACCGGCTCGGATTCACGCTCGATCCCGCGGTTCCGGAAAATCCCCCGGACGACGTCTATCGCGATCACATCGGCGTTCATCCCCAGAAGCAGGCGGGACTTTTCTACGTCGGCGCCACCGTCCTGGGCGGACGCATCACGCCCGCGCAAATGCACGCCGCCGCCGACCTTGCCGACCTCTACGCGAGCGGCGACCTGCGCACCACCAACATGCAGAACCTGGTGATCATCGACGTTCCGCTCAAGAATACCGGCGCGCTCGTCCGCGAACTGAACGCGGAAGGTCTGGCAGTGGGTGGATCGCCCTTCGCCCGCGGCATCGTCGCCTGCAGCGGCACCGAATTCTGCAAGCTGGCCATCACTGAAACCAAGAGTTTCTCGCGCTGGCTGGTCGCGGAGTTGGACGAGCGCCTGCCCGGATTCGAGCAGCACCTCAAGCTGCACGTCACCGGATGTCCCAACAGCTGCGGCCAGCACTGGATTGCCGACATCGGCATCGAGGGCAAGAAGATCAAAGCCGGCGACCAAATGCACGATGCCTACTACTTCTGCGTAGGAGGCGCCGCCGGCCTGCACCGGTCCATCGCCCGCCCGGTGGGTTATCGCTGTCTCGCCAGCGAAGTGCCCGATGCCATCGAGCGCCTGCTGCGCCAATACCTGGCCGAGCGCGCGACAGGAGAGAACCTGCGCCAGTTTTTCTCGCGCCACAGCAACGACGAGCTGCGCGGATTCCTCGCCGGACAGTGGGTGGAAGCCGTGACCCGCGATCCTCCGCCCGGCCGCGTGCCGCACGGGGTGGAAGGCTAACCGTGAAGCGCCCGCACAACAAACAACGGACACTCGCGATGAACTTGCCGAGGACCAACGCCGGGAACATCCATGTCACCAGCCCGGGTTGGTCTCCGGGCATCGAGCGTTTTCGAGCTGCGAAGCGGCGGAAGAATGAAGTCCACGGCGTAGGCCGCGGCTGTTACGCGGAAGATGAGCAAGGCCCCGGAGGGGAGAAAAAGCGATGAAAGCTCTGTTCCCTATGTTCGTGAAGCTCGCCGGCCGAAGCTGCCTGGTGGTGGGCGCCGGAAAGACGGGCGAGGCGAAGATCGCGAGCCTGCTCGGCTCCGGCGCCCACGTGCGTGTCGTCGCCCTCGCGGCGACGGAACGGGTCGAAGCCTGGCATCGAGAGCGCACCCTCAAGTGGGAAGCCCGCGCCTTCCGTCCATCCGATCTCGACGGAGCCTTTCTCGTGGTCGCCGCCACCAGCTCCGCCCGGACCAACGGACACATCTTCCGCGAAGCCCGCCAACGGCAAATTCCGTGCAACGCAGTCGACGATCCCGCGCACTGCGATTTCTTTTATCCCGCCGTCGTGCGCCGCGGCCCGCTGCAAATCGCCATCTCGACCGCCGGGTTCAGCCCCGCGCTCGCGCAGCGCTTGCGTCGCCAACTCGAACAACAATTTGCACCGGAGTACGGCACCTGGCTCGAGGAACTCGGGCGCTATCGCCGGCAACTTTTCGCCCAGGATGTTCGACCACAAGAACGCCGCCGCCTGCTGCATCTCGCAGCCGGCCGCGACCCCGGGAGTACGAAATGACCGGCAAAGTCTATCTCGTAGGCGCGGGCCCCGGAGACCCCGACCTGCTCACCTTCAAAGCCGCGCGCCTGCTCGGCAGCGCCGACGTCGTGTTGCACGACGATCTGGTGAGCGGGGAAATCCTCGCGCTCATCCCCGCCGGTGTGCAGATTCACAGTGTCGGCAAACGCTGCGGCGAGAAAAAGATCACGCAGGAAGAAATCCATGCCCTGATGATCGCCTTCGCCCGCGCCGGCCTGGACGTGGTCCGCCTGAAGAGCGGAGACCCTTTCCTGTTCGGCCGCACGGGAGAAGAGATCGCGGCTCTGGGTGCGGCCGGCATCGAATTCGAACTGGTTCCCGGTGTCACAGCAGCCTGCGGCGCGGCGGCCACGGCGCAAGTCCCGCTCACGGATCGCCGCATTTCTCCCGCGGTGGTGTTCGTTTCCGGCCACCATGCAGCCGGCAACCGAACCGACTGGCGCGCGCTAGCCTCGCTCGGCGCCACGCTCGTCATCTACATGCCGGGACACCACTACCGCGAAATCGCCGCCCACCTGCTGCGCGCCGGATTTCCCGCCCCGACCGCCTGCGTCATCGTGTCCCGTGCCAGCACCCCGCAAGCAGAAACATACCTCACCGATCTCGCCGCCCTGCCCGAGGCCCCACACCTGCCCGCGCCGGCACTGCTCGTTGTCGGCGATGTCGTCAAACTTGCCAACCCGCTCGTCGCCAACGCCTGTGCCTCCTGGAACTGTCGCCCCGGTGAATCCTCTGTTCGACCGCAAGCCGGTTTTAATTTCAGCGAGTTGTAACTGAGACGAGGAGCGCGCGTTATGCAAGTTGAAAGTCAAAGGTTCCAGCAGCTGGTCGAATCGTGGAATCCTCAGGATCTTCTGCGCTGGTCCTTTGCCGCATTCGGCGATCACGTGGCCATCGCCTCGGCCTTCGGAGCCGAAGGCATGGTGCTGATCGATATCGCCGCCCGCCTGAACCCGCAGGTTCGCGTCTTGACCCTGGACACGGAATTTCTTTTTCCGGAGACGTACGCCTTGATGGAGCGTGTCGAGCAGCGCTATGGGATCGCCATCGAACGCGTGAAGTCCGCGTTCACCCCCGAAGCGCAAGAACTCGAGCACGGCACCGCTCTTTGGAACCGCGATCCCGACGCCTGCTGCTCGCTGCGCAAGATCGAACCGCTGCGCCGCAAGCTCGCCGGACTGCAGGCCTGGATGACCAGCATCCGCCGCGCTCAGACCGCCGTTCGGGCCTCGGCACGCAAGGTCGAGTGGGACGCCAAGTTTCATCTGGTCAAAATCAACCCTCTGGCCGACTGGACGTCGAAGCAGGTGTGGCGCTACATCTACGACTACAACGTCCCCTACAATCCGCTGCACGACCAGGGCTTCCCCAGCATCGGCTGCACCCACTGCACCCGCGCCATTCGCCCGGGAGAAGACGAACGCGCCGGCCGCTGGTCAGGCTTGGTGAAGATCGAATGCGGCTTGCACACCGCTCCCGATCGCCTGGCCTAGGCGGACGGGTCGTCCGCCCTTTCGTCGCGTCGCATGGAGGACGTCCCCGCCCGTGGGCGCCGGGGCCTGCCACTCCGTCGCAAAGACGCAGCTCGATGCTTCTCTGCGGGACGCCTCTTTTTCTCGGTACCCGGTTCTGGGTACTCACTCCTGGCGCCTACCTGATACATTGATTCACCGTGTCAGCCGCCGAGGAATACGCCGCGCGTCTTGCCGCGCGCCGAGCGCGGGTTGCGCATTTCGAGCGGATCCACATCCGCCTGGGAAACCTGCGGCTGCTGCTGGCCCTGGTGATGGCGGCGATGGCCTGGCTTGCGATCTGGCGGCACGCGTTCTCATGGTTATGGCTCCTGCCCCCTCTGGCGGTTTTCTTCGCCATCGCCGTCTATCACTCGCGGGTGCTCGAGGCGAAGGTTCATGCCGAACGCGCGGTCGCGGTTTATCACCACGGCCTCGCGCGCATTGCCGACCGCTGGGCCGGGCTGGGCTCGAACGGCGACCGCTTCCACGATCCCCATCACGTTTACGCGGCCGATCTTGACCTGTTCGGCCGCGGAGGCCTTTTCCAGCTTCTCTCGCTCGCCCGCACCCGCATGGGCGAAGACGCGCTCGCCGACTGGCTGCTCGTGCCCGCGCCGGTGATGGAAATCCCTGGCCGCCAGGCGGCCATCGCCGAACTGCGGGACAGACTCGATTTGCGCGAAGACCTTGCCGTGCTCGGCGAAGGCGTGGAGGCCGGAGTTCATCCCGAGCCGCTCGTCCGCTGGGCCGAAGCTCCCAACCTTCTGGGGCGGCAGTGGATGCGCCTGGTGGCGCCGCTGCTCGCTACGTGCGCGGGCGGCGCCGCCTTCTATTGGGGCTGGAGCGGGCACGCGACTCCTCTCCTGCTGGTTCTGATCGTCGAAGCCTTGCTCGCCCGCCCCGTCCGCCGGCATCGCGAAGAGATTCTGCACGGCGCCGAGCACCAGTTCGAAGATATCGATCTGCTGTCAGCAATGCTGGCCCGTCTGGAGCGCGAGCAGTTTCAATCTCCCCGCTTGCGGCAGACCATGCAGCGGCTCTCGTCGCATCACCTTCCCGGATCGCGCGCCATCGCACGGCTGCGGACCATCGTCGACTGCATCATGTCGCGCGACAACGTGTTCGTGCGGGTTCTCGATCTGCCCATGCTCTACTCGGTACAAGTGGCCTATGCGGCCGAGGCCTGGCGACGCGAGCACGGCGCCGCCGTGCGACAGTGGCTTTCCGCAACTGGGGAAATCGAAGCCCTGCTCTCGCTGGCCGCGTACAGCTACGAACATCCCGCCGACCCATTTCCCGAGTTTGTCGCGGGCCCCGCGTGCTTTTCCGCCGAGGGCCTGGGCCATCCCCTGCTGCCAGCGGCAAAATGCGTGCGCAACCACGTGGACGTCTGCCACGCGCAAGTTCTCCTGGTGAGCGGATCGAACATGTCCGGCAAGAGTACGCTGCTTCGCGCCGTGGGCATCAACACCGTGCTCGCCATGGCCGGCGCTCCGGTGCGGGCGCGGAAGCTGTGCCTGAGCCCGCTGCGCGTCGGCGCCAGCATCCGGGTGAACGATTCGCTACAGGAAGGCAGCTCGCGCTTTTATGCCGAGATCACCCGCCTGCGCCGCCTTTTCGATCTCGCCCAGGGCGAGCCTCCGCTGCTGGCCCTGCTCGACGAACTGCTGCAGGGCACCAACTCGCGCGACCGCAAGATCGGCGCCGAGGGCGTGGTGCACGCCCTCGTCAAGCGCGCCGCCATCGGCCTGATCAGCACCCACGATCTCGCGCTCACCGAAATCGCAGGCGAGCCGATCCGCAACGTGCATTTCGAAGACGAATTCCGCGAGGGCAAGATCACCTTCGACTACAAACTCAGGGAAGGCGTGGTCAGCAAAAGCAACGGCCTGGAACTGATGCGCTCGATTGGCCTGGAGGTATAGACGCAGGTGGAGAGGACGCGGCAGCCGACCCCCCCCGAGGGGCGCCGATGCCCGTCCTCCAACGCGAGCTAATTATCCGTCGGCTGCACCCTGACGCGGGGAGCCGGCGACGGGCGCGGAGGTTTGGGGGGAGCGGGCAGCGGCGCGGGTGTCTCCGCTACCGCCATTCCCCGCCGCAGCTCGATGGTGCCATGTTCATTGTTGAGCACGATGTGCGGACCACCCGTGCCCACGCTGCCCGACGCCGTGGCCTGGTCCTCTGCGTTGTTCACTTTCAGTTCGGTGAAATCAGTCTGGAAATCGCCGCCCCGCGCCCTGGCGTCTACCTGGAAGCTGGATTTGTCAGGCACGAAGAGCTGAACGTCACCTTTGCGATTCTGCACCTGAACGCTCCCCAGTCGGGTCATGTGCAGTTCGATATCGCCGTTCTGGTTCTCGATGCGCACATCTCCGCTCATGCCCTCCAGGCGAATGTCCTTCGAACGCGTGATCAGGCGGAACGGGCCGGTCAGGTCAGTGATGCGCAGGTCGCCGGAATCCATGTCGAGATCGCCTGCCAGGCGGGAGAATTCCATGTCCGTGCGCTCCGACTTGAAAGCAACGTTGCCGGCGATTTTTCCCAGCTTGAGGCTGTCGAACTCGCCATTCAGGCGCAGCGCTCCGCCCACATCCTCGATCGAAACATCATTGGGACGTCCTTCGACCGACACATCTCCCGTGACTTTCGAAATCCGACCCGAACTGTGTTCCAGGCTGAGGGTGGCTTTTCCGTGGATGTCTTCCGCTGTCACATCGCTGTGTTGGCTGGAGATTTCCACGTCTCCGTCGCGCCCCAGCACGCTGATGTCGCCCCGCCGTCCGGAGACGTTCACCGCGGCCTTGCGGGGCAGCGTCACCGTGATATCGGACGCCACCCAGTGATCGCCTGCGCCCTGGGTGTTGGCGTTCAAGGTGATGATCTGGTCCGAGGTGCTGAACGTGGGCCTGGTTTGGGCATTCCAGCGGTCGGCCTCGGCCTGGCTCTCAGCGCCGATCCGTTTGTGCACCACGACCTGGATCTTGTTGCCCTCGGAGGCGTTCACATTGACCTGGCCGCGATCGCTCACGATATGCAGCGATGAACCCGGAGGAAAGTCGTGCTCCAGCTGGTCGTCGTAGCTGTAGGTATTGCCGAACAGGGGGATATCTCCGCCGTCGAGGTCGATGTTGTCGCGGATCGATCCCCAGTTGACGCGCGCCGCCTGGGTCGCGGCCAGACCGCAGACGATGAGCACGGCCAGCAGGAAGGCACCGCCCACGCCGATGCCCGGCGCGCGCAGGCCCTCCCTCTGCGCTTGCTGATACTCGATCAGCTTGATGATGCCCCAAAGGATGATCAGGACCGGCCAGAAGTGAGCGAACCATATACCCAGCGTGCGCCACGGCAGCTTGCCCATGTTGGCCAGCAGCAACAGAATGCCCACGACGATCAGCACCACCGGTCCGGCGAAGGAGCGGCGTACGCGCACGGGAGGAATTTGCGCCGGGCTAGCCATGTTTCACCTCGCTTGTTGGAGGCTGCACCTGTCCGGTGATCACTCCCGGTGGCGGCGCGGACGTTCCCACTCCCGGCGGTCCATCCACGTGACCCGCCGCGGAAGCATGCGCCTGCAGCGCCTTCACCACTCCGATGACCACCAGCAGCAGCGGCCAGGTGCGATGGATGCTGATCATGTCCAGCTGCTCGAACAAAAACAACGCTCCCAGCGTAACCAGCACCGCCGGCCCCATGAGGCCACGGTAGCGGCAGCGGTCGCAGTCGTAGACCCTGCCTCCGCCCACGTATCCCCAGCGCACGGCGAATAGCCATCCGCCGATGCCCATCAGGATCAGCGGCCAGAGACGGCTCAAGTTGAAGAAGTGGAAACCCAGGGTCTCGAGCAGAAAGAGCATGCCCAGCAGGATGAGAATCACTGCGCCGGCCGGTACCTTCGTGGTGTCGACGCTCTGCCCGGAACTGAACGTGCGCGCCAACCCGAAAGGGTCGGGCGCCGGCTGGCCGAGTTGCACCGCCTTGGCGGTGCGCACGGCGTCAATGATCTGGTAGACGTAGAAAAACGCGATGGCAAAGCCCAGCATGACGTGCATGGCATCGCTGTCGGTAGTCGATTCGCCCCAGACCAGGCCGAAAAGGATCAGCAAATGCGCGAGGCCCTTGGCGTACTGGCCGCAGTAGACCGCGCCCACGCCGAAGGGAAACAACCCGGCGAGCACGCCGGCCAGGCCGGGATTGGGGCCTGAGCCGGCCGACGGAAGCACAGGCGGGGGCGCATACGCGGCTTGCGCCGGGGGCACGAAGGGGGCAGGGACGCCGGTTTGCGGCGGCGCTCCCTCCAGACGCGCTGCCAAACAGTTCTCACAGTAAATCACTCCGCGGACCGAGCGGGTACAGTTCGCACACAGGGCTTTCCCGCAGGTGCGGCAATAGGCCACTGCTTCGACGTCTTGATGCGTGGCGCAGTTCATACCAACCTCCTGTAAGTGGTCACCATCACTACAGGGTTCTCCTGGCGGAGAGCGGCCACCACGAGCTGGCTCTCTCCCTGGCTGTAGTTGCGTTCCTGCCTTTTCTCCGGCTGTTCGCTGGTGTTGTTGTTCTTCCGCTCCTTGCTCGGCTGCTCGCGGGTGGGTTCTTCGGGCGTGGTGGCCCGCTTGAACTGCTGCACGCGCGATTCGACCTCATACACGAAGCGGATGTTGTCGTAATACTTCCTCACCCTTCCCGTGGTCTCGTAGTAGGAGCGCCGGATGGCGCTGGGCCGCAGGTCGGCATGGGCGAGGTCTTTGACTTTGACCCCGGTCATGCTGAGCGCGACTGACAGCGAGAAGAACGCCATGCCGAACGACATGGCGAACCTCGGCTGGCGCGCCACGGTGAACACCGGAGCGAACACCGGGCGCAGCCATCCAGCCACCGCCTGCTTCCATGAGACCTTAGGTCTGGCGATCGAGCGGGCCCTTTCGACCCCGCTGGTCGCGGCCAGAATGTTATGCACCAGGTTGGCTGGAGCCTCCACCTCCACGAGGGACTTCAGCCAGCGCCGCCCTTCCTGGGCTTCCGCGAAGAGCGGTCCGCACTGCGGACAGGCTTTCGCGTGAGCCTCGAAACTCTGCAGCCGAGCCCCGGTCAAATTGTCGTCCAGAGCATCGGTGAGCAGGGTTTCGAACTCGGCGCACTGCATACTGTTTTTGCTTTCGCCTGGCATTTAACTCACCTGTTTATATGTACGTTGGAGCAGACGTGCAAGTTCCGCCCGTCCGCGGTTTATTCTTGACTTTACGGTTCCCTCGGGAACCTTAAGGACGGCCGCAATTTCCCGGTAGTCCAGGTCCTGAAGATCGCGCAAAATCACGGCTTCGCGCAGTTCCGGAGACAGCCTCTGCAGCGCCCGGTGCACGGTTTCGCCGGTCTCCCGGCTCTCGACGCGGGCATCGGGAGGCTGGCCTCTATCCTGGATCTGGTCGCTAAGTGGCATGGTATCTTCATGTTCCGAAGACCCAGCGTCGAGTGAATCGGTTACCCGGTCCTGTTTGGTTTTCCTGAAGTGATCGACCAGCAGGTTGCGGGTCATGGTCGTCACCCAGGTCATGAAGGCGCCGCGGCCGACGTCGTAGCTTTCGAGGGTGCGGTACATCTTGATGAAGACCTCCTGGGTGAGGTCCTGGGCATCATCGCCCGAGCCCGCAAACCTATAGCAAATGTTATAGATACGGCGATGGTAGCGCTGAACGATCTCCTCCCAGGCTCTGGCGTCGCCGGCTATGCAGCGACGGACCAGCATCCCCACCAGTTGGGCATCTTCCAAGACCGGACTCCTGGAAATTCAGGCTCGGACCGCTACCCCCAACATCACATGGGAGATACGTCAGAGTCGGAGAAGAAGTTCTTGTGCTGAACGAGCAGAGAATTGTAGCAGGGGTGTAAATGGGGCGAAGAAACGACGTAGGTTCTCCCTGGGGACACGGGACAGACCGGAGGCATCCCTCTGTGAGTTGCGGGTGGGTTCGGCTATCCCCACGGGATGGAGAACCAGCAAGCTGGCTCTCCACGGAGTTGGTACGCGAATGATTTGAGATCAGGTTCCTACGCGGAACAGGTTGGAGGTTTGCGTTCCACTGCACATGGCGCCGCGCACCAAGTTGGCGCCATTGACGCTGAGGGTGAAGGCGGAAGCACCGGGAGCGACGCTGACCGGGGCCTGGCCGGAAATCTGCGGCACGGGATGAATTGTGGCCGCGAAGGTCGCGGGTACAGC
>DATFTE010000208.1:0-12110 GCA_035262225.1 Terriglobales bacterium
AGTCACTGTCTTCCCATACTGATTGGCCACATTCTTCACGATGTACTTGTAGAGCATCATGTGGTCGGCGGAGCGCACCAAAGAATCAAATTTCAGGTCGATTTCGGTCTGCCCGCCGGTAGCCACCTCGTGGTGATGGCACTCGACCTCAAGGCCGCAGTTCTGCATGGTCATCACCATTTCGCTGCGCAGGTCCTGATAGTGGTCGGTGGGAGGAACCGGGAAATAGCCTTCCTTGTAGCGGGGGCGATAGCCGAGGTTGTGCTCGGTGCGGCCCGAGTTCCAGCGTCCTTCTTCGGCATCGATGAAGTAGAAGCCGTGCTGCTCGCGCTGGTCAAAGCGGACGTTGTCGAAGATAAAGAACTCGGCTTCGGCCCCGAAATAGGCGGTGTCGGCGACTCCCGTGGAAGCCAGGTAGAGTTCCGCCTTGCGGGCAATGTAACGGGGATCGCGGTCGTAGCGCTGCTTGGTCACGGGATCGATCACGTCGGCGACCATCACCAGTGTGGGAATTTCGGTGAAGGGATCGAGCATGTGAGTGCTGGCGTCGGGAATCAGCAGCATGTCGCTTTCGTGAATGGCAGCCCATCCGCGGATGGACGAACCGTCCATGCCGAAACCTTCTTCGAACGAATCCTCGCTCAGCTGGTCAATCGGGTAAGACACGTGATGCCAAAGTCCTGGCAGATCGGTGAAGCGGAGGTCGAGCAGCTTGACGCCGTTTTTCTTCACGAACTCCAGGACGGTCTTCGGTTCAATCTTCGATTCAGCCATGAAGCGCTCCTTTTTGAAAATGGGGACTGCGTGGTTGGGTGCTGACTGGCGGATTGGGCGGGATACCGGGCGTTGATCACATCCACCTGCCGTAGTGAGCGCGAATCGTGGGGAGTCCGAGAACCGCGCTTACCCGACTTGCTTCGTGCCAAGGACAAATTGAATGTAGGAGGCGGGCGTCGGGCGTGGAAATTGATTGTTTTTATGAGGGCGATAATCGTCGATTATGCTCGTGGAAGCGACGCTGTTTCAGGAGCTTGTGCGGTGCAAAACCCGTCGTCAGTTTGTCGCCTGGATGCGATTCTGCCAGTGCGACCAGACGAACCAGACGAGACCGATGACGAGAACGGCGCCAATGACGGCGTCGAACTGATGGAAGTACTTTCCCAGCGATCGCCAGTTTTCTCCCAGTTTCATGCCCAGCCAGGCCAAACCGAGACACCAGGGCCAGGAACCGAGAAAGGTGTACAGGTGGAAGCGGCCGCGGGGCATGCGCGCGACGCCGGCGGGCAAGGCAATGAAAGTGCGGACGACGGGCAGCAGGCGCGCGATGAACACCGCGAGGTATCCCCAGCGCAGGAAGAAGCGATCGGCCCAATCGAGTTCGCGGCGGCTGAGCAGGACCCAGCGGCCATACTTTTCGACCAGCGGCCGCCCGCCGAAGTAGCCGATCTCGTAGGCCACCAGCGAGCCCAGGTTGCATCCGATGGCCCCGGCAGTCGCCACCCACAGGAGTTTCATGCTGCCTTCGTAGACCAGGTATCCGGCAAAGGGCATGATCAGCTCCGAAGGCAGGGGGATGCAGGCGGACTCAATCGCCATCAGCAGGACAATGCCGCCATAGCCCATGGCGCCGATGACCGATTTGATGAATACGAAAAGTACGCCGAGGATTCTTTCCGTCATACGACCGGTAGACGCAGCAGAAGCGCGTGTCTGCGCATGCCATTCGAGAACCTGATCAGCTTAGCACGAGAGCTAGAACGAACCTTCCTGAGTGAAGGTGTAGCCGGGTAGAGCGGCACCGCCGGCATTCTTGGTGACCTTTACGCGCACGGTGGGCGCGTCAGGGGCGGTGACTTCGGCGGGGCGCAGAACCGCAAATTGCGAGAACACCTCGCTGTAGAGCTTGGTGACCAGGTAATCCTGACCGTCGGCATCGTTCCGCCAGACTTGCCCGAGCTGGATGGACTTGACTGCCATGGTTTTCTCAAGACTACCGAGTGGGGTGGAGCGAGTCAATTGCAGGGAAGGTTCATAAGGTTACGAAAGGGAAAGAAGAGCGTGGAAACGCGGAGGGCGGAGAGTAATGGCGCGGGGAACGCGGAGAGAACATATCTGTTCTGGTAACATCGATTGCTTTCAAGGAGGCCTGGTATGGTTCGTGGAGTTGTTCCTCGCCAACCGGCTAAAACCGGGCGCCATGAAGGGACCCGCAGCGTACTCCGCAGACAGGAAAGCCGTGGCCGCTCACGGCAGAATCGCGGAGCGGGGGGTGTCCCCACCCGTCCCGGGAGCGGCAGGAAACCGGCGGCAAAGAAGGCTTCTTCCACCGGCAAGGGCTACAATCCCGTCTCTCCTGAGCGGATCGGCGAGATCCTCAAACGGCTTGACCAGCTTTATCCCGATGTCACCTGTGCCTTGCACCATCGCAGCGCCTGGGAATTGCTGGTGGCGACGATCCTTTCGGCGCAATCCACAGATGTAAATGTAAATCGCGTTACGCCCGCGCTGTTTCAGAAATATCCCACGGTCGAGGATTTTGCGTCGTTGAAGCCGGAGCAACTGGAGCCCGACATCCGTTCGACAGGATTTTTTCGCAACAAGTCGAAGTCGGTGGTGCGAGCGGCCAGGAAAATTGTCGGCGATTTCGGCGGGCAGGTTCCCGATAGCATGGACGACCTGCTGACGCTCCCGGGCGTGGCGCGGAAAACCGCCAACGTGGTTCTAGGAACCTGGTTCAAGAAAAACGTCGGGGTGGTCGTGGACACACACGTGCAGAGGATCTCGCGGCGACTGGAGCTGACCAGGAATGACGATCCCAAAAAGATCGAGCAGGATTTGATGAAGGTCATTCCGCAGGAGAGATGGACTCTGTTCTCACACCAGATCATCTGGCATGGGCGCAAGCTGTGCACAGCGCGCTCGCCGAAGTGCGTTGATTGCACGCTCGAAAATCTGTGCCACGCGGAAGACAAGACCTGGACGACGGTCGAGGTGCACAAAGGGGCGAGGGGATGAATTTCTGGGCAAGGCACGCAGCGGTTGAAATCACCAGCCTTTGCTAAACTTTCCTTATCCGGCTTCCGAGGCCCGAATTCATGCGCTTTCTTCTCTTTGCTATGGTCATGAGTATGAGTACGATTGCCCTTCCGCAAGCCCTGCCGGTTCCAGCAGCGATCACCGACCCCAAGCAGATCACCAGCAAACCCAACGCCCAGGTCGAGCAAAACCAGCAGAGCCTGTCGATTGATCGGCTTTATATGACGCGTACGGTGGGCAGGGGGTCCTGGTCGCCGGACGGCAAGGACATCGTTTTCGTTTCCAATATCAGCGGCCGGAATAATCTCTGGCTGGTGCCGGCCGAGGGGGGATGGCCGAGGCAGCTCACGGTGAGCGACCAGCGGCAGGTGGCGCCCACGTGGTCGCCGGATGGCAAGTGGATCGCCTATATGTCCGATTACGACGGCGACGAGCAATGGGATATTTTTCTGGTTTCGCCGAAGTCAGGACAGGTGGTGAATCTCACCAAGACGCGGGAGATTGCCGAAGAATATCCAGTTTGGTCGCCGGACGGGCGCTATCTCGCCTACACCGTCAAGCCGAAGACTTCCTCGGTTTTTGAAATTGACGTTTATGACATGCTGATGCGCGACGTGAAGCATGTCACCACCGCCACACCGACCGATAAGCTGAACGATCACCCTGTCTGGTCGCGCGATGGCAAACGGATCGTCTACACGCAGGAGCAGGCGAAGGGCACGGATGCAAACATTTTCGCAGCCGAAGTCGCCACCGCCGAGTCCACGTTGTTGACTCCTCACGACGGAGAGCAGATTTTTCGCGCGAACGACATCAGCCCCGACGGGAAGAGCCTGCTGATTACCTCAAGCGCGGGTAATGGCTACGACAACGTCGGCTTGCTGGATGTGGCCACGAAGAAGATCCACTGGCTCACTCAGGATAAGTGGGAAATTCGCGGAGGAAATTTCTCCCCGGACGGCAAGACCGTCACCTGGACGGCGAACGTGGATGGCTACCTGGAGATTTTTCTCCACGAACTGGCTTCGAGAAAGACCACTTCCCTGCCCCTGCCAAAGGGCGTCAACGACCTGGCGGGATCGGAATCTGCCTTCACGCGCGACGGATTGCACCTGCTCTACCACCACAATGGAGCGACGGCACCCAATGATCTCTGGACCTACGCGCTGGGGAGCGGCAAGTCGCGCCAGGTTACGCACTCGCTGATGGCCGGCATACCCGCCGAAGACATGGTGGAACCGGCGCTGGTGCACTTTCCGAGCAAGGACGGCAAGTGGACGATTTCCGCTTTTGTCTACGTGCCGTTCAACATGCAGCGCAACGGGAAGAATGCGGCGATGGTGTACGTGCACGGAGGGCCGGCGTCGCAGAGCATGAATTCGTTCAACCGCTTCGTTCAGCACATGGTCAATCAGGGCTACATGGTGATTGCGCCCAACTATCGGGGCTCGACCGGGTACGGAAAAGAATTTCAGAACGCCAATCTGTTCGACATGGGCGGCGGCGATCTCGAGGATGTGGTTTCCGCGGCCGAGTGGATCAAGCAAACCGGGTTTCTGGATCCGAAAAAGATCGTCCTTGCGGGCGGCAGTTACGGCGGCTATCTGACCATGATGGGGGTAACGAAGGCGCCGGACGTGTGGGCCGCGGGAGTCCCCATCGTGCCCTTCGTCAACTGGTTCACGGAACTGGAGAACGAAGATCCGGTGCTGCGCGAGTCGGATCTGGCGACCATGGGCGATCCGGTCAAGAACAAGGCGCTTTATCAGGAACGCTCGCCGATTCACTTCATCGACAATGTCAAGGCGCCGCTGTTTCTGCTGGCCGGCGCACACGATCCGCGCTGCCCCCAGGAAGAGACGCAGCAGGTGGTGGAATCGATTCAGAAGCGCGGCGGTACTGTGGAGTACAAGATCTACGAAAACGAAGGTCACGGATTCGCGCGCGTGGAAAACCAGATCGATGCCTACAGCCGCGCGGCGGGTTTCATCAAGGGGCACGTGCCACCGGCCGATTGCGGTTGTTCCCTTAACGAATGAGCGTTCCCGTCCGGATTCCGCAGCCCATCAGCCGGCGTTCGTGGTTTGCTGGCTCGCATTCCGCCTGTTACCATTTTCTGTTCGCTTCCAGGGCCCGGGATTTTCTGTGAATCTCTCATCCAGTTCGGAGGCAATATGGCAATTAAAGTCGGGATTAATGGATTTGGACGCATTGGACGCAACGTATTGCGGGCTTCGCTCAGCGACCCTAATATTGAATTTGTCGCCGTCAATGACCTGACAGATCCTAAAACGCTCGCCCACCTTCTCAAGTATGACTCCATCCTGGGAAATCTGCCGCACAAGATCAGTTCCGGCAGCGACTGCATTACGGTCGACAACAAGACGATCAAGGTGTTCGCGGAAAAAGACCCCGCTAAGCTGCCGTGGGAGTCGGTGGGCGCGCAGGTGGTGCTGGAATCGACCGGCCGCTTCACCGACGCGAACGAAGCCAAGAAGCACATGCGCGGCCCGGTGAAGAAGGTCATCATCTCGGCGCCGGCCAAGAATGAAGACGCAACCATCGTGCTGGGCGTGAACCACGAGACTTATAATCCGGCCAAGCATCACATCATCTCCAACGCCTCCTGCACGACGAACTGCCTGGCGCCGATTGCGAAGGTGGTGCACGACAATTTCAAGATCGTCAGCGGCACCATGACCACTATCCACTCGTACACCAACGATCAGGTCATCCTCGACTTTCCTCACAAGGATCTGCGGCGGGCGCGCGCAGCGGCGGTCTCCATGATTCCGACCTCCACCGGTGCGGCCAAGGCGCTGAAGCTGGTGATTCCCGACATGGCCGGTAAGCTCGATGGCTTTGCCATGCGCGTACCCACACCCAACGTGTCGGTGGTCGACCTGGTTGCCTTCGTCGAGAAGAAGACCACAAAGGACGAAGTGAACGCCGCGCTGAAAAAAGCTACCGAGTCGGGACCGCTCAAGGGATATCTGGCGTACGAGGAAGAGGAACTGGTTTCGGCGGATTTCAAAGGCAACCCTTACTCTTCGATCGTCGATGCCAAGATGACACTGGTGGTGGGCGGCAACTGCGTAAAGGTCATCTCCTGGTACGACAACGAGTGGGGATACTCCTGCCGTGTTCGCGACCTGATCGATTACCTGGGCAGCAAAGGGCTCTAGGGTCTACATGTCGATGCCGGGAGAGGTGGTTCTCCCGGCGCCGCTCGGGCTGTGCCCGATCATCGCGCCGAAACTCACGAGGACAACCAGCATGTCCAAGCTTTCCATTCGCGACCTTTCTCTCAACGATCACCGCGTCTTCATGCGGGTGGACTTCAATGTTCCTCTCGAAGACGGAAGGGTGATGGACGACACCCGCATTCGCGAAACCCTGCCCACGATCGAGTACGCGCTGCGCCACGGCGCGCGCCTGATCCTGGCATCGCACCTGGGACGTCCGAAGGGGAAACCCAACACCAAGATGAGCCTGAAACCGGTGGCCGAGCGCCTGCGCATGCTGCTCGATCGCGAACTGGCGCGGGGAGAGAACGTGGGTTTCTGTCCGGATTGCGTTGGCCTGGAAGCCGAGGAGATGGCGGGCAAGCTGGAAAAAGGCCAGACCCTGTTGCTGGAGAATCTGCGTTTTCACGCCGAAGAAGAGGCGGACGACGAGAAATTCTCCAGGCAGCTGGCGGCGCTCGCCGACTTCTACGTCAACGATGCGTTCGGCACCGCGCATCGTGCGCATGCTTCGACGGTCGGCATCACCCGGTTCGTGCAGAAATCGGCAGCCGGTCTGCTGATGGAGAAAGAACTCGAATACCTGGGCCGGGCCACCGAGGACCCGGAGCAGCCGTTTATTGCCATCCTGGGCGGCGCCAAGGTGAGCGACAAAATTGGCGTTATCCAGAACCTGATGTCGAAGGTGGATGCCCTCATCATCGGCGGCGGAATGGCGTACACCTTCCTCAAGGCCCAGGGCGAGCAAGTGGGCAAGTCGCTGGTGGAGGAAGACAAGATCGAACTGGCCAGGCAGCTTTTGCAGGAGGCCAAGACGCGCAAGCTGAAGTTCCTTTTGCCCATCGATCACGTGGTGGCGGAGAGAATTGACATGAATGCCCTCACCCACGTCATCGACAGCGGACATCCCATTCCCGCAAACATGATGGCGCTCGACATCGGCCCGAAGACGATCGAGGTTTTCACCGAGGAGATCTCCCGCGCCCGCACCATTGTATGGAACGGTCCCATGGGGGTGTTTGAAGTGTCGCCTTTCGCCAAGGGGACATTCAAAGTGGCGCGCGCGATTGCCGACAACCCAGGTGCGGTTTCGATCGTGGGCGGAGGAGATTCGGTGGCCGCTGTCCGCGCCGCCGGGGTAGCGGATCACATCACACATATCTCCACGGGCGGCGGCGCCTCACTTGAGTTCCTTGAAGGTAAGAAACTCCCCGGAGTCGAAGCACTGACCGACAAGCGCTAGTGGCGGACAATCCGATGGATCTGCACCTGCCGCATGACCAAAACTACGTGCTGGGGCTGCGAGTTGGCGATCCCGATGAACTCCGCCTGGAACGCGGAGACATCACCAAGGTCGCTTGCGATGCCATCGTGAATGCTGCGAATTCCGAATTGGCGGCCGGCGGAGGCGTATGCGGAGCAATCTTTCGCGCTGCCGGCCCTGCGCTTGCCGAGGACTGCCGCCGCATCCGCGCCGAGCATGGACGAGTCGCACCTGGAGACGCGGTGGCCAGCGTGGCCGGCCGGTTGCCGGCCAGCTACGTTATCCATACGGTTGGCCCCGTCTGGCATGGAGGAAGGCACGGCGAGGCGGCGGTGCTCGAGAGTTGCCATCGAAAGTCCATGCGCATCGCCGACGACCTGGGCCTCGACAGCATAGCCTTCCCCGCAATTTCTACAGGAATTTTTGGATACCCCGTCGAAAACGCCGCCGGGGTTGCGATTCCGACTTTGATTGAGTGTCTGCGCGCAGCGAAGAATCTGGTTCTGGTTTGGCTGGTGTTGTTCGATAAAGCGGCTCTCGATGTGTTTGCCGAGGTAGCCGGAGCGCAGCGCCAAGCCGGCGTTGCTTACGAAATTCGGATTGGAGCTACGCATGAGTAGAAAAAAACTGATGGCCGCCAACTGGAAGATGTACAAGACGCCCGATCAAGCGCGCGAATTCTTTCGCGACTTTCTGCCGCTGGTCGAAGATCACGCTCGCGACGAGATCGTGGTGTGCCCGCCGTTCGTGAATCTGCCGGCGGCGGTAGAGTCGGCGGGTGGCTCGAACGTGGCGGTGGGCAGCCAGGACATGTACTGGGAAAAAGAGGGCGCATTCACCGGCGAAATCAGTTCCGGGATGCTCGTGGCCGTGGGCTGCACGCACGTGATTCTGGGACACTCCGAACGCCGTCAGTATTTTGGCGAGACCGACGACACTGTGAACCTAAAATTGAAGGCTGCGCTCGAAGCCGGGCTGACGCCGATTGTCTGCGTCGGCGAAGTGCTCGAGGAGCGCGAGGCTGGGCTCACGGAGGATGTGTTGCGACGTCAGTGCCTGCGCGCTTTTCACGCCATCTCGGGCAAGAAAGCCGCCAAGCTGGTGGTGGCCTACGAGCCCGTTTGGGCGATCGGGACGGGCAAGACCGCCACGCCGCAGTTGGCCTCGGCTGCGCACCAGTTAATCCGCGTGGAGGCGGCTAAGGCTTTTGGCGAGGAACTTGCGAGCAGCTTGCGCATCCTTTATGGCGGATCGGTCAAGCCCGAAAACGCGAAGGCGTTGATGGCCGAGGAGGAAATTGACGGGGCCCTGGTGGGCGGAGCGAGCCTCGATCCGAAAGCTTTTGCCGCCATCGTGAAGTACTAAGTTGGACTTTATGGTTTCCATCGAAGCCGCTGCCTGGCGGAACGAGACCGACAAATATCTCGGGCCTACGCTACGCAGCGCGCCTCAATCTGGCAAGCGTGTTCGGGTGAAACACTCGTCGAATGTGATGTCTTCGGTCAATGCTCGAACCGATCGCAGAACCGGGCCCGATGGCCATGTGAGTCGCTTTGCTTCCGCGTGAGCACCCGTGTGACACTGAGTTCCTCCAAGAATTTTCCTAAAATATTTTTCTTTTCTGTGCGTCTACATAACAAAGGAAGGAGTACATAGAGGACACATCACTACTTGTATTCGCTTTTCATTCGCCTATAATAGGTCAGGCCCAGGAAGACTTCGAAAATTAGGAGTATCTCTCCATGTTGACAGTCACTCTCGAGAATGTGGGCGACGGCGTCATTTTGTATTGCAGTGGCCGAATCGTGCGCGGCGAGGAAACCGCCATCTTATGCTCTGCGGTTCAGCATCATGGGAAGAATGTCATTCTTGACTTAAGCAGGGTCGAGGGAATTGACGCAGCCGGGGTAGGCGCCCTGATTGCCCTTCGGGCAGCAGGTATTTATCTCACGCTGCGGAACCCAAGTCACCGAGTGGCTGAGGTCTTGCGCGTCACGCAGTTGGATTCTGTCCTGGAGATTGAGGCGGCGGAGAGCAACCCGCCAGACGGACTGCACGCGATCCCGGCGGAGGCGCTGGTGGGACCAAACCTGTGAGGGACGGTTAGAATGGAATCCTTTGATGGCTAAACGCGCAGCTCCGCGCCGTCGTCCACGGAAAGCCAAGCCAGGCACCAAGGGCCTGGCTCCCAGCGAGTCCCGCCTGGAAGAACTGGCGGGGACGGCTGCGACTGCAGCCGCGGCTGTCGCCGATGCCGGCGGAATCCTGGTCGGCTCCTACAGGGAACCGCTGGGCGGCCACGCCGCGCTGCTCGCAGTTCTGCCCATTGATTCGATCGAGCCCACGCCGTTCCAGCGCGATCTTTCCGACGCTCACCACAAGCGGCTGGCCGACGTCATCAACAAAACGGGACGCTTCCTTGATCCCATTATCGCCGTTGTCGCGCCCCAGGAAGGCTTCTGGACTCCGAATGGCCGCCACCGCCTGGAGGCAATGCGGCGGCTGGGAGCCAGGGCGATCTCTGCGTTGGTGGTGCCTGACCGTGAAGTGGCCTGGCAGATCCTCGCTCTCAATACTGAGAAGGCGCACAACCTCAAAGAGCGTTCGCTCGAAGTGATTCGCATTTACCGCGGCCTGGTCGACGAGGACTCCACGCGGCCGGAATCTCAATTCGCTTTTTACCTGGATGAACCGGCGCTGGTCACTCTGGGAGTCTGCTATGAGCGGGTGCCGCGCTTCGGCGGCGGCGCGTATCACTCGATCCTGCGGCGCCTTGAGTCCTTCACCGACGAACCGCTGCGCGCCGCTTTGAAGCTCCATGAAAAGCGCGCATCGCTGGTGCTGGAGCTTGAAGACCAGGTCGCCGCCGCGGTCAAGAAGCTGAAAGAGCGCGGCCTGGTGAGCCCCTATCTACGCTCCTTTGTGGTAGCGCGCATCAATCCGCTACGTTGGATCAAAGGTGAACCTCCTGCGCTCGAAGAGGTCATCCGCACCATGCGCGATCGCGCTGCCAGGTTCAACGTCGAGAAAGTAAGACCGCAGGATCTGGCGGGCGCGGGCGGACCGCCAGATGAAGAATCCTAGGCAGCGAGGCGCAGGTTGCCGGTGGAACTGCTGCAGCTTCTTAACAACAAGTAGCTCTCGACGTGCGGAAGTGGTGGAACCGGCAGACACCGATCCAATCACTTTATCCATTCTCTACAACTTGCTGATTTTGAAGCTGTTGCCTTTGGCCTCTAAACTCAAAAGCACAACCTTGTTGACGAGCACGATGGATAATCGCTGACCACATATCAGCGTAGGTTGTAGCGTCGCTCCCCGCTTTATTGTTTTGCCTGCGGAAGCAGGCGTTGTCGAATGGGTGCAAACACAGCGCATGGGCAGCAGGACGCTGCGGGTGGGAAGGCGATCTGTGTTCGAAGCGCGTGGAGGTTCGATTTGAGTCCCAGTCGGGAACAAGTCCGTCACTTCCTGGGTGGGTTCTGTCGGTGGGCGGCTGTTCAACCGTACATTTTGGCCGTCGCTCTCGTCGGCTCATACGCCCGAAACGACGCCACCACCGATTCCGATGTCGACTTGATCATCTTGCTGTTGATCCAGAGATATACCTGCGTGACACAAGGTGGGCGCAACGGTTTGGAACCATTAGCCGTCAGCATTTAGAGAACTATGGCAACGTCACCTCCTGCGCCTGTGGTATTCGGGAAATTGTGAGGTCGAGTACGGGTTCACAGACGAAACGTGGAGTGCGTTCCCCCTCGACGAGGCGACCAAGAAGGTCGTCTCCGGCGGCATCGAAGAGCTGCGAGAGCGTGGGTCGATGTTGACCAGGTTGAAATGGACTTAGACTCATCTTTGGAGCAGTACAACAACCAGGCGCGGAATGATGAGATCAACCATCTTCGGAGGATTTCAATGACACACAACGGGCAAGCGCCTCAGCCCAAATCGGCATACTCCGGTTTCAGGAGGATTCATACATCTGAAGATTGGTTCGAGATCTATGAGATTGCCGCCCAGCTTTATGTCTTCTACGAGCCTCGCCACTACGAAGCCACCATCGTCAATCTGGTGATTGGCGACGATAAGGCGGCCTTGATTGACACAGGTTGCGGAATTGGCAAACTGCGCACAGCCGTCGCAGCGATAACTCAAAAACCTGTGATGGTCATCAACACCCACACGCATCCCGATCACCTTGGCAATAACAGCCAATTTGACGAGATCGCCATGTTTGACCATCCCCTGTCGCGCCATGTGTCCGAAAACGGGATCTCTCATCAGATCCTCGAAAAGGAAATCCTGGCCGAGAATCTGGTGTCTGGCGCCTGGCCTGGCGGGTTCGATCCGGGCGGCTTCCACATACCGCCTTTTCAGGTCAGTCAATGGTTTCGCGATGGCGAGCGGTTGAGTCTTGGGGGCAAGGACCTTGAGGTGATTCACGCGCCGGGTGAAGCGCCGGATCACATTTGTCTCCTGGATAGGGCTGACCGAGTACTTTTCTGCGGCGACATTTTGCTCGATGGGCCAGTGTGGACCCATTTGGAAGGCGGCAGTCTGAAGGA
>DATFTE010000209.1:0-11518 GCA_035262225.1 Terriglobales bacterium
GATGCTGATGCCGCAGAATTCCTCTCCAGTTATGGCCTGAAGGAAAGCGGGCTGGTCCGCCTGATCCGCACCACATACGCGCTTCTCGGCCTGATTTCCTTCTTCACCGCAGGCGAAGACGAATGCCGCGCCTGGACCATCCCGGTGAATACGCGCGCCGTCAACGCCGCCGGAGCCATCCACTCCGATCTGGAAAAACACTTCATCCGCGCCGAAACCATCCGCTGGGACCAACTGCTCGAGGCCGGTTCGGAAGCCAACGCCCGCGCCAAGGGAACCCTGCGCCTCGAGGGCAAAGACTACATCGTGCAGGATGGTGACGTGATGCATATCCGGCACAGCGGTTGAGAGCGAAAGGCCGGCTCTGATTCCCTGGAACCCGGGCTACGCCCTTCCCCGGCAAACGCAGAATATGCTCGACGCCGCCCGAGAAGTGGGTAAGATTCTCAACGGCTGATTGCCTCAATCAAAACCGGCGGCCTCACCCAAGACGAAGTCTGAATCGACGGTGCGGTGTCGTGTATGGCCGCTGAGAACTGAGAACTCACTCATGCAGCCCATTCTTCTCAGCATCCTTCTAGGCTTGAGTGCCGCCGTGGCCAATGTCTTCGGCGGCACCATCATCGTCCAGAGAAGTTGGGAACGCTCCTACCTCAAGTACTTTATTGCCCTGGGCGCGGGATTCATGTTGGCCACAGCCATTGTCGAGGTCATCCCCGAGAGCCTCAAGCTCAGCGGCCACAGCGGACCCTTTCTGGTGCTCCTCGGATACCTCATCATTCACTTCTTCGAACATACGCTCACTCCCCACTTTCATTTCGGCGAGGAAACCCATCGCGACGCTTTCGTTCACGCCCACCGAAGCTACTCCATTCTTCTGGGTTTGATGATCCACACTTTTTTCGACGGCATTGCCATCACTTCCGGCTTCATCGTCTCCAATTGGCTGGGATGGATCATCTTCCTGGCTGTCTTCCTGCACAAAATTCCCGAAGGCTTCACCATTGCCTCGGTCATGCTGGCGGGAGGACAAAGCCGCAAAACCGCCTGGGCTGCCAGCGCCCTGCTCGGCCTTGCGACGCTGGCCGGCGTGCTGACCATGGCACTGTTTCGTCACCAGGTTGGATTTGGATTGCCGCTGGCGGCGGGGGTCACCATCTACGTCGCTGCCTCCGACTTAATGCCGGAAGTCAACCGCGAACCCGGCGTGGGAATGGCCCTGGTGGTATTTCTGGGCGTGGGCCTGCTGTTTCTTCTGGATCGCGTAGCGCACGTGCATTGATCCATTTCCCGGTTGCGGTCTCGGGAGAACTGCTTCCAGGGTCAGCCGGGAAGGCGTAATTTCTGCGGATCCGGCGAGAACCGGGAACTGCTGTTAGTCCACCGTGTGCTTCGCCGTATACCCCTCGCGTGCGATGACCAGGTACTTCACGTCCTTCCCCTTCTGATCTCGCACTTTCAGGGGACCGCCGTCCGGCGCCACGACTTCCACTTTCAACTTGCGGTATGAGCCGTCGAGTTTGGGATTGGTAGGGTGGTAGGTCAGCAGATACTGATTGCGAATGTCGCCGCTGATGTCGTGGAAGATCTCCGGCAGTTCCGCCTGGAAACGCGGAAAGTACGCGCGCCCGCCGGTCATGCGGGCGAAGGTATTCATCTCGTTGTCGCCCTGCAGGTAATCCATGTTGCCCACGGGAATCCCGACGCCATGCGTCCACCCGCACTGATGGGTCTCGCAATAGTTGCGCAAGGCAAATCCCACGCTGATGGGGAAAATCGTCACGTCCTTGGTCGACTTGATCTTCTTCATCGCCTGATCAAGATTGAGCCGGCTGAACGTGTCGATACCGGTTGTAATCAGGATCACGTACTTGCGTCCCGGGATGCGGTCAACCCGGTCGAGTGTGTCGTACAAGGCGTCAAACAGGTTGGTCTCGGCAAAACCCGGAACTCGCAGCTGGTTGAGCGCGGCGAACACTTCCTGCTTGTTTTGGGTGAAGTCGGCCAGGATGTGCGGCTTCATGTCGTAGGACACCACCGCCACCCAATCCTCCTTCTTCAACGACTGCGCGAAGGCGTAGGAGGCATTCAGCGCCTCCACCATGAAGTAGTAGTTGGTTGAGGCAAACTCCACCAGCAGCACCGCGGTGATGGGTGCATCGGTCTTGTTGAAGCTGGTCACGTTCTGCTGCACGCCGTCTTCGAAAATCTTGAAATTGGTCTCCTGCAGATTCGAGATGAACTGTCCGTCCTTGGTGGTCACAGACACCGGCACGGTCACCAGGGGCACGTCTACCTTGATGGAATAATCAGGCATGCCCTCGATCTTCTTGGGCCGCTCGGGCGGCGGGGGTGGGGGTGGTTCGTCTTTCTTTTTGGGAATCGCGTAAGGACCGGTAGCGTCTGGCCCTCCGGCCTCCGGAGGCGCCTCCTGCTTCTGCTGGCCCTGGTCCGGAGCTGGGGCCTGGTCCTGCGCCCTCAGAGGAACCGCCTGCCAGGCAAGGACTTCCAGACACAGCGCCAGGGCAAGTCCGAGCGCAAGCACGCGCTCGAACTGTCTAAGAAACCGCAAGCGAATGGCTAACATGACACCTCGGATAGGAAAACCCTGTGCTAGTATAGACGCAAGGCTTCGCGATTGGGATGTTTAGAAGCACCTTCCTCCTTCCCGGCTCAAGCCTCGCGGAGTGCGGAATTTGGCGGACGAATCATGCCGTCCGCTGGGATGAACCATGAGACGTGCCCTTGTCGCCTTACTTGTAGTGTCCACCTCCTTGCTTTCCCTCGCAACCCAGGCCCAGAGCAGAAAACCTGTCGAGACCATTCCCGTCAACCAAATCCATTCCGGCATGCGGGGTGTGGCTTATACCGTCTTCGAGGGCACAAAACCCGAGGCGATGGATGTTGAAGTTCTCGGCGTCCTGAAGAACACCAACGGCCCCAAGGGCGATGTCATCCTGGTCCGCCTGCACGGTGCCAAACCCGAGTACACCGGTGTCGTTGCCGGGATGAGCGGCAGCCCGGTGTACTTCGAGGGCAAACTGGCGGGCGCGCTCGCTTTCCGCATCGGAGAATTCTCCAAGGAACCCATTGCCGGAGTCACGCCCATCGGCGAGATGCTCGAGATCAACGCCCTCGACAAATCTCCGGCCGAAGCTCTGTCTCCTGCCCGGCCGGAGGTCGAGAGCAACGCGAAGACTTCGAATTCCGCCCCCGGCGGCGCCCTCCAGGATTTCGCCAGTTACCTCAAGCCGATTGAAACCCCTCTGGTGTTCAGCGGCTTTTCCGAAGAGGCGGTCCGCAGGTTTGCCCCGCAATTCGCCGCCGCGGGCATCGTGCCGGTCATGGGCGTGGGCTCGGTGAGTGACGAGAAGCAACCGGAACCCATGGAGCCGGGCTCGGCTGTCAGTGCCGTGCTGGTTCGGGGCGACATGGATATCGCCGCCACCTGCACCGTCACCTACATGGATGCCGAGCACCTGCTCGCCTGCGGCCATCCCCTCATGCAATTCGGCAGCATCGACCTGCCCATGACCAAGGCCGAGGTCGTCGCCACTCTCGCCTCACCCCTCAACGCTTTCAAGATCGTCAACGCCACCGAGCCCATCGGGGCTTTCGTGCAGGATCGTCACACCGGCATCATGGGCGAATTCGGCAAGACGCCCGACATGATTCCCGTCACCCTGACCATTCACGGCGGACCCAGCAGCAAGGAGTTTCATTACTCCGTGCTCAACAATCCCAAGCTCAGCCCGGTCGCCATGATGGCCACCGTTTTCAACGCCCTCCACGGGGTCAATGAATACGGGGAAGAAATTACCTACCGGATGAATGGTGACATCAGCCTCAACGGCTATCCCCAGGTCAAGGTGCAGAACATGTTTGCCGCTGCCGACGGCGGTCAACCCGCCGCCGTGCTCGCCGCCGTTGCCGTGGGCGACCGTTTCACCCGCATCTACGACAACCCTTACAACGTGCCTGAAGTTCGCGGCGTGAAACTCGACTTCGAAATCTCGCGCGAGCGCCGCTGGGCGCGCCTGGAGAGCGCCCGCACCGATGTCACCGAGGCGCGTCCCGGCGACGACATTACCATCGAAGCCGTGCTGCGTCCCTATCGTGGCGATAGCATCGTGAACCAGATTCCTGTTCACATCCCCACTTCGGCCTCCCACGGCCCGCTGCGCATTCTGGTAAGCGATGGCGAAACGCTCGACCGCACGCGCCACGCCGCTCCTCTGGTCGGACGCAAGCTTGATCTTGCATCCACCGTCGCCTGGCTGAACAAGCAGCATGTGAGCAATCGTGTCTACGTTTCGCTCCTCGAGGCGGATCCGGAAGCTATGGTCGCCGACAAGGTTATGCCCACTCTGCCCTTCTCCATCATGAACGTCATGGAGGGCATGCGTGGCACGCAAGACATGATCGTGCTGGGTGAATCCTCGGTCAGCGAAGCCTCGACGGGAGCGCTCGACTACGTCGTCTCCGGCGCTCAGGTGCTGACCATTAGCATCAAATAAGAAGTGTGTTCATCGGGTACCCGGTACCAGCTACGAGGTGCCGCCCTCCCCGTGTTACTGTGAATTTTCCGACAAACCAAGCTTTAACGAGGTATAAATTTGCCGATCTGCGCACGTAGGTCTCTGACGCTCGCCCTGCTTGTCTTTTTCTCCGGTCTCGCCTTCGCCGAGGGCACCCGCACATGGGAACAATCGAAGTTCGAGGATCTGGTGAAGGGAACCGCGAAAGGTGTGGCCATCCGCAGCACCGGAGGCCTGGAGCTCGCGCCATCCTTCAAGGCTCTGGCAACCACGCCCTCCACTTACATCTGGTCGGTGGCCGCCGACCAGTCAGGAAATCTCTTTGCCGGCGCCGGTTCCCCGGCCCGCGTCTATCTCATCACTCCCTCGGGCCAGACCACGACGATCTTCGAGCCCCAGGAGCTCCAGGTACAGGCGCTCGTCATGAGCAAAGCCGGCACCCTTTATGCCGCTACCACACCTGACGGCAAGGTCTACCGCATCGCACCCCGCACGGGCATGGAAAGCGCAAAGGGTTCCTCACAATCCAGCTGGAGTTCCTCCGTCTACTTCGATCCCGGCACCAAGTACATCTGGGACCTCGCTCTCGACGATGCCGGCAATCTCTATGTGGCGACCGGCGACAAGGGCGAGATTTACAAAGTCACTCCCAACGGGCAGCACTCGGTCTTTTTCAAGAGCGACGAGGCCCACATTCGCGTGCTGGCGGTTGATCCCAAGGGCAATCTCATTGCCGGATCTGACGGCAGCGGACTGGTGTACCGCATTTCTCCCAATGGCGATGGGTTCGTCCTGTACAGCGCTCCCAAGAAGGAGATTACCGCCCTCGCCATAGATAATGCGGGCAACATCTACGCAGCTGGAGTGGGAGAGAAGCACCCGGGAGCGGTCCCGCTGATCACCCCGGTGGTTCCGGCGCCGGCTCCCGCTCCGGCACCGGCTCCCGGACAAACCAGCATCGTCATTACCGCAACGCCTTCCACCGGCCCGGCAATTCCCGCCGGCTTTCCCGGACCCGGGGCAGGCGCCGCCGGAGGCTCCGAGATCTACCGCATTGCACCCGACGGCTCACCCAACCGCATCTGGACCTCACGCGAGGACCTGGTCTACGCCCTCGCTTTCGACGATCGCGGTCATCTTCTGGCCGGCACCGGGAACCGCGGCCATGTTTTTGCGATCACCGGCGAGGATCAGTTCACCGATTTGTTGCAAGCGAGCGCCAGCCAGATCACCGCCTTCGCCCCGGCGCCCGGTGGAGGCCTTTACGCCTCCACCAGCAACCTTGGCAAGCTGTTTCTTCTCGGCGCCGCCCCCGCGTCCGAGGGGTCCTACGAAAGCGACGTTTTCGACGCCCACATCTTCTCCCGCTGGGGACGCGCCGAATTCCGCGGCATGGGCAACATGGAACTGTTTGCCCGCAGCGGCAACGTGGATAATCCTGACCGCAACTGGAGCCCCTGGAGAAAAATCGAACCGCTTAAGGATGGGGAGGCCGCAATCCCCGCCGCCCGCTTTGTTGAGTGGAAGGCCGTGCTGCACGCCGGCTCGGTGGCGCCGCGCCTTGATTCCGTGGTGCTCAACTATCTTCCCAAGAACGTGGCTCCGGATCTCGATGATGTCACGGTGCAGGTTGGTGTCCGCTACCAACCCCTGCCCAAGACCGTCGACACCACAACCCCTCCGGGAACTCCGGCCCCGCATTATGACGCCCCTCCCCCCACTACGCGTGACCGCGACTCGATTGGCGTCAAGTGGAGCGTCCATGATGACAACGACGACCAGATGGTCTACTCGCTTTATTACCGCGGTGACGGGGAGACTCGCTGGCTGCTGTTGAAAGATCAGTTGACCGACAAGTTCTACTCCTTCGACTCATCGCTCCTGCCCGACGGCGGCTACACGGTGAAGGTCGTAGCCTCCGACGCGCCTTCCCACTCTCCCGGACAAGGGCTCACGGCGGAAAAAGAGAGCCCCCGTTTTGAAGTCGACACCACTCCCCCCCAGATTCAAAACCTCAGCGCCGCGCTCGAGGGTGGCCACATCCACGTAACCTTCCAGGTGGTCGACAGCTTCTCCGCCATCAAACGCGCAGAATTCTCCATCGATGCCGGCGACTGGCAGTTCGTCGAGCCTGCGGGTCAGATTTCCGACTCCAAAACCGAATCCTACGACTTCCATGTCCCGCTCCCGGCGTCCGAGGGCACCCGAACGGCTGCCTCGTCCGGCACCGCCGAGCACGTGGTGGTAGTCCGTGCCTACGACCGCAACGACAACATGAACTCCGCCAAGTTTGTCGTAAGAAAATAGCGGCGACCGGGATCCGCAACACCCGTGCTGGGCAGGCGCTCACGCCTGCCCAGCCGGGCGAACCTAATCCTCAGACTGCGCCGCGATTCGCCTCCACCCCCGCCAACTCTGCCGCATCGAGCCGATCCGCCTTTCGCAACTCGGGAAACCTCCACGCCCACACTGCAATCACCAACAGAGTCCCCAATCCCCCCAATACCACGGCCGGTACGGTCCCAAACCAATGCGCCGTCACTCCCGATTCGAACTGCCCCAGCTCGTTCGACACGCCGATAAACAGCATGTCGACGGCATTCACCCGCCCGCGCATCTCGTCGGGTGTGGCGATCTGAATCAGCGTGCCGCGAATCACGACGCTCACCATATCGGTTGCCCCCACCAGCACCAGGGCGGCCATCGAAAGCACAATGCTGCGCGACAAGCCGAACGCAATCGTGAATACGCCAAAACCCGCCACGCACCACAACATAGTTGGCCCGACCCGCCGCCGAAGAGGACGGTATGCCAGCACGATCGCCATCGCACCCGCGCCCATGCCGGGCGCGCTGCGCAGCAATCCCAGGCCCCAGGGTCCGGTTTTCAGAATCTCGCTGGCATACACGGGCAGCAGCGCCACCGCGCCTCCCAGCAACACGGCGAACATGTCGAGCGAAATGGACCCCAGAATCACCTTCTGCCGCCACACATAGCGAAGTCCGGCGGAGACGGTACGCAAGTTGAGCTCCTCAGGCCGCTCGCGACTGGGCAGGGGCATGATCTTCAAAGTGGCAGCCGCGGCCAGCACAGCGGACGCCATCGCCGCCGCATAGACCTCGACCGGCCCGCGGAAAAACGCGTAAATCAATCCCCCGATCGATGGCCCCATGATCGTAGCCGCCTGAAAAATTCCCGAGTTCCAGGCCACTGCGTTCTGAAAATGCTCCCCAGGCACCAGTTGCGGGAGAATCGCCCGGCTCGTTGGGCCGGTAAAGGATCGCACTACTCCCACCATGACCAGCACCGCATAGATGGGATACACCGACGCATTCCCACGATGGCTGATGGCGAGCAACCAACCCGAGCAAGCCGCAAATCCCAGGTAGCAGACCAGCAAGAGCCGGCGCCGGTTAAAGCGATCGGCTGCATGCCCGCTGAACAGAAACAGAAGAATTCCGGGAAGGAACTGCGCCAGGCCTACATACCCCAGAGCGAGCGGACGCCGTGTGATCTCATATACCTGCCAGCCCACGGCCACCGACTGCATCTCAAGGGCGAGAACGATGAAGAATCGGGATGTTTCATAAAGAACGAAATCCGGAGAGCGAAACGCGGCACGGCCGGCAGCGTGCAGGTCCTGATGGGCCATCCTTGCTTAACTGTGCCACAAAAGACGCGCTTCGCACACCGGCTCACACCAGGTCTTTCAACACCAGCTCGAGCTCGCGCACTTGCGCGCCCGACTGTACCGTCAGGCTCAGCTTCGTGCCTGCCGGATCCGAGCTGAACTGATGGCGCACACCCGGCAAGGAAAGCTGTGCGGCGGCGCGACCGTCGATCGCTTGTATTCTGTCGCCGACCTTCACGCCCGCCAGCGCGGCGGCCCCGCCCGGGGTCACGTCCACCACTTCAAACACCTCGCCCGCCCGGTTCAGCCACATTCCCGAACGATCATAGGCGTCGGGCTTCCGAAAATTCGCGTTGGCTTCAAAAATCAGCTTTTGACCCGGATAGTCAAACGTGATGTTGAACCGCTTGAGCACGCCCGCGCCCACGTTGCCGGCGACGTATTCGCTCGAGAACGCACCCTTTTTCTCGACTGACAACTCAGTAACCGGACTAGCGATCTCGACGCTCCCCAGCTTCAGCAGCCTCGCCCGCGTCACGAGCGATCGCGCCGCGCCGCCCACTCCCCACCCGGTGACCGCTTCGACCCTGGCGTCGTAGTGGTTCACCAGGTCGTGCTTCTCGACGAAGCCCCGCAGCAGGTCGAGAGACGACCGGCTCCCGGTGTCAATGTCGAACTTGCCAGCCATGCCATCAATTTCCCCGTCCACCTGGGGAGTATGGCCGTTGAACTCAAAGGGCACCACGGTTCCCTGGCCACGGTAGGAAAACGCCGAGGGAATGGTGAGCGTAAGCATCCCATGCTCGTAGTCCACCTGCACCACGAAACGCCTGAACACTTCGAACCCGATCAAACCATTCTCGGGAATACCTTCGACGACAGCGAATGACTCCATCGGAAACACCGCGAACAGCTGATTCGACAGAGTCGCCTCGCCCACTTCGAGGGTTCCGATTTTCACTAACCCGACGTCCTCCGACTTCTCGCCGACTCCCCGGCCTTCGAGTGCGCCTTGCGGCTTCAGTCCCAATTCGCCCGCCAAGGTTGGGGTGACAATGTTTTCGCCGCCCGTATCGCACAGCACCCGGTACGGCCCCTTGCCGTTCAGTTTCACATCCACATAAATGTGGTTGTTGATCAGTTGGAAGGGGATCGTCGTCGATGTCTTGCCGCCGGCAAGGCCGAAATCCGGCGCCGGCGGCCGGGGCATCTCGAACCTGGAATCTTCGATCGCCTGGTTGAACTCGATCTTCTCCATGGTCACCGTCTGGTCATATTTCGCGTCGCCTTTGGTGGTGCGCTCCGCGAAAGCCACCTTCACTCCGTTCACGGTGCGATAGTCGGAGAAATACGAGGTGCGAGTTTCGATCTCGGCCTTCTCCACCGTGCGGTCGAACAGATAAGTGCCGGCGTCGATCCACAGATCAAAAGGCCGCCCGCCTTTCGGGGTGATGCGCAACACGTTAAATTTTCGTCCCGACTCTTCCTTTTCTCCCGAGTACTCCACCTGTGCCGGCCAGCGCTGGGGGAACCAGTACGCCCGGGTGCGTCGGTAGGCCTCATTGACCGCCGCCTTACGCGCCTCTTCGCCACCATCCGCCTGCGCCTGTCCCGAAGAGTCCTCGGACCACACCGTCTTGCCGTCGAAACCCTCTGCGCCCGACGCCGGGCCCAGTTGATATCGCACCAGCGACCGGCCGGTAAGATTGTCCTCCCAGATTTCGAGCGGCCCATTCAACCCGCTGGTCTCAAGCTTCAAGCTCGCGTGAGTCGTCCGCATCGCGTTCCACGCATCTCCGCCGGACGCCTGCTTAGCCTTGTTCAGCACTTCTTGTGCGGTCGAGGAAGCGAATAGTGGTGCGGTGAAGGCCAGAACCATCAGGAAGACAAGTCTGCGCATCATGATCCCCATCGAGCCAAGGTAGGCTTTTCCCTGCCACTCTCGGTTACGTTAGTCCCCGCAAGAAAGTTCCCGGCGATAGAATTCCGCCATGCGCTTCCTGCTCGTGCTGGGATGGTTGGCCTGCTGTGTCTACGCGACCATCCCATCGTTCTGGCTGATGGTCCACCCCCTCGCCGGCTACTGGCGTTCGCGCCGAACCTCGCCTTACCGTGTCCTGATTCCGCTCTGGATCGCCATGTGGGTCGTCGCCGCCCTGCTCACGGCACCGTGGCGCAACGTGGCCCTCTACCAAACCCCGTGGACCTGGATCCCTGCGGCAGGAATGTTCTCGACTGGCATCTGGCTCTATCGAAAGTCCCGAGCCAACTTCAGCCCCAGGCAACTCGGCGGGCTGCCCGAACTCCGCCCCAATCATCCCGAGACACGGCTGGTGACAGAGGGCATCCGCGGCCGCATCCGTCACCCCGTTTATCTCGCCCATCTTTGCGAGATGCTGGCCTGGAGCGTGGGCACGGGACTGGTGGTGTGTTATGCGCTGACCCTGTTTGCCATGGTCACGGGCGCGTTCATGATCAGGAGGGAGGATGCCGAACTCGAACAGCGATTCGGAGAGCAATTTCGCCGATATCGCCGCAGCGTGCCAGCCATTCTGCCCCGCCCGCTATAATCGTCTCCAGCGAGACTCATGCTGGCCATGACGCATGCAGGAAAACTGCGAGGACTGCCGCTGGCGCCCGATTCGACCGTGAGGAGCTCCTCCCCGTCGGCATTGCTGACCGCTGAAAGCTCTTCATGAGCTTCGAACTCTTCGTCGCAACCCGATATCTCCGCGCCAAGAGAAGGCAGGCCTTCGTCGGCATCATCACCATCATCTCCATCCTCGGCGTGGCCGCCGGAGTCGCCTCACTCATCATCGCCCTCGCCATCAACAACGGATTCCGTCAGGACCTGCAGAACAGCCTTCTGCGCTCCACGTCGCAAGTGAACCTGCTGCGCATCGAAAGCGACGGCATCAAGGATTGGCAACCCCTGCTCGATCGCCTTTCCGGGCAACCGCACGTTGTCGCCGCCGCACCCGAGATCTACGAACAGGTCCTCATCTCTCGCGGGCCGCGCGCCCGCGGCGCCGTGCTCAAAGGACTCATTCCCTCCTACGAACGCAGAGTCAGCGACCTGCTGAGCGCGATCAAGCAAGGCTCGGCCGACGCTCTCGAACAGTCCTCGGCCCCCCACACCCCGCCACCTTCCGATCAATCTCCCGCTTCCCTCGAAGCCGCCGAAAACCGCATCGCTGCCATGCCGCCGATCATTCTGGGCAGAGATATGGCCGACGAACTGGGCGCAACCGTGGGTTCGGTCGTCCTTGTCACCAGCCCGCAAGGAGAACTCACGCCCTTCGGCATGGTGCCCAAGTACAATCGCTTTCGCGTAGCCGGAATCTTCAAC
>DATFTE010000210.1:0-11565 GCA_035262225.1 Terriglobales bacterium
GCGTCGACCATCACCGCCGCACCCATCTCGCCGCCGCTCAGCACGTAGTCGCCGATCGAGAGCTCGCGGTCGGCCAGGTACTCGCCGACGCGCTCATCCACGCCTTCGTAGCGTCCGCAGATCAACACCAGCCGATCGAGAACTGCCAGTTCCGAGGCTGCCCTCTGATCGAAGCGGTGGCCCTGCGCCGAAAGCAACGCTACTCTTACCCTGGCTCCGCGCAGATCCCGTGGCGCGATGCTCAAAGCCTCAATACATTCAAAGATCGGTTCCGGCTTCAGCACCATGCCTTCGCCGCCGCCGAATGGGCGGTCATCCACCGTCTTGTGCCGGTCATGCGCGAACGCCCGCAGATCGTGAACCTGAATCTCAGCCAGTCCCGCTTCCCGGGCCCGGCGCACAATTCCGTAATCCAGCGGCCCGCGAAAGAAGTCGGGAAAGATGGTTAGGATATCGATCCGCATTGCGGAACCACAAACGCTCGCGGGTCGCAGGTCGTTGGTTGCACCTGATCTTGCGACCGGCACCTTTCATCGCTTCCCTTGCTGCTTCTTCTCCTCGATCGTCAGCGGAGCGTCCAGCTCCAGCAGCCCTTCGGGCAGCTGCATGCGAATCTGCCTGTGCTCGAGATCCAGGTTTTTCAAATACGCTTCCGCGTAAGGAATCTCGTACTGCTTGGTTCCCGCCTGCACGATCAGCAGCGGAGCCTCGCCGGCACCGAACTGCAGGTGACGCACGATGCCAATCTCCCGCTCGCCGTCCAATACCGTGCATCCCACCAGGTCGCTGACGTAGTTCCAGCCTGGAGCGAGTTCCGCCCGCTGTTCCCAGGGAACCTGCAACTCGCAGCCGATCAGCGCTTCCGCCCCGGAGATCGAGTCGATCCCGTGAAACTTCAGGATCAGGTGGCTCTTGTGCGGCCACATCTCTTCAATCTCGAGCGCCCGCCGCGATCTGTCTTCGGCAAACGCCGACAGTTTCATCCCCGGGTGGAAGCGGTCCGGCACGTCGCTGTGTACTTCGACCGCCACTTCGCCACGGCGGCCCTGTGTCTTCAGGACGCGTGCCAGGGTGATGAACTCGCCGGTTATTCCAGAATCTCCAGCGTGAAGCGCTTGTGGAACTTCATCCCTGCCGCGCCCAGCAGCGTGCGCATGGCGCGCGCGGTACGTCCCTGCTTGCCGATCACTTTGCCCACGTCATTGGGCGCGACCGTGAGTTCAAGCACAGTGGTTTCGCCGTCGACCTGGTTCACGGCAACATGATCCGGATCGTCCACCAGCGACTTCGCGATCTGTTCGATCAAGGCTCGCATGTCCCCACTTTGCTCGCTCATGTGCGGCTCCTGGTAGGTGGGGTAAGGTTTCTTCCCGTGGTATGCACCGCGCGATCAGGCCGCCGAACCGGCTGCGGCCGGCGCCGGCTTCGACACGATCTTGCTGACCCGGTCCGACATCTTGGCGCCCTTCGAGACCCAGTAGTCGATGCGTTCGCGCTTCAGTTCAATGCTGGCGGGGCTGGTGCGGGGATTGTAGGTACCCACTACCTCGACCGACCGCCCGTTGCGCGCGCGCTCCTTTTCGATTACCACCACGCGATAATACGGTTGTTTGCGCGCACCCGTGCGCGCCAGACGAATCATCAACACAGAGCTCAGCTTCCTTTCCTAAATCCTTCGGAGGGAGTAAGGCAAACCATTATTTTTGCAGAATTTAGCGGGATTGGCAAGGGGCGGTACGCGATCACGTTGGGGAGCGAAAAGGATAATGAAATGGCGGATTTCACGATAAGTGGGCGAGAATCTCTTCCGGTTCCGGGCGCTCCATATAGTCGGGGTCGGCGGAGGCATACCGCACCCTCCCGTCGCGGTCGAGAATGTAGGTTGCCGGAATCGGCAGCTCCCAGCTTTCATCTCCGTTAGCCAGCGGCAGGTTGACGAACGCGCGCCGGTAGATCGCCTGCTGCTCGTCGGGCACGCGGTAGGACAGTCCGAACCTGCGGGCCACCTGGTTACCCGCATCGCTCAACAGCGGGAAGCGCAGCTTGTGCTGATCGGCCATGAAATACGATTGCTGCACGGTCTGCGGAGAGATGGCGACCACGGCCGACGCTCCCGCTTCGAGGATCCGCGGCAGAAGCTGGTTCATTGCCTCGGCTTGCCCGCAGCAGAACGGATCCCAGCGCCCGCGGAGAAAGAAAACTACCAGGCGTCCCTTCGCTAGCAAGCCCGCCGACGAGACCAGCTTTCCATTGTGATCTTTGAGTTCAAACGCCGGAGCCTGCGCGCCAACCCGAAGAACGTTCTCCGCCACGCCCGTAGCCTTGAGATCGGCGACGACCCGCGCGTGTATCGCCTGAATTTCCGCCGGAACGTAGCGTGCGATCAACTCCTTGCGCTCGGCCAACTGCTCGCGCAGCGTGCGGGTGTCAGCGCCGGGAGTGGATTCTTCGAGACTTCTCCATTTCATAAAGAACGCCGCTGGTGGTTGGCCAGGAACTGGTCGCGGCTCGAAGGTGGCCGGTGCCCACAGTTCCTGGCGACCCGACTAAGGCGACCTCGAAGCCGTCTGGCGAGCGACCGGCTACGAACCCGGAACGATTAGGAAAACTTCATGCCCGCCAGCTTTCTGGCAAAGCTGGCCTTGCCCATCTGCTTGAACATCTTGCGCATCTGCGCGTACTGCCGCAGCAGGTTATTAACCTCTTGCACACTGGTGCCGGAGCCGCGGGCGATGCGCTTGCGGCGGCTGCCATTGATCACTTCATGATGCGTGCGCTCGTGCGAAGTCATCGAGTTGATGATGGCCTCCACGCGGTTGAGCTGCTTGTCATCGACCTTGTCGGCGTGCTTCTGCAAGCCGGCGAAAGGGCCGATGCTCGGCAGCATGCCCATCAGGCTCTGCAGCGATCCCATCTTTTTCACCTGCCGCAGCTGATCGCGAAAGTCTTCGAGCGAGAAGCCGTCGCCGGTAAGCGCGCGGCTGGCCATTTCTTCGGCTTTCTTTTTGTCGATCTGCGCTTCGGCCTTTTCAATGAGCGACAGAATGTCGCCCATGCCGAGGATACGCGATACGATGCGGTCGGGATGGAAGGGCTCGAGGGCATCGTATTTTTCGCCGATGCCGATGAACTTGATCGGCTGTCCGGTCACCTGGCGGATGGAGAGCGCCGCGCCTCCGCGCGCATCGCCATCCATTTTGGTGAGCACCACGCCCGTCAGTGCGAGCTTCTTGTGGAACTCGTCGGCGGAGTTCACCGCGTCCTGTCCCGTCATGGCGTCGGCCACGAACAGAATTTCCTGCGGATTGAGCATCCGTTTCAGCGATTGCATCTCCTCCATCAGCTGCTCGTCGATATGCAGGCGCCCGGCGGTATCGACGATCAGCACGTCGCAGCCGCTGATGACGGCTTCTTTGCGCGCTTCTTTGGCAAGACGCTCTACGGTTGCGGTGTTGGCCTCGGTGACTTGTCCCTCGTAGATGTGCGCCTTGATGGCCTGAGCCACGACTTTCAACTGCTCGCGCGCCGCCGGACGATACACGTCGACCGATACCAGAAGCGGCCGGTGCCCGCCGTTCTTCAGCCAGTGCGCCAGTTTGCCCGAAGTCGTGGTTTTCCCCGAGCCTTGCAGGCCCGCCATCAGCACCACCGTCGGCGGCTGCGACGCGAACTTCATCCTGGCCGTGTCTTTGCCCAGGGTTTCGACCAGTTCGTCGCGCACGATCTTGATGACCTGCTCGCCGGGCGAGAGCGCCGTCATGACTTCCTGGCCCACCGCCTTTGCCTGGATGTGGTCAATCAGCTGTTTGACGACCTTGAAGTTGACGTCGGCCTCGAGCAGGGCGAGACGGATTTCCCTCAACGCCTCCTGGATGTTTTCTTCCGAGAGGACAGCCTGTCCGCGCAGACTCTTGAACGCGCGCTGCAGTTTTTCCTGAAGATTCTCGAACATAGAGGTAGGAGATATTTTATCAGCCGGGAGGTGACAGCAATCGGCACTTAGCCGTCACCACCAGCCCGTGCGGGTTCGGCCTCCATCTGAAACCCTGTCCTGGGTGAAGGCTAGCGCACATCCACCCACTCCCCGTCGCCGGGAATCGCCACCTGTCCAATCACCCGCGCCGCTTCCAGCTGAAACGCCAGATCGGCGCGCGTCAGCAGGCAATGGTTGATGGATTCCATGTGAACGGCGACCACCTGCGCTTGCCGGGCATTCTGGCAGGTCTTGATGACGTCGTCGGCGGTCATGGTGATAGGATCGCCTTCGAGAAAGCGAGCGGCTCCCGTATTCACCACCACCACGGCGGGCCGGAACTCCCGTAGTGGGCCCTGCACTTCATTGCAAAAAAGGGTGTCGCCGGCAATGTACAGGGTCGGTTCTCCCACTGCTTGCAGGACGAACCCTGAGACCGGCGCCATCGCCTTGCCGATTTCTCCGGTGCCATGCTGGCCTCCGGTGCGCCGAATCTCAATCCCCTTCCAATAAAGCAGGCCGCGAACCGGCTGCACATTGGAAAATCCCTGCCCGCGGAACCTCGCTTCGTCTTCCGGCTGACCGAACAGAGGAAGTTGCTTGGCCAACAGTTTCGCCGCCGTCGCATCCCAGTGGTCGCTGTGGGTATGCGTGATCAGCACTCCGTTGACTCCTGCCAGCGCCTCGAGAGCCGGCAGCGGCAAGGGAACCAGAGGATTCATGCTTGGGTTGGGAGAGTTCTCGATGGCGGGCCGCGCTCCCGCATCGTCGAGCATAGGATCCACCACGAACCTCTGCCCGTTGTAATCGACCAGCAGCGTGGCGTGGCGGATCAGGCGTAGTTTCATGGGAAAGCCTCACACCCCCGTGGCGCGTGGCCGCTCCCGACCGAATATTTCCTTCGCCGCCACGACCGTATTGCAGTGGATCGTCACGGTGTCTTCCACTTCCTGCGCATATCCTCCGGCATAAGTCACCATCACCGGGATGCCGCGCGTCTTCGCGACCCGGAACATCAATTCGTCCCTCCGCTTCAGTCCTGCAATGGTCAGATTCAATCCGCCGAGCTGGTCTTCCTTATAGGGATCGGCACCGGCGACGTAGCAGATCAGCTCGGGATCGAACTGCCGCAAGCCGGAACTCAGGGCATTGTCGAGCCACGCCAGGTAATCGTCATCGCCGATCTCGTCCGGAAGATCGACATCAATCGAGGAAGGCGGCTTCCACGCCGGATAGTTATTCTCCTGATGAAGGGAAATCGTGAACACCTCGCCGGCGTGGGCGTTGCGCAGCTTGGCCGGAGCCACCGCCTCGAGAGTGCCCGGCCCCGCTGAAGGCAGCGGATTGCCCGGCACGCGTACCCCGGCAAAAATCGCCGCCGTGCCATTTCCCTGGTGCACATCGCAATCTACGGTCATCGCCCGCGTGATCTTGTCGTCGCGCTGCATCCGCCGGATGGCAATCGCCACGTCGTGAATCATGCAGAAACCCTCGCCGTGATCGGGAAAGGCGTGGTGGAATCCGCCCCCGATGTTAAACGCGACCTGCTCGTTCAAGGCAAAGTCGGCGGCCAGCATCGATCCTCCCGCCGCCAGCCAGAAGGCCCGCACCAGGCCCGGCGAGTAGGGAATTTCCATCTCCAGTTCCTCGCGCGCGCTGAGCGTTCCCATCTTCAGCTTCTCGACATATTTAGGAGTGTGCACCAGCAGCACATCCTGATCGGAGGCCGGTTGCGGCTTCACAAAGTCAGCAGCCTCGGCGACTCCGGTCTCGAGCAGTCGCTCGTAGATGCGCCGGTACTTCTCGGCGGGAAACACATGCGAGCCGATGGGCAGGTAGTAGTCGTCGCTGTAGACGAGCTTGAAAGGCAGCATTCAGCACTCAGCCGTCAGCTTTCAGCCGATGGGAGAACGCACTATCATACGCGTTTGAGGCCCCTTCCTACCTGTCGTTGTCATCTTTCCGGAACACCGGCGTCACGTGAACGGGTGAGACCTGTCACCGCTCAAAACGGGTTGGCCGCATCAAGGCGAATTGGCGATCCTCCGCGCTGCCGGCCGATCCGTCTTGGCGCCGGTTGTCTCCTGGAATGCCTCGAGGGAGGCTTCATGTGTTCCGACATATTTCTTGCACCGCGGTTATTGCCCTCGCCACAGTGTGTGCATGTTTCGCATAGGAAACCGCCACTTCCAATCTGACCCCCGTCAACAAAACGCCAGCCATGACGGACGAGGCCCTGCCTTCCGGTGCTCGGCTTTACGCCCGCGCTCATGCCCAACGGCTTCGAGACCTATGTCGTGGCCGGAATCGAAAAGAAGAAGGTCCCGGTCGTCATTGTTACCGACCGCGATCAGGCGGACTACGAACTCAGCGGCATCTCTGACAGTGACAAGGCCGGCTGGGCGAAGATGCTGTGAGTCTGTTGCCAAGCATCGCTGTCACTGAAGTGCACTATGAAAATCCCAGCTTTGGTCGTAGGCATCCTGCTGGCTATGTTCGTGCCTCCGGTCCTACACCAAGGCCCGGCAAGTAAGCTGATTCCCCCAGGCGCGAAAATCTACATCGCGCCCATGCCGGATGGGTTCGATGAATTCCTGAAGCCGGCAATCGCAGCCAAGAAAGTCCCGATCGAAGTCGTCGCCAACAAGGAAAAAGCAGATTTTGAGATTACTGGCGAATCAGAAACACAAAAGCCCAGCACCGCGAAGAAAGTCATTATGTGGGACTGGCGCTCGAACGGGCAAGCCAGCATTCAGGTCAGCACCCTGAGCAGTGGCGTGGTGACGTTTGCCTATTCGGTGAACAAGATCAGCTCGGCGCGCCCTAAAAAGAGCAGTGCGGATGCTTGCGCCAGGCACCTAAAGGAAAAAATCGAGCGCAAGCGGTAAGAGCGAGATTACCTTCTTCGCGGAGCGCCCGGGGCCCCCGGAGTGATCCCGGTCCGCCGTACCGGCACAATCGCGCCTTTGGCCGGATCGGCCGCCGCGCTGGCGCGGGACAGGACTTCATCCTGGATGTACTTTACGAATTCCTGGATCTGGCGCTGCATCTCCTCCATACGTTCTCGCATTTGCAGGATGATGGCCATTCCGCTGATGTTTACGCCCAGATCGCGCGCCAGCGAAAGAATGAACTCAAGGCGTTGCAGATCTTCGTCGGTGTACAGGCGGGTATTGCCCTCGGTGCGCGACGGCTTGAGCAGACCTTCTCGCTCATACAGCCGCAGGGTCTGCGGATGGATCCCGTACATCTCGGCAACCGCCGAGATCATGTAGGAGCCCTTGGATTTGCGCTTGCTCATTCTCGGGAACAGGATACCATCCCGACAAAAGGCGACGCAGAGACGCAGCGTTAGGTTGACTACGGGCGGAGCGTGCTCTTTCAGCATAAAAACGTAGAGGCGCGTCTCTGCTGCGTCTCCCATCGCCCAACTCAAGATTTCATGGTGAGCCCGCTGGGGCGAAGACTTGGCGAGTGTGGCTGTCTGTTCCCACGCCAGATTCGTGGCCCGGCGGAACGCGCTGGGCGTGGATGGCGTCAGATTAGTTGGGTGCTGAGATCGCTTGGCTACATCGCTGTCTGGGGCTTCTCTTTGCCGGCCCAGCCCTGCGGCTTCAGGGCGACGTTCAGGAAGTACGCCCCGACACCCACTGCGATCAGGATCATCCCAAAGGCAAACGAGCTCATACCGAGCACCGTCTCGCTCTCACTGCGGACGACGGAAAAGCCCAGCAGCAGCATGGGTGTGATGCCCACGGCGATTGCTCCGAACATCCCTCCGGGCACGCGGAACGGACGTGGCAGCTCCGGCTCGCGGACCCGCAGAACCACCAGCGCCGCGAACTCCAGCGCCAGGCTCGCGCCGTAGAGCAGGATGTCGATGGTTACCAAGCGCGCAAAGCCCAATCCCAGGCAGAGCGCCCAGCCGACAGCACAAACCAGGATCGCTACCCACGGCGCCCGCGTCCGCGGGTGCAGTTTGCCGAAAACTTTCGGCAGCATGCCATCCTGCGCCATGGCCAGCGGCAGCCGGGAGTAGCTCATCACCAGGGCATTAAACATGCCAAAGCCGCTGATCATGCCGCCCAGCGCCAGTCCTACCCGCAGCAGCGGTCCGCCCATCAGGCCGGCAATGTCGGCCCAGAACCCCGTCTCCCAGGCACTCGCCGGAAGCCCCGTCATCCACATCGCTGCGACGGGAATCACGTAGCTTAGTCCCACAATCAGCACCGCCGCCAGCATCGCCCGCGGGTAGGTCCGCTGCGGCTTCTCCACCTCGGTCGCGATGGTCGAAGCGTTGTCCCAGCCCATGTAATTCCACATGCAGATGAGCAGTCCGCCCAGGATGTCGACCGTCGAAGTCGTCGGCTTGGTGGCCGCCGTCACCAGCGCGCCAAGCTTGAAAGGAGCAATCATCACGATCGCTACAAATGGCGCCGACAGGGCGAAGAACAGCCACAATGACGTGGTCGAAACCACCTTCACCCCGGCAATATTCATCAGCGCACACGCGATCACCACCGCCAGCGCCACCATCACCCCGCGATGCCCCACGGCAAACCACGGGAACAGGCGGTCGAGATAAAGCACGAACAGGGTGGGATAGATGGCCATGTCGAAAATGGACGCCACCAGCGAGAGCCAAGCCTCCTGGAATCCCCAGAAATTGCCCATGGCGCGGCGCACCCAGGCGTAGTAACCGCCCTCGTGGGGCAACGCGCTCGAGAGTTCGCCGATCATGAACGCCGTAGGCAGACTCCAAAGAATAGGAGTCAGCAGCAGGATGAGGATTGCGCGGCCGTATCCGGCGCCGTGCACGATGTCTTCCGTGCCGTAGGTTCCGCCCGACACCATGAAGAACGTCGCAGCCACCAAGGGCCACAAGGTGAGGCGAACCGATTTCTTTTTGCTGGGGAACACTGCGAACAGCGATTTAGGCTGGGCTGGAGCGGTAGCAGTTGCCAATTTCTATGGCTTCCTCCTCAAGCGACTCACTCTCACCACCTCGTCTCCCTTGTACCGAGGCTCCCGGGTTCGCTGCGATTTCCCGGGCATTTCGGCGAAGTTAGTTCGCATGTGTGAGATTACGGGAATTCTCCCCAGATGCAAGAAGTTTTTGAATATCTATGCCAATTTTTGTAATGGAAAAGTCAGAGTACGGAAGTAACGATTTGCGAGTACCGAGCATCGAGCAGCGTGAAGACTGCTCAGGGGGAAGCAGGAAAGGGCGATGCCGGTCCAGCCGCGAAGCGGCGCCGGAGGTACTAAACCTTACTCCACAACTCCGCCCGCGGATCCTCGGGATTCAGCTTCGCGAGCTCGCGCAACAACTCTTTTGTCTTCTCATCCCGCGGCATAGGCACCGTGACCTTGACTTCCACGATTTCGTCACCCCGCACGCCCTCCTTCGTCGCCGAGGGCACGCCCTTCTCGCGCAGCCGCAGCTTCTGTCCGGACTGCGTCCCGGGAGGTATTTTCAGCAGCGTCCGTCCGTCAATGGTCGGGACTTCGATCTTCCCGCCCAGGGCGGCCTCGGTTGCCGTGATCGGCACGTTGATATAAATGTCGTCACCAGCGCGCTCAAACACCGGGTGTTCCCCCGCTCGAATCACGACATAAAGATCCCCGGGGGGCCCGCCATGCACACCGGCATTGCCTTTGCCCGCGATCCGGATGCGCTGCCCATCCCGCGTTCCTGCCTTGATCCGGACTTCGAGCGGTTCGGTGCGCTCGACCGTTCCCTCGCCGTGGCACACCGGGCAGGTCGAAATGTTCTTGCCCGTTCCGTGGCAGCGCGGGCAGGTGACGTTGAACTTCATCCGGCCCCCGGTCTGGGTCACGGTTCCTTTGCCGCCGCACTCCGAACATGTTCCCGGCGCCTCCATGTAACCCTTCCCGTGGCAATGCGCGCAGGTATCGCGCCGGGTGATATTCAATCGCATGACCCCGCCCCGGATGGCCGTCCAGAACGGAACATTGACTTGGTACTCCAGATCCGAGCCCGGCTCCGGCCCTTCGGGTTCAGCCTGGCCTCTCCCACCACTGAACATCCCGGAGAAGATGTCTTTGAAACCGCCGCTCCCGCCGGCGCTGGTCTTCTTTCCCCGCCCGCCTTCGAACAGGTCCGAAAAGTCGAACCCACCGAAGTCGAAGTGAACGTTCTGGCCGCCACCCGCCTGGCCCGCTCCGGGGAACCCCTCAAACCCGCCCGCGCCGGGCTGGCCTCCGCCGCGCGCATAAGCCTCGGCTGCAGCCGGATCAATGTTGTCGGAATAGAACCCGAGCTGGTCGTAGACCTTACGCTTCTTGGGATCGCTCAGAACGTCGTTGGCCTCGGAGATGGCCTTGAACTTCTCCTCCGCGGCCTTGTCCCCGGGATTTACATCGGGATGGTACTTGCGCGCCAGCTTGCGGAAGGCCTTGCGAATCTCTTCCGCCGACGCCGTTTTCTTGACCCCCAGCGCCCCGTAATAATCTTTCGTCTGCGTGGCCAAACTCTACCCCTCTAGGAAACGACCGCACATGCGATCAGAAGCGCCGGGTGCCCTGTCTTTGCCGCGTCTTTTGCGGCAAAGGGGAAGCCCGAACCCAACCCGTTGGGCCGTTCTTTCGGTACTCGGTACTCAAAACTGATAGCGCCTCTTCGCCAGGCAGCAGGTCAGGGAACGATCGGTGTCGCCTGCCAGGCAATCACCTTCCACTCCCCATTCTGCCGGAGAAACGTCCCCGTGTTCCGATAATAACTGTCCCTGGGCTTTCCCTGCTCGTTCCCATGCACAACCAGCCGGAAATTCACCACCGCCACGTCGCCCTTCTGATGAATGAGGATCTCCCCGGCGTCGTAGGTGGCCGAGGGCTCTCCCGGCTTGGCAGGCCCAACGTTCTTAAGAATCGCAGCCCGGTCAAGCACCGCGCCCACCGCCCGGGTGTAGATGACATCGTCGGCAAAGAACCGCTCAAACGCCGCCTTGTCGCCCTTGGCCGCGCCGTCGAGGAACGCGCGCAACATGTTGGTCAGCGTTTCGCTATCTTTCGAGGAATTCTGAGAAAAGGCCAGTCCACTGACGGCGACCAGAATTAGCAAGCACGAAGCGATGCGCTTGATCATCCCCGACCTCCCCTTACGTTCTCCCTGCGACCGGGCTTAAGGAACCGAACCACGGGACCACGGGTACGCCATGCTTGGCGCGTTCTGTGCAGCAAGTGCGGGATTCCACGAACCCAGCCCGCCAGCGCTTTTTTCTCGCTGCTGCTGCCAGAACTCTAACTCACAACGCTCTTACTGCTGCTGCTCCCTCCGAACCATTCGTACTTGACCGCGTCCACATACACCGGGACGGCCAGCACGCCCGTATTCGTCGGCCGGATCAGAAACCACCGTTTCTCCTGCTCCTCAAAATTCAAGAAATACACCTGACCGTTGACTTCAAATTGCAATTTCAATCTCCCTGCTGCCGAATGCCCTTGAAACAAGCGCGGGCAAAGTGCCCGCGCTTGATAGCCGCTACTGAGACCTGACAGCCGACGGCTGACGGTCTGTTGCCCTGTTTCGCGAGGAGGACAGCCGAGGCGGCTGTCCCTACGCCACTATT
>DATFTE010000211.1:0-18104 GCA_035262225.1 Terriglobales bacterium
TCCCCTACTTTGAACTCGGTCGGATCGAATGTCGCATAGCCGTCTTTCGATGCCAGGTGGCCGGAAAGCGTAACCCAAACGTCCTTGCCGCCGATCTTTGTCAGGAACTGGCCGCGGGCCACGTCGCCATCAAAGTTTACCTGGTAGTCGTTGACCTCGGGGGCTCCTCCGGCCACGAACGAATTCGGAGAATCCAGGGCTTCGCCTGGGCGCGCCGAGGAAGATTCGGCAGCCGCCGCAGGTGTCGCGCCGGCAGCCTGCGCGAGCGCGGCGCTGACTTCGTCGGATGACAATCGGACTTCCGCAGCAGGCTGGCCCAGGTCCTTAGGCTGCTCGAGTTGCTGCATCTTCTCTTCGAACGACTGCGCTTTTTCGGCCGCCCTTGCGGAAGGCAGAGGTGGCGCCACCGGGGCTGGCTTCTTCAGCACCAGGACGAGCGCAATCAGCGATGTCACCAGGGTGGCGACGCTGATCATGCGGTCAATTTTCAGCTTCTTGAGATTCACGGCCACCTCCGCCCGGACTCCACCCCAATATCGTAGCGGGGAATAGCGCCGACTTCAGGTGACGGAAGACGCTGGTCGCCGAGTTCACTCGACTGGCTACCGGCGTGCCCGCTGCGCTCTCGCACCTGCTCGGAGGTGGAACCGGGCGTCGGCTCAGGACACCCGAGGAGCAAGGTTTAACCGACGGTGAAGCGCGCCGATGTCGGGGCGAATCTGATTCCGGATATGCATTATTGCAGCTTCTTGGTCAGCAATTGATTCACAATTTGCGGGCTGGCCTGACCCTTGGACGCTTTCATCACCTGACCCACGAAAAACCCGAGTACGGTCTTCTTGCCGGCGCGATATTGCTCCACCTGCTTGGGGTTGGCGGCGATCAGTTCGTCGACGATCTTTTCGAGCGCGGAAGTATCGGTGGACTGCTGCGGTCGTCCTTCTTCTTCGTACACCGCAGGAAAATCCTTGCCTCTCCTGAAGCTGAGGTCGTAAAGCTCCTTGAGCATTTTCCCGGAGATGGCGCCACTCTCCACCAGGTCGGCGGACATCGCCACGCCCTCCATGGAAAGGGGAGACTGCTCGATCTCAAGGTTCTCCGCTTTTAACCGTCCCGCCAGTTCGCTCTGCACCAGGTTGGCCACGCGCTTGGGATTTCTCGCCGCTCTGGCTGCCGCTTCAAACTGGTCGGCGAGCGACTTGCTCGCCGTCAGCACCACGGCGTCTTGCTCGCTGATGCCGTAGTCGGCAACCATTCGCTGCCGGCGTGCTTCGGGTAACTCGGGCAGGGCGCGGCGAATCTGCTCCCGCCGTTGCTCGTCCACCACCAGGGGAAGCAAGTCGGGCTCGGGAAAATACCGGTAGTCGTGCGCCTGCTCTTTCGAGCGCATGCCGTACGTCTTGCCTTCGTTCGCGTTGTACAGGCGGGTTTCTTGTGCGATTTTGCCGCCCGACTCGAGTACGCCGATGTGGCGGTCAATCTCGAACTCCAACGCCTGTCGAATGAAGCGGAACGAATTGACATTCTTGATTTCCGTTTTGGTGCCGAATTCCTTCTGGCCCCGGGGACGAACGCTCACGTTGGCATCACAGCGCAGCGAGCCCTCTTCCATGTTGCAGTCGCTGACCCCGGTGTACAAGATGATCTCCTTCAGCCGGGTGAGATATTCGTAAGCTTCCTCGGGCGAGGAGATATCCGGCGCGCTTACGATTTCGATGAGCGGAACGCCGGTGCGATTCAAGTCGATAGCGGTAGTCTCGGCCGCATCGGGAAACCCCTCGTGCAAACTCTTGCCGGCGTCTTCCTCCAGATGCACGCGCGTGATCCCAATCTTCTTGGTCGCTTGAGCCGTGGGCACCTCAATCGCCCCGGATTCCGCCAGCGGCCGGTCATATTGGGAAATCTGGTATCCCTTGGGCAGATCGGGATAGAAGTAATTCTTGCGGGCAAAGATCGATGTCTCATTGATGCGGCAACCCAGCGCCAGGGAGGCGAGCACGGCGAAGTCGACAGCTTTCCGGTTCAAAACCGGCAATGCCCCGGGTAGTCCCAGACAAACCGGACAGACATTGGTATTGGGCGGTTCACCGAAGCGGGTCGAGCAGGAACAGAAAATCTTGCTCGCCGTCAGAAGCTGCACGTGAACTTCCAGGCCGATCACGGGTTCGTACCTGGCCCGCGTTTCCGCGGAGACTTCCGCCGTTGTCGCCATACCTGGCGATTATAACGGTCGGGCGCGTGACAGAATTTTTACAAACCTAAGAGCGATTGCTCGATTAGACTGTGACGGTTCGTGGGCGGCCTGCTTTCGCACGGACGTTCCCGAACCCGCCAGGAGTTATTCCCTTGAAAAACGCGCAGCGCACGTTCGTCGTCCTGACGCTCCCAGCCTTGACCCTTCTCCTCTGTTTTGTTTCCCCCTGCGCTGAAGCCAGGAGCGCGAAGGCCGCGCCGGGCACGGTGTTCGTCAAGACCGCCCTCGGAGGATTCATTCTGGGTTATGACATCGATCAGAACGGAACGGAAGGAGTGCTGAGCGAGGCGCTCGCCCTCTCCGATGGGAATTTCGATGTCGCGGTTGAGACCTTCGATCAAACTACCGGCAAGATTTTGAAGATCATCTCCGAGCAAAAAGAGACCAAGAACGACTTTGTTACCCTGGGAATCTTCGGAAACAGCGTCGGCCTGGTGGAGCTGGAGAAAGTCAAAGGCCTTTTCGTGAACCAGCGAATCTATGCCACCCTGAACCCGCTCAGCTCCAATAAGGTTACCGGAAGGTGGATGCCGCCACTGACCAAGACGGAACTGATTCTCGGACTCGCCCCCAGCCAGGGAGCGAGCACCACGGCGATTCTCGCGTCCCAGAGCTTCACCTCCCTGGTCTTCAGCTCGGACGTCGCAAGCAACACTTTCGGTCCCTTGATTAAGCTGACCGACTCCGTTTTCGGCTCTGGCGATTCTCCGGTGATCGGCATTGATACCCAGACCAACCAGGCGGTGGTGGCCGCGTCCACCGGCGGCGTACTCGACATCCCGCAGATCGCGGAAGTGGATCTTACTTCGAAGACGGTAAGCCAGTTTCAAGGATTGGGATTTGGATTTGTCAACGGCATCGCGGTGGATTCGGCAGACGGCATCGCCGTGACGGCAACGGAAATTGATTTCAGCCTGGAATTTTACGATCTAGCCACGCAATCCGGCTTTATCGTCCCCCTGAAGGGCGCAACCAACCAGTCCCAAAGCGGCGGTTATGTCGCCTTCGACCCGGTCAACAAGTTGTTTCTCGTCGGGCAGGAGTTTTCCAGTGTTGCGCCCACGGGAAGCAGTATTCAGGCTTACGACATCAACGGCAACTTCGTGGAAGCCATCAACGGCTTGAGTCTTCCGGCCAGCCCGGCTTACATCGCTTTGAATCCCCGCACGCGATCCGGCTATGTGATCGTCACCCCGTCCCTGACTGAGCTACAGTCGTTCACTTATTGACCAAGGGTATGTGGTGAAGGGGCGGCCGGGCCCGTCTCCACTTGCCAAGCTTTCACTTCGAGGCTCCGCCCAAATACAGGTCCATCGGTACCTCAAAATAGAGCAGTTCATTCCCTCTCGCATCCCGCACGCCGGTCAGAAACAGCCGCGACCCGGGCAGTGGCGAGGGAATTCCCGAAACATCAAAGAAGAAGAACCCCCCCTGGGTGGTATGGGGTTCGACGGCTTTCGCCGCGAATTGTGCGTTCGTGATTTCTTCCTGGGTCTGCTTGCTGACCGTGCCTTTCACTTTTTTGGTGGGAAAGGGCAACGGGTAGGTCCGACCGCCGTTGGTCGAGGGTCGCGAAAGGCGGCGGTAGATGTCGTCGGCCGATGAGGGCGCCAGCTTGGCACGGCTGGAGGTGACGAACTGGGCCTGCATGTTACCCAGGGAGAGGGGCTGTTCGCTGTCATTGGTAATGACTACCCAGATCGGCAGAAACCCTTCTTCCGGGTAGTGGACGGTGAAAATATTGGTTTTGTCCCCGGCGTCATAGGGGTCGGCTCCCACCGCGACGGCTTCGGCGGGATGCTCATCGTGCGCGGGATAGGTCTTGGCCGGCTTGGCTGACGGCATGACAAACTGCTTGGACGCCAGGCAAGTCAAAGCCAGCGCCAGCGCCAACACGAGAACGATCCCGGAGCGGGATCCTGCCGATCGAAGGAATGACATGATTTCGAATTATAGGATGCAAAAGCCCTCAAGGATGGTGCCTTAGCGGCTGACCGTATCGCCAGCAGGTAGAATGTCCCTTCCCGCATGTACTGGATCTACAGCGCGCTGCTGGCGATAAGCCTGATTGCCAGCCTACCTTACTGGTTAGTGCAGATGGGGCGCCACGGCAAGTACCGCGCCGGTTTCCGAGAGCGCCTGGGAGCTGTGCCCGACCGCCTGAAGAGGCGGCCCGGTCCGACCATCTGGGTACACGCCGTTTCCGTAGGAGAAGTGCTCGCCGTCAGTCCGCTGATTGGAGAACTAAAGCGTCGGTTCCCGAATCACCGCCTGGCCGTTTCCACCACCACCGCTACGGGGCAAGCGCTGGCGCGCAGAAAATTCGGCGAGGAGAACGTCTTTTACTTTCCCCTGGACTTCGCCTTCGCCATTCGAGCTTACCTTGCCGCCTTGCGTCCGAAACTGGTGGTGGTCGCAGAAACCGAATTCTGGCCGAATTTCTTGCGCCTGACTCAGCGGAGCGGAGCCCGCATTGCCGTGGTGAACGCGCGGATCTCCGAACGTTCCTGGCCGGGATATCGGCGGTTTCGCCCGCTATTAAAGAGGGCGCTGGTCGGGGTGGACTGCTTTCTCGCCCAGAGCGATGAAGACCGACGGCGACTGATCGACATCGGGGCACCCGCCGACCGCGTCGAAGTGAGCGGCAACCTGAAATTCGATGTTCCCCCGCCGCCGGCACCCGCCATCGTCGCCAGTTTGCGCGCGGCCCTTTTCGCAGCCAGCTCGACTCCGATTCTGGTGTGTGGCAGCACTGTGGAAGATGAGGAACCGCTCCTCTTGCAGGCCTTCGAAAATGTGCTGGCCAGCTACCCCAAAGCGGTCATGGTCCTTGCCCCACGGCATCCGGAGCGTTTTCCGGAGGTCATCGGGCTGCTCCAGGAGTTAGGAGTCCGATTCTGGCGGCGCTCGCTGTGGAGCGGCGAGCCCATTGTGGGTGGAGTTTTCCTGATTGATACCATTGGCGAACTGGCATCGCTCTACGCCCTGGCCGACGTCGCGTTCGTAGGCGGAAGTCTGGTTCCCCGTGGTGGTCACAACATCATCGAACCGGCCCAGCATGGTGTGGCCATCATGGTCGGCAACCATACCGAAAACTTCCGCGACATCGTCGGTCTTTTCCAGAGCCGCGACGCGGTACGGGTGGTGGGTCCGGCGGAATTTCCGCTGGTACTGATGGATTTGATTGCCAAGCCAGAGGAGCGAGCGGCCCTGGGTCGCCGCGCAGCCGAAACTCTGCGCTCCCAGACAGGCGCAACCGAGCGAACCTTGGCCGCGCTGGAGAAGCTGTTGCAGCCATGAATCCATTGGCATCGCTGTTCGGATTGGGCGTTCGCATCCGCAATTCGCTTTACGACCGCCGCCTGCTGCGCGCGCAGAAGCTGGCCGGCCCGGTGGTGAGTGTCGGCAATCTCTCCGTCGGAGGCTCGGGCAAGACTCCCTTTGTGATCCTGCTGGGAGAACTGCTCAAGGCGCGCGGAGTGAGGTTCGACATTCTTTCGCGCGGCTACGGCCGCTGCAAAAAGGGTGTGTTTCTGGTCGATCCATCGGGCGCGGCTCGAGACTTCGGGGATGAACCCTTGCTCATGGCGCGTCGCCTCGCCGTGCCCGTCGTAGTGGGGGAAGATCGCTACCAGGCGGGTGTTTTCGCCGAGCAGACCTTCGGTCCGCAGCTTCACTTGCTCGACGATGGATTCCAGCATCGCGCTCTGGCCCGCGATTTCGACATTGTCCTGGTCATGCCGGACGACGCCCGCGACCGCATGTTGCCTGCCGGACGGCTGAGAGAACCACTGGCTTCTCTCGGGCGAGCCGACGCCGTGGTGCTCACCGGTGGCGCATCTGCGGAGACGTTTCCCCTGAATGGAAAACTGGTCTGGCGTGTACGCCGTGGCATTCTGCCGAAAAACGTCCCTCAGCGTCCGCTGGTGTTTTGCGGCATCGCGCGACCGCAGAATTTCGTTCTGCAACTTCGCACTGCCGGAATTGAACCTGCGGCGGAAGCCTTTTACCGCGACCACCATGCCTACACCGAATCTGACGTTGGCGATTTGCTGCGGCTGAGGGAGCAGAGCGAGGCTGGGGGCTTTGTCACCACAGAGAAAGACGCGGTGAATCTGGGGTCGTACCTTTCAGTCCTTGTGCCCCTTTGCGTCGTCCCCGTGAGAATGGAGCTGGCCGATGCGGCTAACGTTGTGGATACCATCCTGGAGGCGGTGGACGAGCGCAAGCGCCAGGCATGAGAAAATCTTCTAACCTTCATGAATAAGCCTCCCCAGGATATTGAACGGCTGGGCAAGATCGTGCGCGACTTCGCCAAGGTTACCGTCACCGTGATCGGCGATCTGGTGGCTGACGAATTCGTGTTTGGGGAAATTTCGCGCGTCTCGCGCGAGGCTCCGGTGCTCATCCTCAAGCACCGGAACCGCACTGTGGTTCCTGGCGGGGGCGCGAACGCCATCAACAACCTGGCTGATCTCGGCGTGAACGTTCTTCCCGTGGGCGTTCTGGGCGACGATGAACCGGGCCGTCTGCTGATGAAGTGCTTCCGCCAAAAGAGAATTCCCCTGAGCGGCGTGCTCAAGAAGAAGGGACACACCACCGTAACCAAAACCCGCATCCTGGCCGGCATGACGCACACCGCGCGGCAACAGGTGGTCCGGGTGGATCGCGAACCGGAGGTGCCTCTCGGAAGACTCCTGGAGCGTGATCTCGTGCTGGCCGCACGCGAGTATGTTCGACTCTCCGACGCGCTCCTGATTTCCGACTACGGCTATGGAGCGGCCAGTCCGGTCATTCTCGACGGTATACGCGAAACCGGCCGCCGCCGGAAAGTTCCGATCATTCTCGATTCCCGTTATCGCATGCTGGAATACTCCGGGGCCACGGCAGCCACTCCCAATGAACCCGAGGTCGAAGAGGCGCTAGGGATCAAAATCGGGCAGGACTGGGCGCGGGTCTGCGCGGCCGGCGATGAGCTGATGTCGCGCATGAAGCTGAAGTCGCTGGTTATCACCCGCGGTCGCGACGGTATGGTGGCCTTCCAGAATCATCACAAGCCGATCGACATTCCAATCTTCGGCTCCGATGAAGTAGCCGATGTGACGGGCGCCGGCGATACCGTCATCGCCGCGTTTACCGCCGCGCTGGCCGCCGGGGCCAGCACGGAAGAGGCTGCCCACCTTGCCAATTACGCCGGAGGCATTGTGGTCATGAAGCGCGGCACGGCAACTGTTTCGCAGGCGGAACTGTTCGAGGCGATTCGAAAAGAAGCCCCGAAAACGAGAATGCATTGAGTCCCAATCCCGTTCAGAAGATTTTGAGCCGCGACCAATTGCGTCAGCGGGTGCAGCAATGGCGCGAGGTTGGCGAGCCGATTATCCTGGCCAACGGCTGTTTCGACCTGCTACACGTCGGCCACGTACGCTATCTGCACGCGGCCAAGGAGCTGGGCGGTCGCCTGGTGGTTGCCGTCAACTCCGATGACAGCGTGCGCGAGCTCAAGGGAGAAGGCCGTCCCCTCATGCCGTCCGAAGAGCGCGCCGAAATTCTGGCTTCCCTGACCGACGTGGATGCAGTCGTGGTCTTTCCCGAGCGCAATGTGCGCACCCTGATCTCCGAGATCCGCCCCAACATTCATGCCAAGGGCACCGACTATACTGCCGAAAGTGTTCCCGAAGGCGATCTGGTGCGCGAGTACGGAGGCCGGGTGGAAATCGTGGGCGATCCCAAAGATCATTCGGCGTCAGACATCATTCGCTCGCGCCTGGGACCGCGCGCATCCTGAACATGTCATTGCCGTCCACAGAGACTGCGGGAGATACCCAAGCCGGAATCGAGCGTTTGCTCATCGTGCGTCTGGGCTCGATGGGCGACATCATTCATACGCTGCCGGCGGTGGGCGCGCTGCGCCAGCATTTTCCGCAGGCTGCCATCGGATGGGTCATCGAAGAACGCTGGGCGGAGTTGTTGTGCACCTTGCCCACCCCGCGCGCGGGGCAGCGGTCTCTGCAACGGCCTTTGGTGGACAGGATTCACACCGTCAACACCCTGAAGTGGCGCACGGCTCCGCTTTCCAATCACACCTGGGAGCAAATGGCTGCCGGGCTCAGCGAGTTGCGCGGCGTGCACTATCAGGTGGCCGCCGACTTTCAGGGCGCCGCGCGCTCCGCGCTTCTCGCCAGCTGGTCGGGCACACCGGTCATTTATGGCGTCAGGCAGCCGCGGGAAAATATCGCCAGCATGTTTTACACGCGAACCGTCATGCCCCGGGGCGTTCACGTCGTGGAGCAGAATTTTGCACTGGCCGAGGCCATCGCGGGAAGTTCTCTCCTCCTGCGGAAGCCTGAATTTCCTCACGACCCTCTGGCGGAACAGGAGACGGAGCATCGCCTGCACGATCACGACATCGGACGGTTTGCCCTGATCAATCCCGGAGCCGGGTGGGGCGCCAAGCAATGGCCCGCGGAACGCTACGGCTATGTCGCCAAACGGTTGGCTGAAGAACTGGGGCTCAAGTCGCTGATCAATTTCGGTCCCGGGGAACAGGAACTGATGCGCGAGGTCGAGTCCGCCAGTGGAGGCGCGGGTGAGGGTATAGCCTGCTCGCTTACGCAACTCATCGCTCTGACCCGGCGCGCTTCCTTGTTCATTGGCGGTGACACGGGGCCCATGCATCTGGCGGCAGCCCTGAACGTTCCCGTGGTCGCTCTGTTTGGACCCACGAATCCGGCGCGCAATGGTCCTTTCTGCACCAGAAGCCTGGTACTGCGCAGTGCCGTAAGCCCGACGACCCACACCCGGAATCCCTGGCCTGACGCGGGTCTGTTGGAGATCACGTCGGATGAGGTGATCGCGGCGGCGCGCAAATTACTGAGGGACTCTTGTGGCTAGCTGGTCGAAAATCGCGCGCCGCATCCGCATTCCGTTGGCATTTGCCCTGGCAGCGCTCTACCTGTGGCTCGCGGCTCCCACCACCCGATCGTTGCTGTTGGGCGCCGCGGTGGTGATTCCCGGCCTGCTCTTACGGACACTCGCATCAGGCCAGGTGCAGAAAAATGAGCAGCTGGCCACCGGCGGCCCCTATGCCTACACCCGCAATCCGCTTTATCTGGGATCCCTGATTCTGGCCGCGGGATACGCGATGGCCGCACGCAGTTGGTGGATCGCCACCATCATGGTTGTCATGTTCTTTGCCATTTACTTGCCCGTCATCCGCGGAGAGGAAGCTTACTTGCGCGAGCACTTTGCGGAATTCGAGGAGTATTGCCGACGGGTACCGCGTCTGTTTCCGCGCTTCACCGCCTTCCGTGAGAGCGACAGCGGATTCTCCTGGGCGCTCTACCGCAAGCATCGCGAGTACAATGCGTGGGTAGGCTCGGCAGCCATCCTGCTGGCGTTAGCCGCAAAATTGTATTGGATGTCGCACTGAAAGGGAACTCACCCAACGCTTGCTTTGCGCGTCTAACCTCGGTATGCGCTGGCCCCTGGTGCCTGGACTCTGTCTGGTCTTCGTTGTTTGTGTTTCTTTGGGGCAAACCCCGTCGCCCCCGGCTCCCAAGTCGTCAACCGAGGTTTCTGTCAGCTCGGCGCCGCCGGCGCCAATCCTCGCGCCGCCGCCGGGTTACAAGTTCCCCAGCGGTCAGACCTACGTGTACGCGGTCGAATGGCATCTGTTCAAGGCGGGGACAGCCACGGTGCGAATGGATGGGGATGGAGGCGCGCACCGCGTCATCGCCACCGCGGAGTCGGCCGGCGTGGTTAACACATTGTACCGGGTTCACGATCGCTTCGAGGCGTCGTTCGATCCCCGGACCTTCTGTTCCCTCACCATCAGCAAGCACTCCGAGGAAGGACCGCACACGCGTGAAACCTCGGTCACGTTCGACTACGCGCAGAAAAAGACGCTCCTGAATGAAAAGAATCTGAAAACCGGAGAACTCAAGCACGAACAGAATGACATCCCGGGCTGCCTCACGGATGTCATCACGGGCTTCTACTACCTCGCGTCGTTGCCCCTGCAACCCGGTTTTCAGACGAGGTTTCCTATCACTGGCGGAGGGAAGACCACCGTGGCGGAGGCGAGAGTCGAGGCCCGCGAGCAGGTCAAAGTTCCCGCCGGCACGTTTCAGACTCTCCGCGTCCGCGTGGAAGCAATTTCCGGTGCGCTTCAAAGCAAGGGTTCGGTAGTGGTCTGGTACACGGATGACGCCAATCGCATCCCCGTGCAGATGCGCTCGAAGTTGGGATGGGGAACGCTGCTCTTCCGCCTGCAGAAGATCGTCCATGACCAGGCCGGAAATTGAGCTTTACTTTCTTGCCACCAGCGCTTTGGCCTTTGCCAGTTCTGGGCGATCTGAGCTGGATCCGGCGCACAACTTCACCACTTGCGCGTAGTACTGGTCAGCCTTCTCCGGCTTCTTGGCCATCTCCGAGGCCTGCGCTGCGCCGTAGAGTCCGTCGAACCGGTTGGGATTGAACTTCAGATCGGCTTCATACTCGGTCAGCGCCTGCTCGGGACGCTTCACCTCCAGCAACAGGTCGGCCAGCATTTCTCGTGCGGGAAGTCCACCGGGTTCTTCCCCCAGGGATTCTTCTTTCTCCGCGGCGCCTCGCAGTGCGGCGACAGCCTGGTCGTTGTTACCCTCGGCATGGTTTACCCATGCCTGCGCCACTTTGCGCAGGTCCTCGATATATTCGGCACGTTCCGTCTTTTTCTGGTCCAGCGCAGTTTTGTGGAGCCCCTCCAGCTGCGCGAGATCTCCGCGCGCCGGCTCGACCTTGCCACTGCGGGCTGCGCCGATCGCTCGGGCGTAGTAGGTGAAAGCCTGGTCGCTGGGATGAGCCCCTGGAACCAGGGGCAAAGCCGCAGCTTCACTCCAGTGATGCAGTTCCAATGCATAGTTTGCGGGAAACACCGACAGCGCGAAAGAGCGGGGATCGAAATCCGAGCCGTACATCGTGTCCTTCATCACCGGCATCGCGCGCACTTCTTCGATCACTTTCATCCCATCGGCTTCGCGCCCGCATTGCAGGTAGGCATACACCAGGAAATCCATGGCGTGAAATTGATGGCCTTCGCCCCCCATATGCATGGCCGCCGTCTTGCGCGTGGCTGCAATGGACGCCAGGTTGGAGTTGATGTCGTCCTGCCAGAGACCGAGCCGCGCGAAGATGTGCGACGGCATGTGCAAAGCGTGCGGCGCCGCCGGCGCGATCTGCGCATAGCGGCGGGCTGCCGGCAATCCGAGTTCGGCTAGCTGCGGCTTGTCATAACTGTGAATCAAATAATGCGCCACGCCCGGATGATCCGGCTGCTCGGCAAACAGAGGCTCAAGCACCGCAGCCGCTTTCTTCCGGTTGGCAAAAGCGGTGTCGTTGTCCGGCTCAGACGCGAGCAGCGACAGACCGTAAAAGATAGCCGCTTCGTGGTCGTCAGGAAAGCGCTCATGCAGCTTCTCCATGGCGTTGGCGTAGGCCGTGGCGCTGGTCTGGTAGTCGCTCTTCGCTGCTTCACTATAGAACGTACCCATCGCCGCCAAGTAGCCGCGCTCTCGATCCGTCTTGGGCTTGAGCGCCTGCCCCGCCTTCACCTCGGCCATCCCTTCTTCCACTACCGCGCCTTCGGGGTGATTCCAGAGCTGATGCCACAGGCTCATGGCCACGCCCCAGTGCGCCACCGCACATCCGGGGTCGTCCTTGCCGATCTGCTTGAACTCCTTTTCTGCCTCCTCGTACCAGAACGAGTGCAGCAAGGCCACGCCACGCTCAAACGGTTTCTGCACCGCGGGCGCGCAAGAAATCGGAAAGTTGACCCTGCCGACCTGCGCGGAGCTCAGATCCTCGTGATGCATGCCCTCGTCGGCCAACACGGCAACAGCAGAGAAGAAGATGATCAACAGAAGCACCGGGACAAGGCGGTTCATCAGAATCCCCCAACTGGAAGGCGAGTCTAGCCCGGGATATGCAGCGGGTCAACCAGCGCGGATTTCTGGCGGTGGACTGTTGATTTCAGCCCAGCCGGCTGCTGGGCGCTCAACGATCCGCATTCATTGGTTTCACTGCATGCGGAACCGTTCGCGCATCAATCGCTGCAGACGCGGCTTGTACAGCAGATCAAAGGCAAGTTCCTTGTCAGGAAACATTGCCAGAGCAGCTCGTTTGGCTCCGGCTGCCAGTTCTGCAGCTTCTTCGAGTGTAAGGCTGGGGTCTTGGCCAATTACGGACATGACCATGCTCATCATGATCTGAAGGCGGCGGATTTTGCGTGGTTCGTCTTCGTCTACATCATTCAGATTTCCAGTGGTCTGCGCCAGGTTCGGCGCCTTGGTACTTTCGGGAATATTCATCGAGCCCCCAGTTGGAGCAACCGCAAGCCTTCAGCCGCCAGCCGCAATTCCAGCCCTTGCTGCTTAGATGTGCGACCGTGGGCAGGCGTTGCGTTTTACCCCGGTTCCGTGGATTCTGGCGCGATTGCCGCCCGAATACAACTGCCTAATGGTGGTACCCGAGTTACCGAAGTTCCTGAATTGTTGCGCGGCAGGGATCTTCCCAGGGTTCTGTCCGCACGGGCTGATTCCCGGCTGCAACCAGCCCGGGGGATGCTGCCGCCCTGGCCAGGAACAGCAACCGGCCTTGACCGGCCGGGATTCGGCCACGCCAGACGCCAGCGCGCCGGTGGTTCGCGACCGATTGAAAAGTCGCCTGGCCGACATCGCAACCGTCCACACCTGGCTGTCAGGAGCGCTGCCGGGGCCCACAGGTCATGTGTAGCCAGAATCCCGCCAAGGGCTTGGCGTGTTCACCTGGGTCTGGGACGTTCCGCCCCAGTAAATGGCATTCTCGATGGGGGAGGCGTGGGCACCACCTTCCAGCTTGCGCCCGTACCAGTGTTCGACCAGCGTCTGGTCCTATGCGCCGGCGGCGACTGCGCATGTTCCGTTCACCAGAGCTCTGCGTGATCGGGGCGTGATCGGAGAGGAAATCGGGACCGCGAGTGTCGCTGATTATAGCGCGGGAATCGCGACTGATTAAGAAAAGGGGTTGCAGCCAGTGCCGCTGCGCCGCTATTCCAGGTCGCGCGAAGGTCGGCAATACAGTTATTCCTGTAGCCGTTATGTCTGCCAGCATTCGTCCGGAGATGTGAATCCACACTGCCGCCCTTAGTTTTAGGCATTTTTCGAGCGATGGTCTTTGTTGCGTCGTTGCGGGAAATTCTTCCCTGCCTTGAACGCAGACGGCGCGGCTGATTTCAGGCGCATCCAGGGAAAATGTCGGAGCGGCAGGTGTTTACGCTGATTCGGAAGGACGCGGCAATCATGGCAACCGAGTTGCGGTACATATCGCTGCGCGCCCCGAGGAGAGTTGTGAAAGAGACGAGGCCATCCTGGATTCGACTCATCTTGTATTGCGCGGCAAATGCCACGGTCACCGCGCTTGCCTTTGCCCTGATCGTGACGGGTTCTACCCTGTTCTATGCCGTCGCTCCATCCCGCGTTGCCGCAACTTCGGGCGAAACTGTCCCATCGCAAACATTTTCCGGGATGATTACCGACGCGTATTGTGGCGCCAAGCACAGGCTGCCCGACAAAGCCTCGGCCGAATGTACGCGCATCTGCGTAACCCGCGGTTCCAACTACATTCTGATCGATGGCGACAAGGTCTACGGCCTGCAAGGAGACATCGTCAAGCTTAACCGCATGGCGGGCGAACGGGTGACCATCACCGGCTCACTTCATGGCCGCACTATCGATGTCGTTTCGATGAGCGACGGCACATCCTGAGAACGCAGGCGGGATCGCTCCCGCCTGTGGGTTTGACTCTGATGAAACCTATTCCGCCGGACGTTCGGCCATCACCGACGGCGGCTTTTTCAGCTCCGGAGTCGGAACCGCGGTTGTGGTACTGCTCGTGGTGACAACATTCACTCCCGGGCGCGACTCGCTTCGAGATGTGGCCCGGTCATCCCACTTGCCGAAGATCATCTTGCCAGCCGTGGTCTGCAGCACCGATGTTACTGAGATGTCGATGGTCTTGCCGATCATCTTGCGTGCATTGTCCACCACGACCATGGTGCCGTCATCGAGGTAGGCGACGCCCTGGTTATACTCTTTGCCTTCTTTCAAAATGAATACTTTCATGATCTCGCCGGGCAGCACGATGGGTTTCAGGGAGTTGGCCAGTTCATTAATGTTGAGCACTTCGACACCCTGAAGCTGCGCGACTTTATTGAGGTTGAAGTCGTTGGTAATGATCTTGCCCTCATAGAGCTTGGCCAGCTCGATCAGTTTCATGTCCACTTCGCGGATCGTCGGGAAGTCATCCTCGACGATCTGAATCTGCAACGAAGCCACCTTCTGCAAGCGTTGCAGGATGTCGAGGCCGCGCCGTCCGCGGTTCCGCTTCAGGGAGTCGGCGGAATCCGCTACCAGTTGCAGTTCGCGCAGCACGAACTGCGGGGTAACGATGATTCCGTCAAGGAAGCCGGTCTCGGCGATGTCGGCGATCCGGCCGTCAATGATCACACTGGTGTCGAGAATCTTGTAGCTCTTCTTGGACTGTTTCTCGCCCCCGAAGACTCCACCCAGCGCCGACAGGTTCAGCAAGTCGCCTTTGTTGGCCCCCACCGCAAGCCCTACATAGGCCATAAGCAGCATGACCATGATTTGCAAAAAGCTTTGGGTGGGTCCAGTAACGATGCTGTTGCGGATGACCAGGGAAAAAAGGTAAGCCCCGAAAATCCCCAGTACGCTGCCGATCGCGGCGCCGATCAGCCGCTTGAGGCTGACCAGGTGCAACCGCCATTCGAAGACCACTACGGCGATCCCGAAGATCGCTCCCACGCCAGCGTCAAGATTGGAAGGGAGCCCAAAAGGTTGAATTTTCCAGCAAGTAAAAGCGACAAAAAGAACGAAAGAAAACCGGATCAAAAAAACGTCCATGGTATGGACCTCCCCGGAACTCAACCGGCCCGCAAGCCAGTTGGGTCCAGCACCGGATGCTCTTTGCCGAAGTCGGCACCCGGTGATCGAACCAAACAAGCTGTCAAGGAACAGACATCTAAGAAGACGCCGTGCGGACTTAGCCGCACAGCTACTACTATCACTCGCAGTATATACCGTGGACCGTCGGCGGAAACGAGAAAGCACACCTCGACAGAGGGGTTTCTACGCTGGTTGCGAAAGGCTACCCTCCGAGTGCTGCTAGACTGGTCTCGTGAAGGCCCTTGTCATCAGTCGCTTAGGCGGTCCTGAGGTTCTCGAGATTCGTGACTTGCACGATCCTGCGCCGCAACCGGGGCAAGTGATGGTCGTAGTTAGTGCTGCAGGAATTAATTTCGCCGACATCCTCTCGGCCCAGGGAGGATACCCCGGCACTCCCGAACCCCCGCTGATCGCCGGCCGGGAATTCTCGGGGATCCAGCCCGACACCCGTCTGCGAGTGATGGGATACACCCAGTGGGGCGCCTTCGCAGAACGCATCGCGACCCGTCCCGAATTGCTCTGGCCAGTTCCCGAAGGATGGACCGCCGAACAGGGTGCGGCCTTCCCCGTAAATTATTTCACCGCCTACTTCGCCTACTGGAAGGCCGGGCTGCTGGAGAAATCGCCCGGCCCAGTTCCGCGCGTGCTGATTCATGCGGTCGCAGGAGGCGTGGGAACGGCGGCGGTACAGATCGGCAAATTGCTGGGAGCCGAGATGTACGGAACTTCCTCTTCGGAAGACAAACTCGCGCGCATGAAAGAACTCGGATTGCACCACGGAATCAATTACAAAAAGCGCGATTATGAAAACGCGATCAAAGAGCTGACCAACGGCCAGGGGGTCGACACCGTGTTCGAGATGCTGGGCGGCGAGCACGTCAGCAAGAGCGTCCGTTGCCTGCGCGATTTCGGACGCGTAATTGTCTACGGCGCAGCCACCGGTCAGCCGGCCAATTTCGATCCGCGCATCCTCTACGCGAAAGGCGCCAGCGTGCACGGTCTCTGGCTCACTTATTTGTCACGGCATGGTGAACTGATGCGGCAAGCCTGGGAGAGGCTCGCTGCGTGGACCACGGCCGGGCACCTGCGCCCGATCGTGGGTGCGACCCTGCCACTCGAAAAGGCCGGCGACGCGTATCGCTTGCTGATGGAGCGAAAGAATTTCGGGAAAGTGGTTCTGAAGATCAGCTGAATCGACGACCCGCTGGTTCGCGAATAACTCCTCCCAAGGTGATCCTTCGGGCGCAACCTTCGCTCCCACTGAAATTAGACACAACAACCGTTCCCTGTGGGAACGCCCCAACTCGCTAACGACCGAGGGAGTCGAGCGTCCAAGCGGTAGGTTGCGCGCGGAGTCGGGAACTTCTCGTCGAGCCGCGGCGTATCACGCGAGTGTGGGGGGCTGGGGCGGTAATTACCCTTCCAGCTTCGCAAAAAAATCAGGGGTTAAGGGACTGGTTCACTTTCGGTTTGGCGGCCCAGGTGAGCACAATCCCCCAAGCAGAGGGCACGTGCCTGTGCGGCACGCGTTTCTTCGCTTAACCCCGAGGCAGCATTGTAGGCCTTCCGTGAACAAACGCAAGTTCTTTGCGGAAAGCGATCCCCCGCCGCCACAACCGCTTCCCGACGTTTTCGGGAAAGAAAACAGGAGTGGCATGAAAGCATTGAAAATTTCCAAGGGCGTGCTGCTGGGACTGGCCATGCTGCTGGCCACCACCGCGTTTGCCTCGAACAAGGGCTCGCTCACCGTGGCCGACAACTGCACCGTGGCGGGAAAGGCTTTGGCCAAAGGCAACTACCAGGTCAGTTGGGACGGCAACGGACCTGATGTGCAATTGAACATCATGAAGGGAAAAGAAGTGGTGGCAACGGTGCCGGCCCACATGACGGAACTGAATTCAGCATCGCGGTCCGACGCGGCAGTCGTCAGTCACAACAACGACGGTACCATGAGCCTGTCGGAGATCCGGTTCGCGGGAAAGAAGTACGCCTTCACCCTCGGCGGTTCCACCCAAGCAGCGGTGAGCAAGTAGTAGTAAGTAAAAAACAAGTGGCGTCTCCTAAGTAGCGGGGAGCGGGGCTCCCCGCGTTTTTCCTCAGGATCTCTGGCTTAGTTTGGCGAGGCCAGCACGTCGTAGTTATAGTTCAACATGGCTCGCCGCGGCGGGTCTTTCAGACCCTTCAGCGGAACTTTCTGTTCGAAAGAAGTGTTGCCGACCAGGCTGACGCGCCCCAGATTCAAAATCCGGCCGTCGATCATTTCCACATAAATCGGCACCAACATGCGAAAACTTTCGTCGACGTTGGATTGCGTGATTTTCAAGCCGAACACGACGTCGCCGTCGGCGTTCTTATCGAAGTTGTAATCGAGCTTGTACGACGGCAGAGCCGTGCCGTAGACATACTCGTTGAAGAACCAATCCACCTTGTGGTTTCCGGCCAGATCCATCTCCCGGGTCATGTGTTTCTCGACCATGGCTTTGAAATCCTCGGTGGTCGCAGCCTGATTGGCGTAGGTTTTCACGAAGTCCTGCATGGTGGCCTTGAAGTTCTGGTCGCCAGTGTGCCGGTCCCACATCATCATGCGCACCATGTGCAGGATGTACGCGCCCTTGGGATAGATCAGATAGCGGGTGAGATTGCCGCCGGATCGCGAATTGCTCAACCGGTAGCCCAGCGTGACGGGACCGGCATCAATCGCGCGGAAGCCCTCTCTGTTGCGCTCCAGCAGCAGCTCCCGCTCGTCGTTCCAGAAGTCGAGGTAGCGCTTGGGCTCCTTGCCGTAGGCGGCCTGCAGGAAGATCGCGGCCGACAGTTCGGCGAAGCCCTCGCTCATCCACTGGTCGCGGTAGGATTGGAAGCCAACCGTG
>DATFTE010000212.1:0-54553 GCA_035262225.1 Terriglobales bacterium
GAGTGAGCGGTTCGGCGATGGCGTCGAGAATGCTTTTATCGAGATCGGTGTCTTCTCCGCTGATGACCAATTCCACCTCGCGGCCGCATTGCCTGGCGACATCGCGCACCATCCGGGGGAAGCGGCGGAAGAGCTGGTCGACCGGCACCATGCGGATTTTCATCACCGAACGCTGCAGGTCGTTGAGCACGCGCGCTTGGAAGGCTATGGCATCGGCGAAGCGGCCGCGCATGGCTTCCTTGGGGTAGATGCGGGCAAACTCGTTCAGCGCCTGTTGCAGCATGGACTTGCCGATGATCAATTCGCCCACCAGGTTGAGGACGTTGTCGATGCGCTCGGCGTCCACGCGCAGGATGTTTTCCGGGACGTTTGCCAACGCCGAGTGCTTGGCCTCGGACTCGGCCTCATCCCTCAGGGTCTGGGGCGCGATGGCGGGTGGAGCGGGCGGCGCCGCAGGCTGCGTCGCGGCGGCAGCCACGAAATCTGGAACCTCGGGGTTGGCTTTTCGGTTTTTGGCCCTGAGCGCAACGACCTTGACATCGGCGATGACGGTGGGGATTTTGCATTTAAGGGAGATGGCGTCGGAGGCTTTGTCGCTGACCAGAAGGAATTCGAGGCGCTGAGTGGTGTCGGCGGCGCCGTCCTCGGGCCGCGCGGCAAGGATGTCACCCATGCCAGTTAAAGCGTTGATGACGAGTTGGCGCGCGGCGATAGGCATGGCGCAGTGCCGGTCGACCTGCACGGCCACATGATGGACGCGCCGGCCCTGATCGATGGCGGCACGCGCCGCCAGCAGTTCGTATTCGCTCCACACCACAGCCGTGGGCGGGTCCTTCTTCTTGCGCGCCTTGCCTCTGCGGGGTGATGCTTCGAGCTGGTGAATCATCCTGCGCAGAGCGTCGCTCGATGGCAGACTGCGCTTATTGTGGTAGGCGGTCACGAGAGCGCCGAAGTTGTCGGCGGCGGCGAAGGCAACTTCAGCCAATTGCGCGTGGGCGGAAGTCCTTTCCATTGCCAGAACATCTTCGAACTCATGAGCAAGTTCGCTGAGTTCGCGGTATCCGCAGGCGGCGGCGTCTCCTTTGAGGGTGTGGACGATGCGGCGGATGGAGCGGACGGTCTCGAAGTCGCCGGGGCGTTTTTCGAGCTTGAGCGCTTCCTCGTTGAGTGCCTGTAACAAGTCCTGTGCAGTCTCCAGGAAGAGGTCGCGCATCTCGGCACCGCGTTCGTCGGAATACGGGGTCACGGGTTCACCTCGACGCGTCGATAGGCGGTGCCGCTGTTGCGGTGCACCATGGCAAATTTTTCGGTCAGGCCGAGCAGGCTCTCGGCGTGGCCGACGAACAGGTGGCCTTCTGGATTCAAGCAGCGGGCGAACTTGTCGATCAGGCGCTTTTGTTCGGCCTCGTCGAAATACATCATGACGTTACGGCAGAAGATGACGTCGTTGCGCTGCGGCAGGTATTCGGTCTTGAGATTGTGAAAGTCGAAGTGAACCAGTTCCTTGACTGCTTTCTTGATGGCATAACGCTCGCCCAGCTTGTCGAAGTAGCGCAGGCGGTAGTTGTAATCGACCGAGGCCATCTGCGATTCGGTGTAGATGCCTTCCTGCCCGGCACGCAACACCGAGTAGCTGATGTCGCTGGCGAGGATCTCCACCTTCCAGGGAGGCGGGATGAGAGGCTTGGGCAGCGGCATGTCGAAGGGCAGGGGATTGCGCATGTAGTAATAGGCCAGGCCGTCGGCCATCAACATCGCAAGAGTGTAGGGTTCCTGCCCGGTGGAGCAGCCGGCGCTCCAGATGCGGATGGAGAAGTCGCGGCGTTCCTGTTTGCGGCGCAGCAGGTCTTCGAAGATATATTTCTGAAAAAGGTCGAGCTGAGCCTTGTTGCGGAAGAAGCTGGTCTCGTTGACGGTGAGGTTCTCGAGCAGCTGGGCCAGTTCGCGCTTGCCTTGATCACTGATGAGCAGGCGATAGTAGCTGTAGAAAGAGTCAAGCTGGCATTCCTTGAGGCGACGTTGCAGGCGGTCCTGCAGGAAGTGGGCGCGGCGCTCGTCGAAATGCATGCCGCACTCCTGGTAGACGAGGGTCTGAAGGAGTTTAAGCTCGGCTTCGGTCAGCGTGGCGTTGAGGCCAGTTGTGCTCATGCGTACGGTGTCGTCCGCTGCGGCGGACTCGGTCTTGGTTTTGCCCCGCCCCGCGCTTACACGCTGGGCTAACGAATGCCGCCGCTTCGCGGCAGGCCGAACATGACTCGGGAACGCCGGAATACTGGTTTCCCCGCGCTCACCGTCCCGACGCGGCGCCCCGCGTCTCCGCCGGACCGGGTTTTTGCGAAGGAGTCTCGCTCGCTCCACCCGTCAGGCGCAGGCCGCTGTATTCGAGCAGCCTGGCCATATCAAGGAGGACGATGAGCCGTCCCTGGTACTTCCCCAGGCCGGTAACACAGTTGAGCCCTCCGTCCTGGAACGTGGCCGGGGGCGGTTCGATGTCGGAGGCGGGAATCTTGAGCACTTCCGAGGCGGAATCGACAATCAGTCCCGCGAGGCGCCCGTTGTGTTCGACCACGAGAATGCGGTTCTGCCGGCTAGAGCCGGCGTTCTTTTCTGCAAAGCGCTTGCGCAGATCGATGACGGAGACAATCTTGCCGCGCAGGTTGATCACGCCTTCCATGTAAGTGGGAGCGTCGGGCACGGCGGTAATTTCCGGCACGCGGACGATTTCGTGCAGCGACGTGATGGGGACACCATAGGTCTCGCGTCCCACCTGAAAGCCGACGATATGGAGTTCGCGGTCCATTGAGGGCTCCCCTGGCTCAGGCCCGAGCCCCGGCAGCGGCTTGGCGAGCGCTGGTTTTCTGGCCGGGCTTGTCGCTGCCGCTCGCGCGTTCAAAGGCCTCGAGGGAGAAGCGATCCATGGACTCGAGCAGGTCGCGGGACATCTTCGACATCTGCTCGGCGGAGGCGGCCAGCTCGGTCGAGCCCGAGGTGGTCTGCTGGACCAGTTCGCGCATCCGCTCCATAGCCTTGACGACGGCTTGCGCTCCGGAGGCCTGTTCCTCGACCGCGGAGTTGATTTCGTGGGTGATCTCGTTCAGCCGGGTAGTGGCGCGGGCGATCTGCGACGAGCCGTGCGACTGCTCGTTGGTGGCGGCGCCGATCTCCTGCGCGAACTTGTAGACTTCGGTGACCACGTTGGAGATCTTGCGTAGCGCGCCGTTGAGTTCCTGGCCGAGCCCCAGACCTTCGTTGACGATGCCGGTGCTGCGGTCCATGTTCTCGACTGCCTTGCGGGCTTCCTTCTGAATGCTCTGAATGAGCTCGGAGATTTCTTTCGTGGATTGCGCGGACTTTTCCGCCAGCTTGCGGACCTCGTCGGCGACGACGGCGAAACCGAGTCCGTGTTCGCCTGCGCGGGCGGCTTCGATGGCGGCGTTAAGAGCGAGCAGATTGGTTTGCTCGGCCAGATCGTCGATGACCTCGATGATCTTGCCGATGTCGTCGGCCCGTTGTCCGAGGACGTCGATGATCTCGCCGGAGGAGCGGATGGTGGTGTTGATCTTGTTCAGGCCGTCAGTCGCCTTCTCCATGGTAGCGATGCCGCTGTGCACCTCTTCGCGCGAGCGGTTGGAGATGTCGAGCAGCACCTTGGCGGTGTCGGCGACACGCTGGATGGAGGCCACCATCTGATCGATGGAAGCCGAGGTCTCGCTGACACTCGAGGCCTGAGTCTGCGTGCTCTTGACCATGTTCTGCACGTTGACGCTCATCTCGTGCATGGTGCTGGTTACTTCATCGATGGCGGAGGAGGTCTGCAGGCTGATCTTGGCCGACTCGTCGGAGGCTCCGGCGACTTGCGAGGACGCGCTGGCGACCTGCGAGGAAGCGTCGCGCACGTTGCGCACCAGGCTGCGCAGACCCTCGATCATGCGGGCGAAGGCGTGGCCGAGGTTGTCGTTCCTGGAGCGCGGCTGGACTTCAACGGCCAGGTTTCCGCCGGCTATGGCTTCGGAAACCGAGGCCATCTCGCGGAGATAAGTGACCATGTTGGCGAAAGTTCGGGCCAGTTGTCCGATCTCGTCGCTGCGGTCGAGGTCGATCTGATGATCGAGATCGCCGGCATCGGCGATCTGTTGGGCGACCCTGATCAACCGGGTGAGGGCACGGGTGATGGACTGGGCGGTGGTGTAGGCGATGAAGGTTCCGAGTATCAGGGCCAGCAGGGTGCTAAGCAGGGCGATGACAATGGTGGCCGTGGCGGCGGTTTCATCCGATTTGCGGCGCTGATCGAGAACGCGTTTGCTCTCCTGATCGGCGGCGTCGAGGTATTCAGTGGAAGTCTTGACCCAGGAGGAGGCGTCTTTCTGCAGATAGAAGATCTGGAGTTCGGCCACGGTGGCGTTGCCTTCGTCGACTTCCCTGCGTTTCTCGACTAGCGGGGCGGCGAACTCCCTGGCCCAGCTCTGTTCCGTCTCGAGAACCTTCTCGAGCGATGCCCGCTGCTGGTCGGAGTTGGCAAGATCTTCGGCGGTCTGCAGCTTCTCGCTCAGAACCCGAATGCCTTCGTTCATGCGGTCGACTTCGCGGCTGTCGCCACTGAGCAGGTAATTGCCCAGGTAGAGCCGGTTCTGCATCATCTGAAACTTGACGTGATCGGTGGCGTCGGCCAGTTCCAGAGCCTGCGAGGCTGAGGTTTTGGCGCCATGCTCGCGCTGCACGGCGACGAAGTTCACCAGGAACAACACCACGACCATCAGAAGGATGGCTCCAAAGTTCACGTAGAGTTTCCTGCCAATCGTCATTCGCTGTTCCTCCAGACGTGTTTGTCCATTAATCCTGGGGCTGGAATTTGAATTCCACGATCCCGGTACTTTCTCCCGCAGCCGCTTCGAACTTCCACTTTTTCAGGGCGTCAAGCGCCGCAGTGGCCAGAAGCGGGTGCCCGCCAACCACCTTGCTGCTCTTCAGCGTTCCGTTCGGCGCTACCACGACCGCAACCTTCACCACCCCGGCGATGTTCATCCGCCGGGCGATGTCGGGATACACCGGAGCCGCTCTGAACTTGACTTTGCGCGTAAGTTCCTCTTGCTGGGCCACCGCAGAAGCAGGTTGCAGCATGGCGGACATTGCCAGAAGCCCGGCTCCCGTAACCATCGCGCTGACGATCAACTGCCGCATCCATGGCCCGGACACAATTCCTCCTGTAGAAAATGAGTGTCTTTCTTCAAAGCAATGTCCTTGCCAGGGCTGCATGGACATTGGGGAAGCCGAAGATGTTCTTGTAATAGGTTGTAAATAAGTCGGTTACGCTGATTCAGCCTTGGCGGGAGACGGGGCGGAGACTGTCTCACGCCAGGGGGAAACTCTCAGCTTGAGACCGGTGGCGCAGGCTCCTGGGATTCCTCAAGTAACTACCAGGTACCTAATTTCCTTGACTCAAATTGAGATCGCGGGCTACTTTTCCTCTATATTCAATTACTTGGGATTTTGAGACTGGCGTCGAGCGGGTGTCTTTCTGACTATGCAACCTGGAGAAACGACCGTGCTCGAAGGTTCCCAATCACGGTCGGAAGACGCATTCCAGAGACTGCTGCTGAAATTCTCAGCGGCAGCGGCCGAAGGAACAGACGCGGCATCGCTGATCCGTCTGTTTTGCCGGGCCACGCGGGAATTCTTCCAGGTAGATGGCGTGTATTTCTGGAAGTGTGTCTCGAAGGAGGAGTTGATCGGCGCCGAAGCCGACGGACTCATGGCGGAGGGGTTTCGCGGGACTCCGCTAAAAGCCACCGAAAGCGCGGTGGCCGCCGACGCCGTCCGCAATCGCAAGACCGTCTACCTCAACCATGTAGATTCAAGGCGTTACGGGATGGCAGCGGAATTTCGTGCCAAGTCACTGATGTCGGCTCCCTTAATCGTTTCGAGCGAAGTGATCGGGGCGGCCGTGTTCCTGCATACTTCGGATCGGACCTTCACCGAGGACGACGCCGCCAAAGCCACTATTCTCGCCGGACAACTGGGTAGTCTGCTTGAAGCCAGCCGGTTGGGGCAAGTCTCGCGGGAAGAGCACCGCCGAGCTGAGATTCTGGCGGAGGTCGCACAGGCGCTGCACTCGGTTCCGGATGCGACGGCCGTGGTCGAAGCCGTCGCCGACCGGTTGCGGGTATTGCTGCGGACGCGGTTGGTCTGCATTCTGTTGCGACACGGGGAAGCCTTTGAACTGTCGGCTGTTTCGGCGGAGACGCCGCAACTCGCGTCGGCGGTAAAGGCGCGTTATGACCGCAACCGGCTGCATTTTGCCAGTCACTTGGCAGGCCGGGCAGTGGCGGCCGGAGAACCGATCACCGTCGCGATTGATCCAACCACGCACATCCTCGGTGATCTGGTGCACGCAGGCGCCCTGATCGCCGCCCCCTTTCGCACCTCGCGCACCCAGGGGGCGGTGGTGGTATATCCCCGCCATGAAGGGGTCTTCAGCGCGGAAGAAAAGTCTCTGGTGGCTTCGGTCGCGGGTTTTGGAGCCGTCGCCATTGCCAACGCCGAACTCTATTCGACGGCCCGCGAACAAGCGCAGGAATTGCACCAACTGCTCGAAATCTCCTCTGAGCTGGGATCGATCGGCGACCTCGACAAGTTCTTGCAGCGCTTCTCCTTGCGGGCGGCGGACTTCCTCGGATTCACGCGCGCCTTCATCGGGCTGCTGGAAGAAGATGGCAGCTTTCATGTTCGCTGGGGTGCGGACAACGGGCAGACGGTGATGGTGGACCTGGTGTTTCCCGAGGGCGCGGCCAGCACCGCCTTGTTGAACCGGGAAGTGTTCTGGTCGGACGATCCGCAAAAGGTTCCAGGCGCGAATCTGGAGATCATCCGGCAGTTTTCGGTGCGGCAGATTCTCGCCGTGCCCCTGGTGGGCAGCGACCGGCAGGTGTTCGGGATGTTTGGCGTGCTCGACCGGCGCGATCAGGTTGGAATCTCGCAAGAAGACATCCGCCTGGCGAAGGCGCTGGCGACGCAGGTATCGGTGGCGCTGCAAGTGACGCGCAACCTGCATCTTTCGGAGCAACATCGGCGCCGCGCCAGTTCTCTGATGGCGCTGGTGCTGGATTTGAATGCACAAGTCCGGCTGCCCGAATTCGCGCGCAGCTTCGTAAGCCGGGCCTCGGAAATGATGGGCGCGAGGGGGGCAGCGCTGGCCGTGCGCCGCGATTCCGAACTGGAGATCATTACCCTGCAGGAAGGCTCGGCAGCGGTGGTACGTGAAAAGACCTTGCTGGCTCGCCTGGCTGGCGCCTTCGAACAGGCGCTGGAGCGCGGTCCGCAACCCATGATCTCCGGCTCGGCAGTGGATTTGCTCGGCGCGGAGACCGCCGCGGCCTTGGCGTGGAACGATTGCTGTCTGGTGCGTCTGCTGGGAGGGACGGGCGAGCCGCTGGGAGCGTTGTGCCTGGCTGACCGCGGAAAACCGCTGGCGCGGGAAGATCAGCAGTTGCTGCAGGCCATCGCCGGACACGCGTCTGTGGCGCTGGAGAATGCGCGCTTCTTCACCCGCATGGACCGGGCCAACCGACACTGGATGGAGATCTTCGACGCCATCAGCGACTTCATCGTGGTGCACGATCCGGCGGGCAACGTATTGCGCGTGAACCGTTCCCTGGCCGATTTTATCGGCATCTCGCCGCAGGAGTTGATCGGCGTGAACATGTGCGCCCTGCTGGCCATCGGCAATGAGCCTCCCCTGCATTCGTGTCCTTTTTGCCGCACCGTTAGCGGGGTGGACGCCGACGAGTACGTGCATCCCGTGCTGCAGCGCTCCTACCTGGTGTCAACGTCGCGCGTCCACGGGGCCAGCAACGAGGGCTTGCAGACCATCCACGTGCTCAAGGACATCACCGACCGGCGCGAGGCCGAGCGGCGCTATCGCGAATTGTTCGACAACATCCAGGAGGGCATCTACTTCTCCACTGAAGACGGGCGTTTCATTGAAGTCAATGACGCCATGGTGCGGATGCTCGGCTACGACTGTCGCGAAGAACTGCTCAAGGTGGACATTCCTTCCGAGATCTACTTTTCGCGGCAAGACCGGGCCCGGTCGTCGAAGATCATCGAGGAGCACGGGATGATCCGCAATTATGAGACGACGCTGCGCCGCAAAGACGGATCGCCGGTGCATGTGCTGATCAATGCCTTTGCCGTGCGCGATGCGAGCGGGCGCACGCTGCAGTACCGCGGGCTGATGCTGGACATCAGCGGGGTGAAGAGCTTCCAGGCAGAACTGCATCGCGAGCGGGATTTCAGCGGCAAGATTCTCAACAACACCCAGAGCCTGATCCTGGTGGCGGATACCGCGGGGCTGATCAGCTACGCCAACCGCCGCTGGTATGAGATGGGTTACGAGCAGCGCCAGATTCTGGGGCAACCGCTCGAAAACCTGGTGGCAGCGCCGCGCCGTCAGGTGCTGAACGATGCTTATGCGCAGACGCTCGCCGGCCAGCAGGTGGACAACCTGGAATTACAGATCCTGCGCGGCGACGGACGAGTGGGTCAGTTCTCCGTGAACCTGAGCCCCATGCGGGATGAGCAGGACAACGTCACCAGCATCGTCGTGGTGATGAGCGACATCACCGATGCCGCCTCTCTGCAAGCCAAGCTGGTGCATGCAGAGAAGCTGGCCGCGGTGGGACAGTTGGTTTCCGGGGTGGCGCACGAGGTGAACAATCCGCTGACCGCCATCCTCGGCTTCAGCGATTTGCTGATGGAAAACAGCGAGGTGCCGGAGAGCGCGCGCAAGGACCTGCGGGTGATCCTGCAGGAAGCTCAACGCACCAAGCAGATTGTGCAGAACCTGCTGAGCTTCGCCCGCCAGATGCCGCCGCAGCGCAAGGCGGTGCAGTTGAACGCGATCCTGCGGCGGACGGTGCAGTTGCGAGCCTACGATTTTCACAGCCACGGCGTCGAAGTGATCGAACAGCTCGACCAGGAATTGCCTCCGGTGATCGGCGATTCTCACCAGTTGCAGCAGGTATTCCTGAATATTTTGAACAACGCCTATGACGCGGTGCGGGACGTGGGGCGCCCGGCGCGCATTGCCATCATGACCGCCCGCCGGGGTGCATTCGTCGAGGTTTCCTTCCGCGATAACGGCAACGGCATCGCTTTCCCCGACCGCATTTTTGATCCCTTCTTTACCACCAAGGAAGTAGGAAAGGGCACGGGGTTGGGCCTGAGTATCTGCTATGGCATCGTCCACGAGCATGGGGGCGAGATTCTTTGCCACAACAACACCGACGGAGAAGGGGCGACTTTTATCGTTCGCCTGCCTGCGCTGTCAGAGACGGCCTCGGTAGGGGCCGCTGCCGGAGTTACACAACGATGACACCCTCCGCTACCAAGACGGTTGTACTTCCGGTTCTGCTGATTGAGGATGAACCGGCTGTGATGTCCTATGTGCGTGCCGCGCTCGAACGCAGCGGTTACTCGGTGGTGGGTACCGAATCGGGGGCGGACGGCCTGAAGCTGCTCCAAAGCGGAAAATTCCTGGGCGTGGTTTCGGATATGCGCACTCCTGGGGGAGTGGACGGAGCCGACGTACACGCGTGGCTGGCCAAACACCGCCCCGAACTGGCGGAGCGGATCGTCTTCATCACCGGCGATATTGCCAACGAAGAGACGGTGGCGACCCTGCGCCGGACGGGAGCGCCGTGCGTCGAGAAACCATTCCGCGTGCATCAATTCATTTCCGTGATCGAGAAGACAATGGGGAAGGCGTCGTGAACGAAGATTTGCGCATTCGTCTGCTGGTGGTCGATGACGAACAAAGCATCCGCCGGCTGTGTATCACGGTGGGAGAGGCCCTGGGCTTTGTCTGCATGGAAGCCGACAGCGGCGAATCGGCGTTGGTGCTGCTCGAAGAGCAGCCAGCGCATGTGATCCTTACGGATCTGGTCATGCCCAACATGTCGGGGCTGGAGTTCCTGGAAAAGGTGAAGAAGATGCTGCCGCGCACCGAGGTGGCGGTCATGACAGGTCATGGTTCGGTGGAGACTGCCGTGCAGGCGATGAAGCTGGGTGCGTACGACTACATCAGCAAGCCGTTCTCTCCGCTCGAGGAGTTGCGCCTGTTTCTGCGACGCATGGCGGAGAAGATCCGCCTGGTGGAAGAGAACCAGTTTCTGCGCGAGCGGATGGATACGGAGACCGAGCTGCATGGAATTGTGGGAGCTTCGGCAAAGATTCAGGATGTGCTGCGCATGATTTCGCGGTTGAAAGACACCCGCACGCCGGTGCTGATCACGGGAGAGAGCGGGACCGGCAAGGAACTGGTGGCGCGGGCCATTCACTTCCACGGAACCTTCGCCAACCGTCCCTTTGTGGCGGTGGATTGCGGTTCGCTGGTGCCGACCCTGATCGAAAGTGAACTATTCGGCTACGAAAAGGGTGCATTTACGGGGGCGATCCGCTCGAAGACGGGCCTGTTCCAGTCCGCCAGCGGAGGGACGATTTTTCTCGACGAGATTGGCGAACTTCCGCTCGAATTGCAGGCCAAGTTGTTGCGGGTGCTGCAGGAAAAGGAAGTGCGTCCGGTTGGCAGCAACCAGAAGGTCAAAGTGGATGTGCGGGTGATCGCTGCCACCAACCGCGATCTCGAGGTGGAATATCGCAAGGGGACATTCCGCAAAGATCTCTTCTTCCGACTGAATGTGGTCACCGTGCATCTGCCTTGCTTGCGCGAACGCCGCTCCGATATTCCCATGCTGGCGCACTGGTTCCTCGAGCGCCATGCACCCGGGGACTCGATCCAGATTACCAGTGCGGCCATGAAATCGCTTCTGCAGTACGACTGGCCGGGCAACGTGCGCGAACTGGAGAACTGCGTGGAGCGCGCCGTGGCTCTGGGCGACCACCGCACGATTGACGTGGGTGACCTGCCGGCGTCGGTGTCGTCGATCGGGGCAGCAGGAGCGGGGGAGAGGCGCGCGGAGACCGACACGACTGGCGTCACGCCAACCGACCTGGAGGATATCGAGCGGGCGACCATTCAGCGCGTCTTCGAGCAGGTGAACGGTGACAAGGTGATGGCCGGCAAGATGTTGGGGATCAGCCGGGCGACCCTCTATCGAAAACTGAAGCGTTACAACATCGGGGCACGGAACGCCGCCGTGCACAGCTCCCACACGCTGCAATAGATCGCCGCTGAGACGGTGTCTCAGGGTGAGACTCCGGTTAGCTTCCAAGCTGATACGCTCCCCCAGCCATGAGCCTCTCGACCTTTTGCATTCAATCGTTTACCAGAAGTACTGCGGCAGCAGCCTTTGGCCCGGGTCGTGCACTCATTGCGAGCGGTGCGGTCCGGGTGCCCCTAGACTTTGCTAACCGGCAGGCTCGGGGACCCAGGCCGTGTCGACTGGAGAAGAGGTTCCGACGTGTCTACACCGGCCACTGCCAGAGCCCGCGCGCAAAAGGAGAGCTCTACCGCCAAGCTGGCCAGGTTTTTCCCCAATGCCACTGCGGTGCGGATTCCAGTTCGGTTGTCGCGGCTGGGGGGCAGCGATCCCGGGCTGAGCGAGAGCACGGTGATCGAGTTTGGCACGGCGAGCGAAGTGCTGTTCGCTTCTACGCTGCCGCTGGAATTTGCCGATCAAGTGCGTCTCCAGAATTCCGATGGAACGCTTGATGCCAAAGCTGCCGTGGTGGCCGTGCAGTATGAAAAAGGGCGCACGGCGGTGGCGGCACGGTTTACGCAGACGGTCGCGAACTGGATCGTGAAATCATGACGGCATCTTCTCAACTGAGCCAGCTGGCCGGGGAGTGGCGGACGGCGCGGCTACTTTACCCGCTGTACTCGGCGCTGGCGCGCGAGTTCGTGATCGAGTTTCCTCCCTGCGCCGATCTCGAAGCGGGAGTGGAGGCTCCACCCCAGGAATCGGTCGAACATGCGCGGCAGTGGCTGGTGGATATGGACGAACGCATCCAGGTCCATCAATTGCGCCAGTTCCTGCAGACCACGACGCTGGTGGGTGACGACGCGCTCTGCATCCTGCTTCTCCATCACCTGCGCAAGCCGAAGCGCACCGATTCCGATCGCGACAAGCTGGATTTTCTCCTGGTGCAGTACTTTTCCCACGCCGCGCCCTCACGTCTCGAAGAAGGCGACTTGGATCTGGAATATGTGGCGCAGGTGCTCGAACCGGTGCTGGGCGCGACCCCGATGGCCATTCCTGCCTGGCTCTCGCCGCTGGACGAACTGGTGCAGGCCGTGAATCGAGCCCGGACGTTGAATGAGTTGCTGACCAGTGGATTGCTCGACAAGGGGCGGAAGCTCAAGCATTCCTCGGGAGCGAACTATTTCCTCCCGGTGTCGATGATTGCCTTCACGCGCTTCAACTTTCTTATGCGGCGGGTATTCTTCCGGCTGATGCATCAGGACTTGAACGCGATTCTTGACGGCTTGCGGGACCTCGAGCAGAAGGGGGTCACCTCCCTCGATTGCCGGCGCGCGCAGTTCTCCGCCGACGAGCCCACGGTCCGGCTGCGCATGATCTGCCAGTCCTGGAAAGTCATGTTTCACGCCGAATATTCCTCGGGTCAGCCTTTGCGCATGCTGGTGGACCTGCGCGCGGTGGTGGACGCCGGGCTGGCGCGTGCCGCCCGAGGACCGGCGAAAAGCACTGCGGCGGCCCCGCGAGCCCAAGCGGCCGCGGCGGGTGCCAAGTCGGGAGTATCCCCGAGCGATGCGCCCGAGTTTGAAGTTCTGACTGGAACCTCCGATCCTGGAAATGACGGGCAGGTCTGACCGCCGAGCCCTTGCGAGTGGAGATGGGAATGTGAACCAGGCGACCGTGCTGATCATTTCCGACGACGCGGAGTTTCCCCGCGCGCTGACCAGCTTCTGGCAGACGCAACCCGAAGCGCCCTCCTTCACGCTCATGACCGGCGACTTGTGCCGCAACCTCGATCCCGATCAATTTGACCTGGCGGTGGTGGCTTCCGTTGAACCACGTTGGCTGGTCTCGGTGCTGCAAGGGTTGGAACTGGCGGGCAATCCGGTGCTGCTGATCAGTGAGCGGGACGGCTGTTCGCCGCGCGAGGCCCAGCCGGGAGTCATTGTGGTCCGCAAGCACGAAGCCTGGGTGGAATCGCTGGCGCTGGTGGCGCGCGAGGCGTTGCGCCGGCGCGATGCCTTGACCCGCGCCTACCGTGCAGAAGCCGCCAACCTCGCGTTGCAGCGCCAGGCAACCCTGGGGCGGTACATGCTCGAAATGCGTCACAGCTTGAACAACGCATTGACGTCGGTGCTGGGCAACTCGGAACTCCTGCTGCTCGACCCGGGAGCGTTGCCCGCTGCCGCCGGATCACAGACTGAAACCATCCGCAACATGGCGTTGCGGATGCATGAGATCCTGCAGCGTTTCTCTTCCCTCGAGAAAGAGTTGAGCGTGCTGGAGAAGCAGGCCGAACAGGACAAGCGGTCGAAGTCGCACGTAGCCGCCGCCGGCTTGTAAGAAAAGATTTTCCACACTCCCCCGGTTTCGCGGTGGCAGGGACCGCGGAGGAATAGACCTGCAGACGGAGTGTTGGCCATGCACAGACTTTCGCCCCGCGCCACGGTTCTGGAGTCGGAACTTTCTGAAATTCGGCTTTTGCTGGAGCGTCACACGGGAGTTTTGCTGGACGCTTCCTCGGAGAAGCTTTCCCACGCGGTCTGCTCCTACCTTGAGGCGCGGCACATGTCGTCCGCGGACGAACTCCTGGAACGGTTGCGCTCTTCCGAATGCGACTGCGATCCCTTGATCGAACCTTTGCTCGATGGAGACACCGGCTTTTTTCGCAATCCCGTCGCTTTCGCGTATCTCTCCCAAGTCGCCTTACCCGAATTGCAGGCTCGCAAAGGCGGCCAGAGTACGGTCAGCCTGCGCATGTGGAGCGCGGGTTGCTCCACCGGCGAAGAACCCTACTCGATTGCCATGACGCTGTGCGAAGCACTAAACGGAAACTCCAGCTGGAACATCCACATTGTCGGCAGCGACATTCGACGGGAAGCGCTGGCCATGGCAGAACGCGGCCTGTACCTGCAAAGCGGCCTGGAGCACCTGCCCCGGCCGATGGTGCAAAAATACTTTGCGAAAGTCGGCCAGCACCTCCTGGTCAAACCCCGGGTGCGCAATCTGGTGACCTTTGCCCCCACCAACCTGGCCCGGCCGCACTACATCGGACGCTTCGACTGCATCTTCTGCATGAATGTGCTGTCGCGATTTTCCGCCGCGCAGCGCGCCTCGCTGACGCACCGTCTGCATCTCTACCTGCAGCCGGGAGGGTACCTTTTTCTGGGTGAAGGGGAAAAGCTTCCTTCCACCGACATGGCCTTTCACCCGCGCGCCGAGTCAAATTACACCGTATATCAGAAGCCGATGGCGGCGGCCGCGGCAGCGGGCGAGTAGCGCCAGACAAATTCCGGTTCATGGCGAGTCACAACGCCGAACTGGAGGCTGTCGAGGCGGATTCACTTGTCGGCAATTATGTCTTGTACCTGTTCTCGGAAGTCTCGGCCGTAAATCGCATCGCGATTCCGCAGCAGGTAGCGTGGGAGTGGGTCAAACGGGTGCGACAGGAACCGCCCGGATGCCCTGTCGTCAGCCGGATGAGAAACTGGCAACGAAGTACGATCGTGTTAAGACGGTTCCGGATTTTTTCGAAGGGCACAATCCCAAATGTCGTGACCTCAGCGATCCACGACCGGATGCTCAGGCCTCGGAAGCTCCGATCCCATATTCGCTCCAGCCCTGAGGGAGCGGTTCTTATCGCGCGCGCAGTGGCTAAGTTGAACGACACCGCCTGTGAAAAAAGTTCTTGCGCAGAAGGAATAAGTTCTGCACGCAGCCGAAGGAAGCTCAATGTATCGCAATTTCACGCTCTTGCTCTGATAATCGCTAGCTTCACCGAGAAATATGTCACCAGACCCCACATCGCCAGAAACACCAAACCACCTGTCACGATAAACGCTGGATGATCTAACCAGGCAGCCAGACGAGTAATGGGTTCCTTCAACTGGCCCACTTCGGCGAGGGGACGACGCAAATCAGCAACCTCCTGCATCGGGTCACGCAGACTGGCAACCGCGGCGAGTTGACCGTTGAGAGCTGCAACCTGTTGCATCGGGTCGTGTAAGGACGCGACATTGTTGAGGCCCGATTGCATCTGTGCTGCTGCTTTCAAAGGATCGCGAAGGGCCGCGGCAGCATCGAGGCTGGGTTTCAGTCCCACCAGGCGGGTCATCGGCTGTTCCAAGTCAGCGACCGCTTGCAAAGTGTGATCGAAGGTAGCCAGCCGTGACATTGGCTCGTTCAGCGCCGCCAGCGAGTGAAGAGTCGGATCCAGGGCTGCAACTTCTCTCATCGGTTGCTGTAGTTGTTGAACTCCTTCGAGTGCCGGAACGAGCGACGCCATGCCGCGTGTTGACGTGGTCACTGCCTGTGTGTTGCTGGCAATTGCCGCTGTACTCCGGTGGATTGCATCTGAATTTTCACGTACTGCTGTGAGAGTCGAGCACGCTGTTTCGGTAAGTACCTGGGCCGCCAAGATCAAGAACAGATATCCTACCCTCATAGCGCACCTCCTCCGTGTAACGCGTTGTCCGGCAACCGCCCATAAGGCATGGGTTAAATGAAGGGCTTCATTTCCTGGCTAGGACGGCAGGGACACTCTCCGCGGAGGTCCACAGCGGCCTAGGCAAACAGAAATTCTTTGGTTCGCAATTCCTTGATCGTATCCCGCAGCTTGGCGGCCTTCTCGAATTCGAAGCGTTTGGCGGCTTCGCGCATGTCGCTTTCGAGCCGCGCGATATAGGCATCCAGCTCTTCCTGTGACTTGAACTCGGGCATGCCGTCGGCCTCGCTCGTCAAGTCGGTGTAGTCAGCTTCGACGATGCTGGCCAGCGACATGGTGAGCGGACGCACGATCGATTCGGGAGTGATTCCGTTGGCCACGTTGTAGGCTTCCTGGATGGCGCGCCGCCGGTCGGTTTCGTCCATGGCTTTCTTCATGGAATCGGTGATGGTATCGGCGTAGAGGATGGCGCGCCCATTCAAATTGCGGGCGCAGCGGCCGATGGTCTGGATGAGGGAACCGGCGCTGCGCAGGAATCCTTCTTTGTCGGCGTCGAGCACCGCCACCAGAGAAACTTCGGGAAGATCCAGTCCTTCGCGTAGCAGGTTAATGCCGATCAGGACATCGAACTCTCCCTTGCGCAAATCGCGGAGGATCTTTACCCGCTCCAGAGTTTCGATCTCGGAGTGCATGTAGCGGCACTTGACGCCCACCTCGCTGTAATACTCAGCCAGGTCTTCCGCCATGCGCTTGGTCAGGGTGGTGACCAGCACGCGCTCGCCGCGCCCCGCCCGCTCGCGGATCTCATGCAGCAGGTCGTCGATCTGTCCCCTGACCGGTCGCACTTCGACTGGAGGATCGACCAGTCCGGTAGGCCGAATGATCTGTTCCACCACCACGCCGGCCGACCGGGTGAGTTCGTAAGGACCGGGAGTGGCCGAGACGTAGAGCATCTGGTTCATGCGGTGCTCGAATTCCTCAAAAGTCAGGGGACGGTTGTCGAGCGCGGAGGGCAGGCGGAATCCGTAGGAAACGAGCGTTTCCTTGCGCGAACGGTCGCCGTGATACATGCCGTGCAACTGGGGCACGGTCTGGTGCGATTCGTCGATGAACATCAGGTAATCGCGGGGGAAGTAGTCGAGCAGGGTCGGTGGAGGCTCACCCGGCAACCTGCCGGTAAAGTGCCGCGAATAGTTTTCGATGCCGTGGCAATAACCCATGGCCTTGATCATCTCGAGGTCGTACATGGTGCGCTGGTGCACGCGCTGCGACTCGACGAGCCGTCCCTGTTTTTCCAGTTCTTTTTCCCACCAGGCAAGCTCTTCTTTGATCGACAGCACCGCGTTGTGTCGGGTCTCGGGCTTCATTACGTAATGAGTCTTGGGATAGATGGGAAGACGCACGTATTTTTGTTTGACCGTGCCAAACAGAGGATCGATCTGCGCCAGCGTCTCCACCTCGTCGCCGAAGAGTTCGACGCGGTAGGCCATGTCGTCGTAAGTAGGGAAGATCTCAATCACGTCACCGCGGACGCGGAAGGTGCCGCGGCGGAAGTCGCCGTCGGTGCGTTCGTAGAGGATCTCCACCAGCTTGCGGGTGATATCTTCGCGCTTGATCTTCTGGCCTTTTTCCAGGAAAAGGAGCATGCCGTAATAGGCTTCGGGAGAGCCCAGGCCGTAGATGCAGCTGACGGAAGAGACGATCAGTACGTCGCGCCGCTCGAACAGAGAGCGCGTGGCCGAGAGCCGGAGCTTGTCGAGCTCGTCATTAATCGTGGCTTCCTTCTCGATGTAAAGATCGGCCGCCGGGACGTAGGCTTCGGGCTGATAATAGTCGTAATACGATACGAAGTATTCCACCGCGTTGTGGGGAAAGAAGCTCTTGAACTCATGGTAGAGCTGGGCCGCCAGAGTCTTGTTGTGGGCCATCACGATGGTGGGGCGGTTCACCGCCTCGACCACCTTGGCCATGGTGTAGGTCTTGCCTGATCCGGTGACGCCGAGCAGTACCTGGTGCTGCTCGCGGTCAAAAACTCCCCTCACCAAGGACTCGATGGCTTTCGCCTGGTCGCCCTGGGGCCGGTAATCGCTGACGAGCTTGAAATCCATAGGCATGCCCCCACAGATGAGAATTTTGACCTGTGGGCATCCCTTTATTATAGCGTGCGCAGGATGGTCGATTCGAAGGCGGGAATGTGAACGGCGCGCAAGCCGGTCCCGCTCGCCCGCATTGATCCGGCGGGGAACGTTTTACGGAAGTTTGAACTTGATGCTGATCTGGGTTTGAATTTCGACGGGTTCGCCGTTCAGGAAGTAGGGGTTGTACTTCCATTGCTTCACCGCGTCGGCGGCGGCCTTTGCCAGGATGCCTTCGCCCTTCACTACTTGAACATTAGCGATTCTGCCGTCCTTGGTAATACTGGCTTCGAGCACCACGGTGCCTTCAATCCGCATTTGCAGCGCCTGGGGCGGGTAGATCGGTTGAACTCGCTTTACCAGCAATCCCTGGGACACGCCCTGAGAAACCTTCAGAGTGGTGGGCACTGGTCTGGCGACCGCCGCCGGAGTCACCGCTACGATTCCCGAGAGCGCCTTCTCATCCGAGGGAGCAGCCATCGTCGGCGGCGGGGCGAGGTCGGCTTCCCCGGACTTGGGCGCAGGGTGCGCGGAGTTCTTTTTTACCACGATCGCGGGAGGTTCGTGTGTTTCGTCGGCGGGTTTCGCCGGTGGGGCGGCGTCCTGAGCCCCGGCGGGAAACTTGGTGACGGTTACATCCGAGTAGGACTTGCTGGAAGCGACCCCGGGTGCCGGTTTTTTGCTTGCCGGCTCAGAAGGCTTGGGCGTTGTCAGCGTGATCTCCTGGGGAGGGGTAGTGGCAGGCGCTGCCGAAGTCGAGGCCGCGCTGTCCGCAGCGGAGTCGCCGCTGGCGGCGGGAACGGCAGGAGCAGCTTGGGTCACGGGCGCGGTTGAAGGTTCTTGGTTGGAATGCATCTTCTGAAAGGCAACGTAAGCGGTAAAGATGGTTGCCAGCGCTACAAGGGCGAGGATGACGTAGGCCTTCTTGCCGCTGCCCTCGTTCTCGTCCTCTTCGTGGTCCTTGACCGCGAGCGCGGCAAATGTGGGTGGCTCAAATTGAGGAGCCTGCGTGGGAATCGTGTGGCTCTGGCGGCGTCCTGCATCGGGTTGGGTCGGGGAACTCTCTTCGGGGCCCGTGCTGGGCACTGATTTTGGGCTCTGTTTTGCGGGAGCTGTGGCGGCACCCGCGGTCCGGCCGCCCAGGGATGAATGAGAGTTGTCTTTCGCCGGTTCACTGCCCCAGGGCAGCACCTGGGTCGCCGTTCCCGATTCGCCGGAAGAGGGTTTTGCCGCCGTCTCCGCCGCAATCCTGAGGGCCGACGCCATGGGTTCGGCGAGTTTTGAAACCGGTTGCCATGGGTATTCTTTGGGTGTCGCCGAGGATGAAATCGGTTTCGCTGTCGGATCGGGCATCGATTCGAGCAGGGCCGCTTCGGCCGCTTCAGGTCTGGGCGAGGTATCCGGTTGAAGTTCAAACCCGGATTTCGCGACCGGCGGCTTCTGAGGCGCAGGAGGCATCGGCGGGGTGAACGCCGCGGCCAGCGGCCTGACTGGCGCCGCCGGACGCGCCGCTTCCGGAGTTCTGACCGCCGGCTGCGGCGTTGCTTCGCCAGCTGCCGTCGTCGGTTTGCCGATATCGGATTTGCGCAGCAAGCCGCGGGCCACGCGCAAGGTGCCCTTCGATTGCTCGACATTGATGGGTTTAGTGAGTACCAGGTTCGCGCCGATCCGGAAGGCTTTGGCGACTCCCGCCTGACCTTCCACCACGGCCACCGCCAAAGAATTCTGATTCGATCCCGAGTTACGCGCGCTCTTGAATATCAACGCTGCGTTCTGCTCGTTGTCGCAGTCGACGACGATGGCATCGAAGTGTTTCGCCATCAACTTCTTGACCGCGCCAAAGGGCTCGTTGCACGGCTCCACTGTAAAGTCCAGCTCCGTCAAAACCTGGGTAACAACGCGGGCGGTCTTGTCGTCCGGGCAGAACAGTAACGCTTGGTAACTCATAACTGCATCGTAGGTACAGTGGTGAGCCCCATCAAGTTACGTCGGTAATTGTGAGGTCGGGAAATCCCTGCCGGACCGGAGCCGGAAACGCAACTGTGAGACGCCCTGGCTTTATCGCTCGGCGGGTTGCGGAAACTGCACCGTGACCTGTGTCTGGAACGCGGTCGGCTGTCCATTGCGATAGTAGGCCTGGAAGCGCCACTGCTTAACCGCTGCAGTGGCCGCGGAGGCAAGCTGTGGGTTTCCGCTGGCCACTTCGAGGCTCGAGACATTGCCGTCCTGGTCGACGGCGGCGTTGAGAACCACGCTTCCTTTCACACCCTTTTTCCTTGCCGCCTCAGGATAGGACGGTTGTACCTGATAGGTGATGTGGCTGGCGGCGACCTCTTCCGGAACAACAATTGGCTCGTCATCCGCGGCCGCCTGGGGAGCGGTTGTCGCGGTATTGAGAATCAGCGGCGTAGTGGACGTTGCCGAAGCGCCGGAGTCGAATCCTTCGGCGGGAACGGGCGAGGCAGCCGCGAAGCCGTCAGCTGTGGAAGACGGAGTGGCGTCGTCGCCACTCGAGGCGGGCGCGGGAGGCGCAACCGGTTCAGCCACGGGCGCCGGGGTTGGAGAAACTGGCTTGGCAAGCACCGTCATCGCTGGTTGTTTTCGCGCCAGCCCTGTCATGACTCCCAAATTGTGGAATTGGGCGGACACCAAGCTGTGGAACGAAGGGTTGATGACCGAGAATCCATAAATGCCCGCAGTGATCATTATCATTACGACAGCCGCCATGACAAATGGACTGGTCTGGCGTCCCGCGCTTTCCTTGTCCGTCATACCAAACATCGGTGTCGGATGTCGGCTGCTGCCCACTGGTTCGTCGCCCAGCAGGGAGAGAGTCTTCGACGGCTTGCCACCCAGGGAAGCTTCTTTGGCTAGGGGAAGCGTAACGTTTACACCCATTCCGGTGATCGGCTTTAGAGCGGCCTCGGAGGGCTTCGAAAAAATGGGTGGTGGAGCCACCGCCGGGGTTTTGAGCGGGTTGGCCGAGGCCGATTTGGGCGCAATGAGCACAGAAGTTGGTGCCGCAATTCCCTGAGTTTCTGTTTTTGCGGGGGCGGCGCTCGCAGGGATATTGGAGACAGCCGCCATGGGCTTCGCTTCCGGCGGGGATTTCTTCACCATCGCAACCGCGTTGCGCAGGGTTCCCCGTGCCTGCTCCAGGGATACGGGCTTGGCCAGGACCAGGCTGGCTCCCAGCCGAAAGGCATTGCCCACGCCTTTCTTCCCGTCCACGATGGCGATGGCAATCGCGGACTGATTCACTCCTGATTTCTTTGCCGCCGCGAATGCATCGGCTGCGGCCTGCTCGTTGTCACAATCCGCAATTACCAGGTCAAAATGCTCACTTCCGAGACGCTTGACCGCGAATGAGGGCTCCGGGATCAGCTCAAAAGAAACTTCCAGTTCGCCGCATGTCCGGGTAATGACGTTGACCGCCCTCTCATCACCGCATAACAGGAATGCACGCGTGGACATACCACATGCTATGAGGCAAATTCGCGTGGGCACAAGTTACGGTGGTAAGCGGAAGTGACCTATGCGCTGCGCCGGGGCACGCTCGAAGGCCTGTCTCTCGTGGTCCTTCTGGCCAGGGCCGAATCGGGCTCCGGGTAGGGAAGGGTTCCCTGAAACTCGGCAATCTCGGCCGAGGGAAAGTCGGGGAAGGGGAGCTGCTTTTCTTCCCGCCAGCGCTCGACCTGCTGCAACGCGGCTTCGGTTTTCTGTTTCTCGAGGCCGGAGTCGCGCGTGAAATACACCGTCCGCCTCGGAGAGGCGAGGCTGGTGCCGGCCTGCTCGATAATCCGCATAATGCGAAACAGGACATCTTCGCGGATGGCGTTAAATTCCGCCGGGTCGCGGGTGAGGATATAGGAGAAAATTTCGAGTCCCAGCGCACTGTCCCGGAACTCTACGAAGCGGATGCGGGCGCTTTCGGTTTCGATTTTGGGATGTTCATAGAGCAGACGCCGGGCCTCGGCGAGAACGAAACGCAGTTGATCGGTGGAGGTTTCGGTGCGCAGGCAAAACTTGGTATTGAACAGTATCTTGTCGCGGCGGCTGAGATTCTCCACATTCATCGTTGACAGCGAGCCGTTGGGGATGAACAGTTCGGTTCGCTCGACTGTGCGGATGCGGGTGGAACGCAGACCGATGTCTTCGACCAGTCCAACGCGGTCGCCGAACTGGCAATTGTCGCCCACGCGAATGGCTTCGTCGCCCAGAACCGAAACCCCGCCAAACACATTTTCCAAGGTTTTCTGTGCCGCAAAGGCGATGGCAAGGCCGCCGATCCCCAGTCCTGCCAGCGCCGTGGTCATGTCGAAGCCCAGACTGCTCATGATCGCCAACCCCGCGACCAATACCACGATCACCTTCAGGATTCGTTCCCCGAGCAGAATGACCGACGCGGCGCCCAGACGTCCGGCGTTGAAGTGTCGATCCCGCAGGCGTTGCATCAGCCACGACTCCCAGCGCAGAAGCAGCCAGGTAAGGGCGGCAATGAGAACCACCCTGGCGATCAGCAGGAAGTAGTGGCGATGCAGCAGAGGGATTCCAATCAAACGGGTAAGTGCAATGTGGGTCAGGGTAGCAAGGATCAGCCAGACCGGCCCCGAGATGGCCTCCCACTTGGCCGGAACCGGTTGTTTGCGATAGTGCGCCCAAAGGCGCCGGGGAAGAACGAACACTTTGAGGAAAAGCCAGGCCAAACCGATAGACACAGGAACGGCTGCCAGCATGGCGAGCCACTGCCAGAGAGGCATGCCGAGGTATTCCCGCTGGGTCAGCACACCGGGCAGATGACTCTCAAATTCGTTGACGTGTACCTGGGCATAAAGATCAGGGACTTTCGCGAGGGTCTCGGCGGAGATGAGCCAGATTTTTCCCGCGGAAGGATCGAGCACGCGCGTGAGCAGAAGTTCGCCCTCGACATCTCCAATGGCCAACGTGCCCACCTTAAGCTGGCTGAGCGGCAATCCCTCCTGTGGAGCGCCCTCGGGATTGGTGGTGATGCGCTGGAGATTCCCAATGAAGCCCTGGTCCATGACGACCTTAAGTTGCTCGGCGAGGTCCTCTCCTTGGCTGCGGCGCTGGATGACGCTCATTTGCAGATATTGCGCAGCAGTCTTGAAATTTCGAGCTTGCGCCGCCTGGAGAAATCCAAAAATGCTGCCACTGGGCGTGGTGCGGCCCAGAGGATCCACGGCTGGCGGGGGCTCGGTAGCCGGCGGGGTCTCAGGCTTGACAGGGATGAGAATGCCCTGCCCGGCCAACGGGATGCACAGGACCAGAACACACGCCATGGCGCCGATTCGCCGGAGGAGGGATTGCATTATGCGAACTCCCGGAATCGCGACTGATCACCGGCACGATTCCCACTGCGGAGTGTGAACATTGTACTCAAAGTGCGCGGTGAACCTGGCTCTGACCGGGACGCCGCGCCTACTTCCTGGGGCGATAAATATCGGTCGCGCGCCCGTAGAACACCTCCGCCGCCTCCATCACGGTTTCCGAAAGCGTCGGGTGAGGGTGAATCGTGAGCTCGAGATCACCGGCCAGCGCCGCCATCTCCACCGCCAGCACGCCTTCGGCGATCAGTTCGCCGGCGGCGACGCCGACAATCCCAACGCCCAAGACGCGCTCGCTCTCGGGATCGATCAGCAGCTTGGTCATGCCTTCGGTGCGATCGAGCGTGAGGGCGCGCCCGGAGGCGCCCCAAGGAAACTTGGCCACCTTGATCTGCCGGTTCTCCTTTTGTGCCTGGGTTTCCGTCAGGCCGCACCAGGCGATTTCCGGATCGGTAAACACCACCGCAGGAATGGCGTTGGGCTCAAAAGCCACTTTGTGTCCCGCGATGGCTTCAACTGCGGTCCGCCCCTCGTGCGAGGCTTTGTGAGCCAGCATGGGCTCCCCTACGACATCGCCAATCGCATAAATGGTGGGATCGTCGGTTTGGAGCTGTTTGTTGACTTGAATGAAGCCGCGCGAGGTGACTTGAACCTTCGTCTTCGCCAAACCGGGAATCTCTGAGTTCGGCTTGCGCCCCACCGAAACCAGGACCCGGTCGAAGACCTTCTCGCTCGGCTGCCCTTTCTGGCTGCTGAAGGTGACTCGGATTCCCCGCGCTTCCTCTTTCATGCTGGAAACCGTGGTCTCGAGCAGTATCGCCTCGAAACCCTTCTCCAGCCGCTTGTGCAGTGGAAGAACCAGATCGCGATCCGCTCCCGGGAGTAATCCCGGCAGCATCTCGACCACCGAGACCTTCGATCCCAGCGCCGCATACACGCTGCCTAGCTCCAGCCCAATGTAGCCGCCGCCAATGACCAGCAGGGCTTCGGGGACCGCGCTCACTTCGAGCGCGCCTGTCGAGTCCATCACCCTGGGGCTGTCGAGCTTGAGGCTGGGGATAATGGCCGGGCGTGAGCCGGTGGCGAGAATAATGCGGTCAAAGGTCAGCGTCTCATCGCTGCCGCCGGCTTTCGCAACGCGCAGCGTATTGGAGTTATCGAATCCAGCCCGTCCCTGAATGTATTCGACTGCGCGCTGCCTGGAGAGCTGGCCCAGGCCGCCGGTCAGCTTCTTTACCACACTCTCTTTCCAGGAGCGTAGGCGAGCGATATCGATCCTGGGATCGGCGTATTCGAGCCCCCAATTGCTGGCATGCCGCGTTTCCTCAATCAGCTTGGCGACGTGCAGCAACGCCTTCGAGGGAATGCACCCCCGATATAGACACACGCCGCCAGGGTTCACTTCCGGGTCAATCAGTGTCACCCTCATGCCAAGGTCGGCAGCAAGAAAAGCGGCGGCATACCCTCCAGGGCCGCCGCCGACGACTGCGATGTTCAGTTTCGAGGCTTCCGTCATGGTGGTTGTCTTAACCACAAAGGACATCAAGGTTCACAAACGGCATCCAGCCACCAAGCCTTGGTGTCCCTTTGTGTCCTGGTGGCTGATTGGTTTCATCCCTGCACAGACAACAGGAACGGCTGCTCGAAGGCCTCGGCGATCCAACGCAGGAAGCGTGCGGCATCGGCGCCGTCAATCAAGCGGTGATCGTAAGAGAGAGACAGCGGCAGTACCAGGCGTGGCTCGAACTTTCCGCCGATCCACACCGGTTCCATGCTGGAGCGCGACATGCCCAGGATCGCCACCTCCGGGTGATTTACGATGGGGGAGAAGCCGGTGCCGCCGATTCCTCCCAGGTTGGTGATGGTGAAGGTGCCACCCGACATTTCTTCCGGAGTGAGCTTCTTTTCCCGAGCCTTGCGGGAAAGCTGGGTGAGTTCCGCAGCCAGTTCCACGATGTTTTTCTTGTCGACATCGCGGATGACTGGTACCAGCAGTCCGCGATCGGTATCCACCGCCACGCCGATGTTGATGTACTGCTTGTAGATGATCTCCTCTTTGCCCAGATCGATGCTGGCATTGAACTGGGGGAAGATCTTCAACGCGGAGGCGGCAACTTTCAAGGCGATGGCCGTAACCGTCATTTTGCCGCCGGCTTCCTCCGCCTTGGGAGCGAAACGGGCGCGGAGCTGTTCAAGTTCGGTGATGTCCGCCTTGTCATGTTGCGTGACATGCGGAATGGTGGTCCAGGCCTGCCACAAATGCTCCGCGGTCTTGCGCCGGACGCCCCGGATCGAGACCCGCTCGATTTTTCCCCACCTGGCGAAGTCGGGCAGAAGGGGCTCGGCGATTGCCTTGCCGCTGGATTGCGCGACGGCGGTGGCCGAGAGGAGAAGTGTCTTGGAGAAGGCCTTGACGTCGTCCTCGCTGATGCGCCCGCCCGGGCCGCTGCCTTTCACCTGGTGAATGTCCACGCCCAGTTCACGGGCCAAACGGCGGACGTGAGGGGCTGCCGGCACTGGCGCGCCCTGGTCCATACCGGCAACCTTGCCCAGTTGCACTGGCATGGCGAAGGCAACGGCAGCCGGCTGAGGTTGATCGGGAGGTAGAGCCTGTTCCTCCGTCTTGCCTTCCGCATGAATCGCGGCCTGGAAAGCCAGCCGTGCCGCCTGCTGGCCAGACACGTGTTCGACCGGCGACGCCTTTGCCCGCGGTGGTTGCGCCGGTGCTCCCCCCTCGAGAGTGAAGATCACTTCGCCGACGCCGACTGTTTGACCTTCCCGCACGCGGACTTCTCTTACCACTCCGCTAACGGATGAGGGAACCTCAATCACCGCCTTGTCGGTTTCGAGCTCGATGACCGGCTGGCCCTCGGAAACCTTGGTTCCGGGAGCAATCATCAGACGTACCAGGTCTCCGCGCTCAATGTTCTCGCCCAGTTCCGGCAGTTTGAATTCTGTGGCGTCGCCTGCGCCTGATGAAGGAACGGGCACCGCGGCCCGCTCGCTTCGAACGGCGGCGATACTCGAAGCCTGTGGCGGTTTTGGCGCGGGCGCGGTCCTAGTTTCCTTGGCCGGAGCGGGAGCCTGTGACGTCTTCGATCCATTCTCCACCGTGAAGATCACCTGGCCGACTTTGATCTTCTCGCCTTCCTTCACGCGCACGTCTTTCACAGTGCCGCTTACGGACGAAGGCACCTCGACAACCGCTTTGTCGGTCTCCAGTTCCATGACCGGCTGGCCTTCGGTGATGCTGGAGCCCGGGGAAATCATCAGTCGCACCAAGTCGCCCTGGTCGATATTTTCCCCCAGTTCGGGAAGCTTGAATTCGGTCACTACCTTATTCTCCCTTAGCTGATGGCCGGATTCGGCTTGTCAGGATTGACGCCCAGGTCCCGTACCGCCTGCTTCACAAGCTCGGGCTGAATCTGCCTCTCACGCGCGAGCGCATGCAGAGTCGCCAGCACAATATGCTTGGCATCGACCTCGAAGAAGTCCCGCAAGGCAGCGCGGTTTTCGCTGCGTCCGAACCCGTCCGTCCCCAGAGACGTGAGGGGACGAGGTACCCACTGCGAAATGGATTCCGGCAGCACCTTCATGTAATCCGATGCCGCTACGAAAACACCGGGTGCATCTTTCAGGCTTTGGGCCACAAACGGGACGCGCGGCGTTTCGCCGGGATGGAGCATGTTCCAACGTTCGCAATCGTTGCCCTCGCGATAGAGTTCCTTGTAACTGGTAACGCTCCAGACGTCGGTGCCAACTCCGTATTTTTCCTCCAGAATCTGTTGCGCCTTCAGCACCTCGAACATGATGGTGCCGCTGCCGAACAGCTGGGCGCGCAGCCTGGCCTCTTTCTTGTCGGAAGTCTTGAAACGGTATATGCCCTTGAGAATTCCTTCGCGGATGCCTTCGCCTGCGGGCATTTCCGGCATCGGCAGCGGCTCATTGGTCACCGTCAGGTAATAGAAGATGGACTCCTGGTCGGTGTACATGCGCTTGATGCCGTCCTGAATGATGACCGCGATCTCGTAAGCGAAAGCCGGATCGTACGCCAGCAGGTTGGGGACGCTCAGAGCCAGCACGTGACTGTGACCGTCCTGGTGTTGCAAGCCTTCACCGGCCAGCGTAGTGCGTCCCGCGGTGCCTCCCAGCAGGAAGCCGCGGCAGCGCATGTCGGCCGCCGCCCAGATCAGGTCGCCGATCCGCTGGAATCCGAACATCGAGTAATAAATAAAGAAGGGGATGGTATTGATGCCGTGGTTGGCGTAGGCCGTGCCGGCGGCGATAAAAGAAGAGATCGAGCCGGCCTCGGTGATGCCTTCTTCAAGGATCTGCCCGTTCTTGGCTTCCTTGTAATACAGCAGCGTGTCCATATCCACGGGTTCGTAAAGCTGGCCCACACTGGAGTAGATGCCCACCTGGCGAAACAGCGCTTCCATGCCGAAGGTGCGGGCTTCGTCAGGAATGATGGGAACAATCAGCTTGCCTATCGCGGGATCGCGCAACAGCTTTGCCAGCAGGCGCACGAAGACCATGGTGGTGGATACTTCACGGCCTTCTGTGCCCTTGTAGAACTCTTCGAAGTGAGCGTCGGCAACGGGAAGGAGCGGCTTGGCGCGTACCTTGCGCTCCGGCATGTAGCCGCCAAGCTGGGTACGCCTCTCTTGCATGTAGTGAATTTCCACGCTTTCGTTCGGCGGACGGTAGAACGGGGCATTGTGAAGTTCGTCATCGGGAATCGGAATGCCGAAGCGCGAACGGAACATGCTGAGTTCTTCGTCGTTCAGCTTCTTCTGCTGGTGGGTGATGTTCTTGCCCTCGCCGGCCTCGCCCAGCCCGTAACCTTTGATGGTTTTCGCCAGCACGATGGTGGGTGATCCCTGGTGCTCAACCGCTGCCTTGAAGGCGGCATGCACTTTGATGGGATCGTGTCCACCCAGCCGCATGCGGGCCAGTTGTTCGTCGGACAAATGGTCCACCATTTTCAACAGGCGTGGATCGGTACCGAAGAAGTTGTGGCGGAAGTAAGCGCCGCTCTCGACGAAATATTTCTGATACTGGCCGTCGGTGATTTCGCCCATCCGCTTTACCAGCAGGCCGTCACGGTCATTCTCGATGAGGCTGTCCCAATCGCTGCCCCAGATGACCTTGATCACGTTCCATCCGGCACCGCGAAAGATAGCTTCCAGCTCCTGAATGATCTTGCCATTGCCGCGCACCGGGCCGTCGAGCCGTTGCAGGTTGCAGTTGACCACGAAGATCAGGTTGTCGAGACGTTCGCGCGAAGCCAGCGTAATCGATCCCAGCGATTCGGGTTCGTCCATCTCGCCGTCGCCCAGGAACGCCCAAACCTTGCCACCAATGGATGACTTCAGGCCGCGATTTTCCAGGTACTTGATGAAGCGCGCGTGGTAAATCGCCTGGATCGGGCCCAGCCCCATGGAGACGGTGGGGAATTCCCAGAAATCCGGCATCAGCCAGGGGTGCGGGTAAGACGAAAGACCGCCACCCGGCATCAACTCGCGGCGGAAATTCTCCAGCCGCGAGACCGGGATGCGGCCTTCGAGGAAAGCGCGAGCGTAAATGCCCGGCGCGGCATGTCCTTGGAAGTAAACGATGTCACGGTCCCCGTTTTCCGCGCCCGCGCGCAGAAAGTGATTAAAGGCAACCTCGTAGAGCGTGGCGGCAGAGGCAAAGGTTGAGATATGGCCGCCAATGCCTTCCTGCAATTTGTTGGCGCGCACTACCATGGCGAGCGCGTTCCAGCGCACCAAACTCTTGATGCGTCGCTCCATCTCCTGACTTCCGGGAAAGGGCGGCTGCTGCCGGGCAGCAATCGTGTTCTGATACGGCGTGGTCGCAATGAACGGCAGATTGACTCCCGCCTCGCGGCGCGCGTGCAAGGACAACTGTTGGAGCAGCCTCCCGGCGCGCTCCGGTCCGCCTTGGGCCAGGACGTAATCCAGCGAATCCAGCCATTCCCGGGTTTCCAGTACTTCTATGCCATTCGTCGTCTGCGTCTCTGCCACGTCTGGTTTCTCCGCTCCCTGGGTGTGTAATCGCTAATGATAGCCAATTGTGGAGATTTCTGCTGAACCACGCGCCCCGTTTTCATATCCCGAGATCCGAGCGGAGAGAGAAAATTGGAATCCCAGGCGCTCGCTGAATCATCGGAAAACATAAGCTCAGGTTGTCACCCGAAGCGCCATCAGAAGCCCGGTCCCAATCGAATTCCACTGGTTTTAGCTTCAGCACCCCTAGAGACAGGAGAATTTCCCATGGCCAAGAAAGCAGCTTCCGGCAATCACCATACTGTGACCGCTCAGCCTCGCTTCCATCAGCGTGCCAAAGCAATCCAGGAATACGGAACCGTCACCCACGCCCTTCCTCTGGAACTGGAAGAACCAGTGCGTCTGGAGATGACGGAACAACTCAACCAGTTGCTGGCTGACAGCATGACTCTTCGCGATCTCTACAAAAAGGCCCACTGGCAGGTGGCGGGTCCCACCTTCTATCAGCTGCATCTGCTTTTCGATAAGCACTTCGAAGAACAGGCGAAGCTGGTCGACGCGATCGCCGAGCGGGTGCAGCTTCTCGGCGGCATCAGTATCGCCATGGCGTCCGATGTGGCTGAGACAACGCGCATTGAGCGTCCACCGCGGGGCCGGGAAGAAGTGCCGGTACAGATCTCGCGTCTGCTCGACGCTCACCAGCTGATCATCGGGCACTGCCGTAAACTGGCCAGCCGCGCCGTCGAGCTGGGCGATGACGGGACCGACGACCTGGTCGTGAGTGACGTCTTGCGCACCAACGAATTCCAGGCCTGGTTCATCAGCGAGCACCTCGTGGATATGCCGCTGGTGGAGGCGGAAGACTAGGCCGGCCGAGGAGCGGGCCGGCTTCCGCCGGCTTTCTCCGCTTGGGTCGCTACATCATCAGCCTGCGGCCGTTGCGCAGTTGTGCGCGGAGCATGTGACGGATGAGCACGCACGCCTGCTTGACCTCAGGCATGGCCAGCCCGCAGTAGACCTGCTTACCCTGACGCCGGGTGACGACGACTCCGGCAGCCTTCAGGACTGCGAGATGTTGCGATAAGTTTGGCTTGGAAACGCCGAGTTCTGCCTGAAGTTTGCCGGCTGGCCACTCGCGTGAGCTCAGCAGATCTAGCATCACCAGGCGCGTGGAATTGGCAAAGGCCTTACAAATCCTGACTTGCCGCTCCAGTATCTCTATATCCCCATTCCCGTTCTTACCTCGCTTTTTCATCGTTGCCGTTTGCGTGTCCCCTCTGCTTCCTAATCGATAGCGACCCGTATCCCTGGGCACCATTCTAAGCTGCTTTTGTGCCGAATGGTGATTGATCACAATTCATGACAAAAAAAAACAGAGCAGATCTCGCTTGCCGCTCCGGTCGAAACTCGGCCGCAGGCGGCTGGCCACCGCTCGCTCCGTTGCGGCGGCCACAAAAGCTCAACTGGTGCAAGGCGGGGAGGGTCTTTTTGCCTTGCCGCCGCCGTCGTCGAGGGTCAAGAGCGCGGGCCCCTTTCGCCTGTGACCTCTCCGGCCCCGGCACATTGCTCTATGGCAACAAGCGCTGGGCCGGTATCCGTGGCTATCCACCTGGTCGGGATGGCCATCCGCGTCAAGCTCTCGCAACGTTGCGAAGCCATGCGGTTCGCCATTGCCGGTAATGGCGAACTGGCAGGGTACGCCGGGGTGCGGAGAGCCGGGTCCGCGAAGCGAAAAATCGTCTCCTGTCCGCGGCTGTAACGGCAGACATCCTTTCCTGAAAGGGGGTGCGGGAACCCGGAGAGTACTCATAATAGTTAATACATTTCGCAACTACTAGCCATTGCATAACCGTTTAATCAGTGACCGGCGTCGGTGAACGTGATGGGCGCGGCGGAGTTCGGGAATTTGTAGAGGACCCGGAGGGCCAGCTAGACGCGGCCCGCCGCCACCGGTTCCGGCATAGGAGCAGTGATGTCGGCTTCGACCAGCGGCAGGCGGATCTCGATGATCAGTCCGCCTTCGGCGCGATTGGCGGCGCGTACGGATCCCCCGTGCAGGCGCACCGAACGTTCCGTAATCGCCAGTCCGAGGCCGACGCCGCCGCTTTGGCGTCCGCGAGCGTCGTCCAGGCGATAGAAGGGACGAAAAAGTTTGTCGAGCGCATCCTCCGGCACTCCCGGACCGCAGTCAGCAACACGCACTACGGCCGCCGCGCCCCGCGTACCCTGTCCGCGCTCCAGGCGGACGTCGACGGCCGTTCCGGGGCGCGTGTAGCGGGTGGCATTGCGCATGACATTTTCGAGAGCGCTGTGCAGCAGGGAAGGATCGCCCATGATCATGCAGTCGTCTACTACGGTGACTTCCACGCGGCAGTCACGGGCCTGCGCCTCGAAGTCGGCGTCCTTGGCCACTTCCTCGACCAATTCCTCAAGGGCGATGGGAAACTTCTGCATCGCCTCCTCGCCCCCTTCCAGGCGAGCGATGGTCAGCAGACGGCCGATCAGCTCATTCAGCCGCGCGGCTTCCATGTCAATGCGTTCCAGCGCGCTTTGCGCTTCCGGCCCGGTGCGCTGCCGCGCCAGGCCCAACGCCACATTCAGCCGCGCCAGGGGGGAGCGCAGCTCGTGAGAAATGTCGTTCAGCAGGTGAGACTGGGCATTGACCAGATTTTCCAGCCGCTCGGCCATGGTGTCGAAATCGCGTACCAGTTCGGCCAGTTCGTCGCGGCGGCCGGGACCCGCTCCGCCGGCACGGGCGCTGAGATCGCCGGCCGCCAGCTTTCGGGTGGCAGCTCGCAGTCGCACCACCGGTGCTGTCAAGGATCGCGCCAGAACGTAGCTGACCAAGCCTGAGCACAATACGGCGAGTAGAAAACCCAGGCCGGGGATTCCGTGAGGTCCGAAAAACACGCGCGGCCCCCGCGGCAAAGCCACCATCAGGATGTAGCGATGGCCCTCCGGCGTGGTCAGGGACTGGCGCACAAACCGCTTGGGCATGATGTGTCCCCAGAATCCGTCCTCACGGCTTTCCCCATCGTGAAGGATGCGGTGCCCCCAATCGCGCGGTGCGCGGCGGGACACCTCTTCCCCCTGGCTGTTGAAGAGAAAACCCTCGATCTGCCGCGACTCTTCCAACCCCTCCAGGTAGCGTTGCACCTCCGGCTGTCCGCCCCGCTCATAGGCCTGCACTGCCTCACTCAGCGCTTTAGAGTACTGTGCGCCCCAGACTGAGGTATCGCGCTGCGGCCGCGTCGTCATGGTCACAACGATTGCGACCAGCATGAACAGCGCCTGAGCCAGCCAGTAGTAGAGGAAGATGCGGAGAAACAGACTTCTCATGAGGTCGCGCTCCCCACCGTCTCGCGAGGCCGGGTGAAAATGTAGCCCACCCCGCGCACCGTCTTGATGTGCTCGATGCCTTCCTCGGAGTCTCCCAGTTTCTTTCGCACCTTGCTCACATGCATGTCGATGCTGCGATCAAAGGGGGAGAATTTCCGGCTCAGCACAGCGTACACCAACCGCTCGCGGGTGACGACCCGTCCCGCCTCACGCAACAGGACTTCCAGCAGGTTGAACTCCACCGAGGTCAGCTCCACCGGACGTCCGCGATGCCGCACGCTGCGGGTCGCCGGATCGAGTTCGATATCGCCCACCCGTACCAGGTCCGGTCCGCGATCGTGGCCGGCCTGGTCGGGGCGCACGCTTCTCCGCAAAATGGCTCGAATCCTTGCCACCAATTCCCGCGGATTGAAGGGCTTGGGTAGGTAATCGTCGGCCCCAATCTCCAGTCCCACGATCCGATCCAGGTCTTCGCCGCGGGCCGTCAAGAGCAACACCGGGATGCGCGAAGTCCCGCGGATCCGGCGCAGGACTTCGAAGCCGTTAAGTCCGGGAAGCATGACATCCAGGATGATCAGGATGTGCTGGCCGCTGAGCGCGCGCTCGAGACCGCGCCCGCCATCGTAGGAGGCTTCGACTTGAAAGCCTTCCGCCTGCAAATACTCGGATACCAGGCCGCAGAGCTCGACGTCGTCGTCGATAATCAAAACGCTTTCCATTTGTTCCTATTTACTTTGACAGAAATTCCTGCCCGGCCGTCGTAAAGAATTGTCAAACCGCGCTATCTGCCACATTTACAAAACTTTACTCGCCTTGACCGACTCTTTACTCCTTTTCGATTCGGGACGTGTTTCTATGGGTGCAAGCAGTTCGCAGAATTCCCAAGGGCTGGACAAGGAGGAGTATGAAGTCGACTCGACGGTGGATCGGTATTGGCATGCTGGTGACGGTGGTGGCTACGATTGCTATTGCTCACTCGGTACGCGGGGCCGAGATGGGTGATGACGGTGTGTTCGGCGGTGGCCACCACATGATGCATTTCTTCTCGGATTACCTGGGCCTGAGCGATGCGCAACAACAGCAGGTGAAGCAGATCATGGCCAAAGATAAGCCGGCCCTGCAGCCGCTCATCAAGCAAATGCTCGAGAACCGCCAGCAAATGCGGCAGCTGATTGAAAGCTCACCCTTTGACGAAGGGAAGGCGCGCGCGCTGGCGGCGCAGCAGACCGCGACCTTGACCGAGCTTACTGTACAGAAAGCGCACATGTTCTCCGATCTTTATCAGGTGCTCACAGTCGATCAGAGGACCAAGCTCGATGCGTTTCTTGACCGGCATGAGCAGAGGTCCGCCCGGCGCATGAATAACCCATCGCAGAACGAGTAGCGGAGCAGAGCGGGAAGGGTTTCATTCCCGCCCGGCCTCGACGTTCAGATTGCGAGGAACCAGCATGAGTGCGCTGCATGCAACGATCCCGGCGGATTTTATATCGGTAGTGGCCGGAGAAATCGCCTCCGGCGTGGATGCCGCGGTCGAGTTCTGGATGGCTCAGGTCGAACGCGCTCTCGATGACGAAGGGCTGACTACGTTGGGCCGCATGAACGCCGTGCGGGCGGTGCTGGCGCAATACAAGCAACTGACCGGCAAAACCGAACTTCACGGTCGCCGCGGACGAGGCGAAGTTCCGGTGTACCTGGCGGGCAGGCGTTTATGAACAGCGATGTGTTCTACGGCGTTCTGATGAGTTTGGGCTGGTTGTTTCTGCTGGGATGGCTGGCACTGCTGCTCATCGCCTGCGGGCTGGCCTTTCGCTTCGAGGGTTCGCCGCGGTCGCCGGTTCCGGGACCTGGTTTTCCACGCGGGGCACACGACGTGGCGGGGAGAGTGGCCGTAGGGACACCCTGGAAGATTCATCTGCGCGGATGACGGTCCGCCTCCGGGGAGGCGAGTTACCTCTTTGGCACTCCCCGGTATTCGCAACTTAGAAACCACGCCAAGTTGCGGCAGAATGCAGGCATGAACCGACGTTCCCGTGTGTGCCTTGCCTTGCTTCTGACTTTTCTTCCCGTGGCTGCCTTTCCCCAGCCATGTCCCAGGGTAAGTTACACGATTTCGGAGTCGGCCACGCTGAGAAAGTTGATCACCACCGTGAACTGCCTGGTGGCCAACAGCACGGAGAAACCGGAGAAGCCGGAGAAACCTCCGGCGGCGACGCCCGAGAGTTCAACCCCGGTTGCCACCGGCGTGCAAGTGGACGCGGTGCGCATCATTGGCCCGCAACACCGCGGTCCCTTCCGCAAGATCATCGTGGTGATCCTTTCGGTTCCCTCCGGAGATACGCTGAAGACTGTGCTGGCAAATTCAGAGAGCCCGGAAGCCACCGCCACCGCCACCGCGGGCGCCACCTGTAAGGCAAAGATCAATTCCGACAACAGCGTGGACGGCCAATGCAACCTTACCGGCGGCACCATGTACGTCGTCTATCACAACTAGACTTACCTCACCTGATCAGGCTAGCCACCTTCCCGTGACTCGGACCGGGAGGTCAATCCCCGGGGCCACGTGGGAGTAGTTCGACTCTAGGGTATTTAGGTCTCTTGTCCGCATGCGTTTCTCTGGCTAGGCTGAGGCGGCTTCGCTTCCTTGACGGAGCGGCATGACCGCCGGCCGCCTCCTTGTCCTGGAGAAAATTCGCTGTCCCGGGGAGATAAGTAGTTATGACCATCGCTGTTGTCCGACGCTCGATTGCACGCTCGAGCGGAGTTCTAACGCTGATGCTCGTGCTCGTGATCAGCGCCACGGCTCTGGCCCAGAACAACGTTGTCTATGTGGAGAGCAACATTGGCCAGACAACCAATCAAAACTCCGTTTTCGCCTTCGTGAACAGCGGAGGCAAGCTTACCCAGCTGAAGGGATCCCCGTATCCCACGATGGGAACCGGCGTGTACAGCTCGAACCCTGTGTTTGCGCCAGGGTTTCAAGCCGACCAGGAGATTGTGGTCAATTCTGCCGGGACGTTATTGTTCGCCGTCAACGGGCATTCCGATACCATCACGACCTTCAACGTCAATTCCGACGGAAGCCTGACACTGGCGAACATCTCCAATTCCAACGGAGCCGATCCTGTCAGTCTTGGTCTCGACGAGACCCCACCGTCGGGGACGGTAATGACGGTGATTAATCAGGACGCTGATCCCGGCCAGGGAGGCGGCGTTCCGAACGCGACCGACTTCTTCGTGACGGAAGCCGGCGATTTGACTCCCGTATCCAATTCCACCGTCAACTACCCGGCAAGCTCGATTCCCGCGCAGGCGCTGGTAAGCCCCAGCGGAAAATTCATGTTCGTGGTGCAGTTCATGGGGGGTGGGGCACTGACTTCGTATGATGTGGGCGCCGGGGGCAAGCTGGTCTTGAATAATTCGCTCCTGCCTACCAAGGGTTCGGTGTTTCTAGGCGCCGCGGCCAATGCCAAACAGCGTGCCGTCTATGTGGGCTTGCCCGACGTCAACATGGTTGGCACCTACACCTACACTTCTGCCGGAACCATTGCGTTCTCTCACCTGACCACAAACCCCGGCCTGCAAGTGTGCTGGATGACCGGCAACAAAGCCGGCACGCGTCTTTATACGACCGAGACCAACTCCAACAGCGTTACCGTCTACGACATCAGCGGTGCCAACTTCAATAAGCCGAAAGAACTGCAACACCTGCCATTGCTTCCGGGCGGGTTGGCAACCAACGTGAAGATCGATCCTACCGGATCGTATCTCTACGTGTTGGGGCTTAACGATCCTCCAGGTGGGACCGGGAACTACTTGCACGTTCTGAATATCAGTAGCACCGATGGAACAGTGACCGAAACCGTTTCTCCTACGTCGGTCCCGGTACCCACAGGTGAAGTTCCCATGGGACTCGCGGTCGCTCTGAAGTAAGAGAGCGAATCGCGGAAAAGGTCCGCTGCTCAGGAGCGGGCCTTTTCTCGTTCGACGGGCTTCCTGCGGACCACGAGTTTCTCCACCCTGGCTTCGCGGACTTCATAGCGGATAGGAATTCTGTTCTGCTGACCTTTAGAAGAACCTGGAAGTTCACGTAACTCGTAGCCTGCCGGCGCCGGTGCTGACGAACGAGAACGGGAGGCAGACTGTCGCGGGAGAGGTTACGGATCGCTACCTCGTGGGCAAGATTGATGGATCACACCCGTAAAGCCGCTGCGCTTCGCGGCACGGCTCAGTCAGCCCGCTGCTAACCCAAGCAGGAACTCGGGAAATCGCAGCGGACCAGAAAGCCGACAAAACAAACTGGTTCGCCCGAATTGAGTAAATCGTCTTACGGAGTGACTGTTCTATGGCGGTAACGTCTCACCATCCATAGTACCAACAGCGCTCCACCGACTTGCAGCAACAACGCCCAGACAGGATGGATTTGTGGAGAAATACGGAAGAGACTTGCCACGATCCCCCCGACAAGCGAACCACTGATGCCAAGCAGGATGGTTTTTGGAATGCTCATGGGATCCGGTCCTGGCATGATCCATCGAGCAAGCGCCCCAATCACCAAACCGCTCAGGGCGATCATGAGGACCATGAGGAGTATGCCGCCTCCGCTGTTAAGTAGACTATTTAGATTATCCATCCGCCACCTCCATCCCGGAATTGAATCGTCCGTCGCGCCCACGTCATGTGCATGGGTCATCAAGGCGCGCGCAACCTCAAGGCGAACACGTTGCCTTGATCCGGACCTCCGGTTCGTTCAGTTCCGGGTTCGCACAGTCGATAAAATTGTAAAGTGCAACAAAAGTTGATCAACTGGCAGAAATTGCAGGAGGCTTGGACATGGGACTCCGAGCATTTTTCACTGGCCGCTTCCCGCAGCAGCGCTTCGGAGAATTGGACTGTTCCTCGTTTGCTGTGAAGAAGCCAAGTGGAAAAGGGTGCTATCCAATGTTTTCCGCTCACAGAAAGCCTGGTTCAGGGTTACTTGTGCCCTGTATTGTACTGGCCATCGGAGCCGTACACGTCCTGCAAGAAACTGCCCGTAAGAAGTGCGTGACATTACACAGCGCGTAAGAGCCTGCGGTAAGCGGAAATCATGGCATGGGCGGGTTCATGCCCCTAGTTGTTCCATAGAACCCGCCCGTTCCGCCTAGACCGAACCTAACCCCGCGGATTGTGGGACTCACAACACTTCTTGACCCGAGTTAACAACTCTCTGGAGTTGATGCCCTTTTCCTTGAGGAAACGCTCAACAGCTGCATCGCCAAGCAGGCCCTCGGCGAGACAACAGAGCCTGGCGCCACCGTCTGTTGAGTTACTGGTGGGAAGCGGGTTGTCACCGCCCGGGAAGGCTGCTCCCGTCAGGGTCTGCTCACACGCGAAGGGAGTGTGGCGCAATGTGTATCCAGAGGCCATGATGCGGAACCGGTAAACTCCGGGTATGGCGGCCGTGGTGGCTACCTCGAAGACGCCAGGTCCGATCTCAAGCAGGGACAAAGTCGTACTCGTCCCGTCCGGCAGCGTGAGTTCTGCCCGAACCGTGGCCCGATGGTTCACCGGCTGACCGTATTCCGTCAGGATGGCGCGCAGAGTCATGGTGGCGCCCGGTTCCAGGCTGTTCTGATACAGACGCGCCTTCATGCGCACATTGGACCAAGCTTGGATAGTCACGCTGTAACGGACGCCGTGGCAGGCTCCGCGCGCGACAGCGACACTCAGATTGTCGGCCTCCTTGCAGTATCGCTTGAAGAGCTTTTCGTCAACTGCAAGCAGGGCTTTCCACGTCCCGGCGTGAGCACCGCCTCCCAACGCCACAGGCAAGGAAAAGCGGTAATCGATCAGGTTCGAACCCACGTTGTATTCGACTCCAATTCCCGCCGCCACGCCAGGGTCGATGATGTTGCCGCCGGGGGTCTGGACGCTAAAGCGCACGGCCGGAATGTCCGTGAGAAGGATCGCCGTACAGTCGATGTCTGCGTCGCTGAGCGTAAACGGAACCTGGATGACCACTCCCGGAGCGATCGTGCCAGTGGGGTCGAGGACGATGTTGTTGTTGGTAACCCCCGCAAGGATCTGGAGGAAATACTTGGTGACAAGAAAAAAGTCATCGGTGTTGGGGGTCAGGGTATCCGTGAGCAGGAGGAAACCGCCAGTGCCGTTTGTCAGGGCTGTCAGCGCGGCGGTTGACACCTGCTGCGCGTTACCGAGGCCGATAGCGAACGTCTGTTTGTCAATGGAAGACATCACATCAGCAATCATCGGAGCCGTGTTTTCAAGGCCATCCGTGAAAACAATGATTGCCTTGTCCTGGTATCCTGCGACGGGTGTAAGTGTGTTGCGCGCGAGTTGCACTCCGGCCCCGATGGAGGTATTGCCAAGAGGATTGGTCTGGTGGGCTGCGATTGCGTTCTCTGCGGCCATTCGGCCAGGATCGTTCATGGCATTAGACCCGATTTGCGTTTCGGCAAGACCGGGAAAGGTTGGATCGTTCACAGGGTAAGCAACGGTATCAAAGCGAACTAGCCCAACGCCGTTGTTCTGCTGGATCACTTCGGCGAAATGATTTGCTGCGCTGTGCAAGACATCAATACGCCTCAGGCCCGAGGTCCCTGCCGGGTCGTTCATACTGCCGGACTGGTCAAGGGCCAACATTACGGCGACAGTGGGACGCGCGATCGTATCGGCGTTGAGTGTGAAGACAAAGTCCTGGTTCGTCTCGTTGCAGTGAACGGTAACCGAACCCGTGTTGACTGACCCCGCGGTGGTTCCCGTGAATGCAAACCAGACGCGTACTTGCTGCAGCGGATTCGCTGGATTGGGCAGGGTGCTGGGTGGAATCAGGAGAGTCGAGAAAGGAGCAGATGGTGGCGTGCTCACTACCAGTGTCGCATTCGAATTGCACGTGTGGATGTCGAAGACAGCAGCCCGCATTTGTGTTTCGCCTTCCGGCACATCGTTGAAGGTAATCTTCGGGGTGGCACCAGGGCTAGCGACAGGATGCGCAACTGGATCAACGTAGACCAGGGTTGGGTTCGTATCGTAGCAAGCAGGGACAATGATCGTGGGATCAAAGCCATTCTTCGAAACAATGGCGTGGTTTGGTACTAGGCCCGCCACAGAATTGATGAGCCCGTCGTTGACCGCATCATCTGCGGTGCTGCCCGGGACCCACGGAACCAGAGGGCCCGCCAACAACGACCCAAAGGTTCCATCCCACGGCGGCATGGACAACGGCGGATTCAAAGACGGGTCGCTGGTGGCAAGGTTGCCGTACATCTGAGTCGGATCAATACCCCAACCATCACGCGCGTCTGGCGTGTTGGAATGCATCCGCGATAACTGCCACTTGGCCCACAGCCGGTCCAGGTTCGAGTGCATCAGGAAAAAGAAAGGATCGCCCAGGGAGACGTGCTCGGTCCCCATCGTGCCGTCAATGTACTGGTGGACGTAATTGTGTTCGACGACCCCCTTCATGAAAGTAGCGAACTGCTTACTCTGGTTCTGTCCATCAGCGGCGGAAACAACGTTCTGGTCTGGAGCGACGCCCTTAGCCGGTCCTGCTGACTGCAAGTTCGCGAGAGTGACAGGGTTGGGAGCTCCCGCGCTGGCGCCAGGCTTCGATTGCGCATTCTGCAGTCCTTGGCCCTGCAGTGGAGGCGTGCTGGCCTGTGGCCCGACTGCCCTCCATATGAGTTTATGGTTTGGCAGGTCGGCCAACACCGAGCCGGGAGGGGAAAGGGTTTCAGGATACGCCTGTCCGCTTACTATCGTTTGAAAGTTATCAAAGGGGGGCCCAACTTCTCCCCCCCAGTCGGGGTTTGTGGCTGCACCTTCCGAGAGCGCCGTCCAGATCCCAGAGCTTCCGTCGTCACCCATGAGACCGGGGGTCCCGTTTTTCCCGATCAAAGGCCGCCCATCGCTGTCGGTCACGGTGCGCGGATCGGTAGTCCAATCCCAGTAGTGGAGCGAAAGCTGGGGGTCGGCAATTCGAAGCATTGCCTCGAAACGGTTGCAGAGCTCGCGATGCCAGGCCATGAAAACAACTCCCCCCGTAGCACCGAATTCATGCGCGAAATCATGGCCTGCCCAATGTACCCACTCTTGTTTTTGAAAAAAGGTGCGGCCGTCAGAATAGACCAGGCTCCCGTCGTTCAGTTTCTTTATGGCGGCTACAAGCCGGTCCCACTCTTGCTTTGAGATGGTTGCTATGTTTCTTCTCACTCCGTCGCCCAGCATATTTCTTCTCCTTTATTTCTACCCAGATTCCGACATCGCCGGAGTCAGACCGTCCGCCGCGTTTTCCTCCTTAGCGTCGCCATCGTTGCGGACGATGTCTAAAAAGGGTCGCGACACGAATCTGTCTGCGGCGCGCGGTGTGCCGTAATCTCACCGAGGACGCGGGCTCTTCGTTCAGAATGTTGTCCGACGGTGGAGTGCCCCAATGGTCGAGAAGCGGAGCAACCTTAGGGCCAATGGGTCAAACAAACATCGGTTGGGAACGCGAGCGCAAATTGTGGGCAAAATCGCGCCATTTGACCTGTTCGGAGGAAGACGGAATGGACTTGGCGGCCTCCGGAGGTTATCTGAACTGTTCCACGGGTCTATCTAAACGGATACAGCAGGCGGGAAAATCTAACTCAACCGTTTAAACGCAATCATGCGCTAGATCTCATTATTCGATTTCTAGATTAGAGGGCCGCCGCAACCCTCAAGAGCGTGCTTCCCTAAAACGTCAGGAATAGATCTTGTAACCTTGGCCGCCATGTTGGGGGCATTCAAGAATCCAGATGGTTCTTCACTACGCTCACCCAACAGAGCAACATCAGACCGATGCCATCAAGTGGCTCGAAGCCTTTAACGCCGAAGGTCAGATCGCAGAATTTGAACGGAAGTCGTTACAGATTTCGCTACAGTGATTGCTTCCTTGTGTGGAGGACATCCCGTAGCCTATTGAAAAGACTGGAGGCGCGGGTCGGAATCGAACCGACGCATAAAGGTTTTGCAGACCTCTCCCTTACCACTTGGGTACCGCGCCTAGCTTCCTTAAATTAGAACGAGCACGGGGAAAAGTCCAGCCGCTACTTGCCTGCCGGCGTGGCGGCACGACGCGTCACAATGGGTAACGCGATCTCTTTCCCCGACACATCTTTTAAGTAGATGCGGTGCTTGTGCGGTCCGACGCGTGCATCCACAGTCTTGCCAACTGCCCAGTTGCCAGGCACGAAGTCGCTGGCATGCTGGTAGCGGCCGACGTACACCATGTCCCCGATCTGGACGGTAATGTCGTAAGCACTCTCGCCTTGAGGAGGCTGGGCGTCGGTAGCCTTGTGCACCGCGCTGGTCGCCCCATGCGGATCGACGGCGAGAATGGTTCCTTTTTGAGAAGTGGTTTGCGGAGCTGAGGCCTGCGCTCTGGAGAAGCTCACGCACAACAGGATGGCAGCTATCGAAGCGAGAAAGCGCATCGTTCCCTCCCGTCGCCCGCGCTCCCCCACGTGCAACATAAAAAGCCCCTTCCGAGGGGCAGCTTGAATGTCTGGAGCGGGAGACGGGATTTGAACCCGCGACTTCGACCTTGGCAAGGTCGCACTCTACCGCTGAGTTACTCCCGCTCAGCGTATGTGATTATAAACAACCGCTTCGCTGGCGGCAAACCCGCGGACTGATCTCTTAATACCTGGAATTGCCGCCAGTTTTTTGCTGCATCGCCTCGTTGGCCTTGGCAGTGATGTGGTTGCGAATGTCCCACAGTTCCTTGTAAAAAAGGTGCTCCATGCGCTGATGCAGCACTTCCACGGGGGTTCCCATCGTGCCGACGACGCCCCCACCGATAATGCGTTGCGCCAGCTTGAGGTGATGGAAGCGGAACAGATGCACCCGCTCGTCGAAGTCGAGCAGCCGTTCGGCCACGTCGTGCAGGCCGAAGAATTCCTCGTGGCGGCGGTAGATGTCATCCACCGTGACGCGAGCTTCATGGAGCTGCTCGTAAAAAGCCTCTCCCAGCCGCGGACCGATGTGCAACAGAGCCAGGAAACCGGGAGAATCGAGGCCACTGCCGTGACCGAGCCCGGCGCGGATGATGTGGTAATCGTAGGGAGTGATCGTTTCCAGCACGTGCAGCAGCGAGATCGGGAACTCAATGACGTGATTGGAACGCCGCATAAGGCGGGCGGCGTTTGCGAAATCACCCTGCGTGATATAGACCCGCGCTCGCTCGAGATCAAAAACCGCTCCCTTCAGCAACAACTCCGAACTCTGATGTACGACCATGAAGGTCATCTCGTCGTTGTGCAGCAGCTCCTGGTCGGGCTTCTGCAGCGCCAGCAGGTCGTCGGTGTGCAGGTAGCGTTCGTAATCCGAGGCGCCTTTTCCGGGAAGGATTGGTTTACGAAGGTCGTCCATGGCGCTCACCCCGTCGATTGATCTTGGCTGCTCTCACTGATGGTGGCCGTGTGGGGTCCACTGCGGGTCCTCCTCGGGCGAAACCACCGCTCCGTCTCGCATATGAATGATACGATCGCCGTACTGCGCCGCGTCGGGGTTGTGGGTAATCATCAGCACCGTCTGCCCCAGTTCGCGGTTTGAATGTCGCAGCATTTCGAGCACCACGTCCGAATTCTTGCTGTCGAGATTGCCGGTGGGCTCGTCGGCCAGGACAATGGCGGGCTTGTTGATCAAGGCTCGCGCCAGGGCCACGCGCTGCTGCTCGCCACCCGACAATTCTGAGGGGCGATGCGCCAGGCGTTTCTCGATCCCCAGCAGACTCACGATCTTCTCGAAGTAGGCGGAATCCCGGTTCCCATTTTCCCCCGCGATGTCCCGGGCAATCTCGATGTTCGATCGCGCATCGAGTGTTGGCAGGAGGTTGAATTTCTGAAACACGAACCCAATCTTGCGCTTGCGCATGCGGGTGCGCTCTGCGTCCGACAGGGTGGCAAAATCGTCTCCATCAATGATGATTTGTCCGGAATCGGGCCGGGTCAATCCTCCCAGCAAATAAAACAGGGTCGATTTGCCGCTTCCTGAAGGCCCGACGATACTGACGAATTCGCCCTTTTGCGCAAGAAAAGAGACGCCGCGCAGCGCCGGCACGTCGATTTTTCCCACGCGATAGGTCTTGCGCAGTTCTACGGCTTCGATGAAAGATGCCATCCGAAGAACTGATCTTACACGAAGTTGCCGGACCGTGGCGCTGGGGAACTCCGAGATTTCATCGCGGATCACGCGGCGGAGATACGATTGGCGGCGCGCTCAATCCGCGACTGCGCGCGTTTCGGGCCGCGCTTTCGCACCAGCAATACGCGTACCCGCTCCAGCAACTCCGCGGGATCATACATGCCCTTGGGCAGGAACACGTCGGCGCGAGTGTCGCGATCGTAGATGCGGACTTTTCCGGAGAGCAGGATCGCCGGCGTCTGCGGAGAGAGGTTCTTGATCTCCTCGATCAGGCGGGTTCCATCGAGCCCGGGCATCACGAGGTCGGTCAGCACCAGGTCGACGCCTCCCTTGCGAAAGCGTTCCAGCGCCTCTTCACCGCTGTTGCACGCCAGCACCCGATAGCCCCGGGTTTCCAGCATCACTTTGCGAATGGATAGTGTCTGCTCGTTATCGTCAACGCAAAGAATCGTTCGCTTGGGTTTCATTCGTCTTTCCGAAATAACAACCGGGCTCGACCCACTGCAGTTGTCACGTACGCGAGCAATCTTGATCGGGGAAATTGAGAACGCACTGCATCCTAAAAGGAGAACGCCGTTGTGTAAAGTGCCGCCGATGCTAATGGGAAATTGGTCTCATTGAATTTTTCATGCGCTTGTGCTTGCCGCATGTTTTCAATGAAAAATCGACGCTCACTAGAGAGAAACTTCTCCCTGCATCACTTCCACCACGTTGCCTCCTACGCGCACGTTAACCACTCGGTCATCCTCGAGGGCAGCGCGCACAAAGATGCGGCTGGGGCGCCCCATCTCGATACCTTGTTCGATCAGCACGCGCTCGTCAGACCTGGCCACGCCGTGCTTCACCATCCATGCCGCTGCGCAACCGGCGGCCGATCCGGTGGCCGGATCTTCGCCGTTGTAAAAAAGCATGCGGGCATGCAAACGTGCCGCCGGATCGGCAACTTCGCGGCTTACGAAGTAGAAAAACTTCCCACCGCTCCGTTCCAGGTAGGCAGCGGACGCCGCCAGGTCGACACGCAGCCGCCGGATGATATCCAGACCGCGCAGCGGAACCACGGTGAATGGCACGCCGGTTGAAACCGTCTGGATGGGCAGGGAGGGGTCAATGTCGCCGTCGCGCAATCCCGCCGCCCGTACCACCGCTTCGCGATCGTGGATGGTGCCGAACTTGGGCTCGGCCTGGGTCATCTCGCCGAAAACCGGTTGTCCCGGTGTCTCCTCAAAGCGCACCGGAACTCGTCCCACATTCAAGTGCAACACGATTTCCTTCATCCCACTGCCGCCGCGCAGCACAAAGGCAGTGCCCAGCGTGGGATGACCGGCAAATGGCAACTCCTCGGTGACGGTGAAAATTCGCACCCGCGCCCCCTGCTCGCGCTCCAGGGTGGCATCGCGCGGCAGAACATAGGTCGTCTCAGAGAGGTTCATCTCCTTCGCCAGCGCCTGCATTTCCTCGTCGCTCAATCCGCGTGCGTCGGTGAACACAGCCAATTGGTTGCCCTCCAGGGCAGTGGAGGTGAAAACGTCAACCTTGCGGAAGGCAAATTTCCTGGAGTCGGTAGGCATGCGAAAGCATTGTATCGCCTGCCGGGTCGGGCTATGGCGACACTACTCACCGGAAGCGTCAGCCGCCCTGCCGATGGCATGCGCCAGCTGATCGGTGTATTCCACTGGAACAGAAATCGATATCTGGTTCGAAGCCGGGCGCTCGGGCAGGGTAATCATCAGAAAAAAGCGTCCAGCACCACCTTGCTGTACTTGCAGTGTGACCGTTCCCTTGGCGGTGGCGAATTCAATGATCCGTTCATATCGCTGCATTTTTCGTTCGGGATCCTTCAATGGTCTGACGCGCGTGAGGGCTCACTTTTTTCCGGCCGCAGGCTTTTGCGCTTCCGGAGCGCCGATTGCTTCGCGGTGCGTGATCCTGGCCTTCATTTCTTTGCCGTCCAGGGTTTTGATGACCATTTTGTTGCCTTCGATGCGGGTCGGAATGAAGTCTCCTACATTGAAGTCCGTCGTTTTCAGATGGTTATTCACCGGATAGATGGCGGTGTAGCTGACGCCATCGAGCGCCAGGATTAGCTGGCAGCGTGACAGCAGCGCTGGGATGAACTTGGGTGCGCCGCTGACGCCTTCGGAACTGTCCGTGACAGTGTTAGCCCCGACCTCGCTGGCATCCCGCACTTCCAGCACTTTAGCCGACTTGAACTCGGCGGCCCAGGCAAGCGAAGCGAATAGCAGCACAACCCCGAGGCTACGTTTCATGGCAGAAGCTGAATTATCTCATCACTGCAGTCCTGTCTGACGGGTAAAGTTATGTAAAGTCTGTTGCTTCCGCGCGCAATGCGAGGCAGACTGCTATCACTTCATTCGATTGACCCTAACCCGAGGCTCGAGTTAGATCGTCTCCGACTCGAGCCTCATAAAAATCTCCCGAAGGCTTAAAAACCCCTCGAAGGCTAAAAATCCCCGAAGGCTTTATTCCCGATTCCCTTAAGGTTGGCTTAAGGTTCCGCTAGGCACACTCTAGACCTCCGCGCTTTGTGCCCCGAGCGCTTAACGTGGAGAGGCTCCTTCAAGCCCGCCGAGTCGCGCAACCCGGCGGGCTGCCTTCCCCCAAGTCCTCTTGCCTTAAGACTCGCCTGGGAGTCCCGGCGGGTCCTTCTTTTTACTGATCTTTGTCGTATTTGCGACCTCGAAGTTCGGCGTCCACCGCAAAACGAGTTCGACCCGGCGAAACCATCGGTTGTGCACTTCCGGGGTAAAAAGCTACGATGGTCGAGTAGACTCGCGGCACAGTATCCTTAGTCATTTCCACCCGCCGCGTCGTTTTCCCGGAAGCGCATGGGGTCCGGTGATCCTCCCGGTCTTCAAAACCGGCGGGCGGCGGGTTCTCCCGTCGCCGGTGCGTTCGACTCGCACACGCTTCCGCCAATTTTTTCAATGAGTTGGGACTGAGCGGAAACCGTCGCAATTGAGATCGCAAGTGCTGGACGGCAAATCGTAATAAGAACCTGTTTTAGCGACGTTGCGATTCTTATTCTTTCATCAGGTCCGCAATGTGGACCTGGTAGCTTTGGAGCAGGATGCCAGTCGCGTAGCCGACAGCGGCAACCGCGTTTTGATAGTCGATTTGTGCCTGCAAAAGGCTGGCCCTGGCGGTGGCGAGCCGGGTCTGGGCGTCAAGCAGAAAAAAGACGGTTTCGGACCCGAGTTCGTATTTGCGCTGATCAGCAGACAGGGTTTTCTCCGCCAGATCAAGCGCGATTTGGCCTGCCTCCAGAGTAAGTTTTGCTTCCTCGAGTTGGTGGACAGCGGTGTTCACATCGAGAGTAATCTGTTCTCGAACTTGCTGTTCGGAATACAAATCGCGATGACGGAGCGCCAGCGCCGAGCCTAGGTCAGCCTGGGCAGCGCGATTTCTGATCGGCAAATTCAAGGTCAGACTCGCGCCGTAGCCTGGATAGGTGAATCCGAACACTTGGTTTAACGAGCTTGCCAAGCCACCTGTGGAAATCAGTTGTCCCGGATTGACAGGGCTGTATTGATTGCCCCCGACGCCGCTGCTTTTGTAAAAGCCGGACACTGAGAGATCCGGCTGCAGGTGATTTTGCGCCAACCGAATGCTGACGTCGTCGCCTTGCAAGGCTTCCCGCGCGGCCTCGAGTTCCGGGCGCTTCTCCATCGCTTCCTGGAGAGCGGTGCCGATATCGATTACTTTCAGATCTCCTACAGGCTCAGGCTTTTCAGTCAGATCCAGATCGACGGCGGCAATATAGCTGTCCTGGTTAGCGCCGATGGTGAAGCGAAGAGCGTCTTCGGCTTGTTTCAGTGCATATTCCGCTTGCAGCACCTGAACGCGGCGGGATGCGACCTCAGCCTGCGAGCGATAGATATCGAGTGGCGGCAACGCGCCGAGTGCAAGCGCACGTTGGTCTCGCTGATAACTCGCCTGCGCTGCCTCCAGCGATCGCTGATAGACATCCAGGTTCCCTCGTGCGCGCACCACGTCCCAGTATTGGCGCACAACTCGCAGCAAGGCATCATTGACTTGCGATTCGAACGTAGCTCGCGATGCCTGCAGGTTTTTTTGGGCGACAATCAACGGCGCACGATTCTCAAATCGCCAGCGGTTCTTTAGTAAGGGTTGTGTGAACTGCAGGTTAAAACCGCTGTTCCAGGAGGGATTGACAAAGTAAAAGCCGCTGTTTGTCGAATACCTGTTGGCAGCGAGCTGCACCTGGATGTTGGTCCCGGTTGTAAAGGTCTGGCTATACGTGAACTGGCCCTCATGACTCAATTCGTTGAATGTCCCCGGGCCCTGAATTTGGCTGGAACCTGGATACGAATAGCGGTTTGCGACAAGAGTGCTTTGAAGCGTGGGGTCGAACGGCTGGTATGCGCGCAACAAAGAAAACTTCGCGCTGTCGACCTGTGTTTCCTGAACTTGAATGGCGCTGTTGTTCTCGAGGGCGAGAAGAATGGCATCGTGCAGGCCGAGCTGAAGCTTGCCATCGTGAACGTAGTCCTGAAAGTGCCTGGGACCGGTCAGCTTAGCAGAACGTAGCTGGGGCCTCAGCAGTTCGTGAAAGCTTTGTCCTGCGGCGCTGACTTGCGCGATGAGAATCAGGCCAAAGAACACAACTTGTTCTTTCATCACTCTTCCTCCGGAAGCGGCTAACCGCGGGCTGTTCGTAACGGTTTTCAAAGAGCGCCACTGAGTTGGCAGGGCTCAACGAACAACTGGCCAGGCTTCAGCTGCTATTCGTAGCGAATGGCCTCGACGGGATCAAGGCGCGCGGCCTTGACTGCGGGATAGATCCCGAAGACAAGTCCCACAGTAATTGAGACTAGAAATGCCAGCACGATCGAGCTGACAGTGACGATGGTTGACCACCCGGCGAGCCACGCAATCAGCCGGGACATTGCGAAGCCGAACACGATCCCGAAGCTTCCGCCTACAAACGAAATAATCGTGGCCTCGATCACGAACTGGCGGATGATGTCGATTTGCCGCGCCCCTACTGCCCGCCGCAGGCCGATCTCGCGTGTGCGCTCAAGAATGCTGGCCAGCATGATGTTCATGATTCCAATTCCTCCAACCAGCAATGAGATGGAAGCAATCGCCACCATCACGGCGTTGAACAAGCGCTCGGTCCGGCGCTGCTCCGCCAGTAGTTCGGCGGGGACGATCACACTGAAGTCGCCGGCCGAGTGATGGGTGGAGTCGAGGATCGCGCGTACGACTTGGGCGATCTGGGGCACGTTGGCTTCATCGCGCAGGTGAAGATAGATTCCGTCTATTTCGTCGCGCGTGTCGCTGTAGCTGTCTTCCAGGCGGAGAATCGCGGCGTCGAGCGGAACATAAATGAGATTGTTGAGGTCCTGGGCGGGGACCCCGGAAACCTCGGTTTGCGAGCTCAGTTGCGGGCTCGCGACGCCGATGACCTGGAACCACTGCTGGTTCAGCTTTACCCACTGGCCAAGCGGATCGTTGGCGCCAAAGAGATTCGATTTCGCGCCCGCGCCAAGGACGCACACGGCACTTGCCCGCCTCTCTTCAGCGGGGTCGAAAAAACGCCCTTCGAGCAGATGCAGACCCATGATGTCGGTGTAACGGGAACTTACGCCGTAAACGCTCGGCGGATCCTGTTGGGCTTTGGGAATGGTCTTCGAAGGCGTGAAGCGTTTGCGCGGGGTTGATTCGGCAATGCCGTTTACATCGTCCTGGATGATCCGATAGTCCTGCAGTGTCAGACCCGGGGAAACCTTGCGCAGTTTCATGTGGGCCTGCCACTCGGTCGTCTCTTTTGCTTCGATGATGACGTTGTGTACTCCCATCTGCTCTATGAGAGCCATCACTTTTTGCCGCGCTCCTGCGCCGATCGAAAGCATCGAGACAACCGCGGCGACGCCAAATATCATGCCGAGCATCGTTAACAGAGAGCGGAGGCGATGAGCCAGGAGGTTTTCAAAACCCAGGCGCAGGTCGGGAAGCCACTGTTTGTAATCGGTAAGAACGCGGCTTGGAAGAGGCACAGTCAGAACCGGCATTATGGAGTTCCTCCCCCGAGCGCAGATGTCGCGACGGAAGTCGAGGACTTCCTTGGAGCTGTGGGATCGATCAAGGCAACTTCATCACCTGCTTCCAGGCCCTCGATTGCTGCCCAACTCTCGTTTTCTGAGTCGATCTTGATGGGAAGCTGTTTGAAGCTGACTCCTTTCTTAACGAAAACGGTTTGCGTGCCTTCCCTCTGAAAGAGTGCCTGGCGAGGTATGAAGAGGGCGTTTGCTTTCTTGTCGCCCAGGATTACGATGTGGGCAGTCAGACCAGGACGAAGATGAGGATCGGGATTCGTGAGCTGAATGGAAATGTCGTACTTGCTTCCCTGGTCCTCCCAAAAAAGATTGTGCTGCACCATGGCGCCGGCAGACTTTAGGACGCCGCGGAAAACTTTGCCGGTCAGGGCGTCGAATTCAATTTTCGCCGGTTGGCCGACAGAGATGGTGGCGCGGTCGATTTCGCTCACCTTGGCGATGAGTTCCATGTCGCGCGAGTCGATCACTTGCGCGATGGCCGCGCCGGCCCGCGCCTGGTCGCCTTCGTGGAAGTCAGGGAATGACATTCCGCTGAAGGCAAAATCGCCAACGTTTTTCTGCACCGCGACCAGTCCGTCGATTGGCGAAGTGACCCGCAATTTTTGGATGTTCTGCTGCGCCTGCTCCATCGAAAGCCTGGCTTTGTTCCACTTTTCGCGGGCAAGATCCATGCCGGTCTTTCCGGTGATGCCGTGCGAGAGAGTGTCGCGCTCGAGTTCGGTAAGTGCACGGCTGGCCTGGTCGAGAGCAAGTTGATTTTTTTCCGCATCGATTGAACTGACCAGTTCGTTCTTCTGTATCTCGAGCTGCGCACGGCGCACATCAAAACGGGCTTTGAGGAGGGCGACTTTGTCTTGCGCGGCTTGCACTGCGGCATCATCTTTCGCCTTGATGATGTCCTGTTCAGCCTGCAGAAGCTCGGAGCGGCTTTGTTCAAGCTTGTACAGCTGTTCGCTGGGATCGAATTCGATCACCGCCTCCCCCGTTTGCACGCGAGTTCCTGTATGGACCAATTTTGTGATCTGCAGCGACCCGCCTGCAATCGACGGAGCGGAAAGCGTAACCGAGTGATTGGCTCGCAATTCGCCGGTCGTATACACCTTGAAGTCGAGGTCGCCGCGCTTGACGGCTACAATCGGAATCTCACCGTCAGAGATCCTGGCATTTCTGCGGCGCGCAGTGGCGATCACCGCAACCGCGGCCACCAGCACAGCGGCCACGGTGCCCCACACGGCAATACGCAAGCGTCCCATCATTACTCTTTTGCAGTCGGATCTTGCAGGGCTATTCGGTCACCGGCCTGTAGTCCCTTTGCGACAACCACCTCGTCTCCGCTTCTTCGGCTCACCACGATAGCTTGTTCATGGAACCTGGAACCAACCCAAGCGTAAGCGAAAGTTGCTCCTTCTCTTTGAAAAGTGGCGCGAACCGGAATGATGAGCACCTCAGGAATCCGGTCAATAATGATCGTGATCTGCGCGCTCATGCCGGGGCGTAAGCGCGGATCGACGTGGTCGAGCGTGACTCGCAAATCGAAGTTTCGGGGAATGGGCCAGCCGGCGCTGTAGTCTTCGCTCGCGATGGTGCTGATGTCTTCGATTTTGCCGGCGAACTGCCGGTCAGGGATGGCGTCCACGTGAACGGCGACAGGTTGGCTGAGCGTGAGGCGACCACGCTCAGTTTCGTCGACCCGCGCCGAGACGAGCAGGGAGGAAGTGTCCGGCAGTTCGGCAATCGGGGCACCAGGCCATGCGCGGTCGCCAGGTTTAAACGGCGTGGGGCCGTCCATTCGTGGCACCATCACCAGGCTCACGATTCCGGTCACCGGGGCCCGCAGCGTCATTTTCGAAAGCGCTGTTTCTGCGCGCTGCATGTCGAAGGCTGCCTTCTTGCTGGCTTGAATCTTGCCGTCGATAGTCGCCTTGCTGGCAGTGCGGTCTGATTTCAACTTCGCTTCTGCCTGCCTGAGAGCTTGTTTCGCATCGTCGACCTTCAACTGCGCTTCAGCGCCGTCGATCTTGGAAACGATCTCCTGCTTGCCGGCGTCCAGTTGTGCGGACTTGAGATCATAGGTCGCTCTACTTACCGCAGTGAGATCCTGTTCTTCGGTTAATCGTGCCTGTGCGCGGGCCTGTTCTATATCGGCATCTGCATATTTCAAGGAGGAGCGATACTGGGCGAGGTCCTGTTCGGTCTTTGTCCGGTCGAATTCGACGATGGGATCGCCCTGATGTACTTTAGCGCCGTCGTTAGCCAGCTTGAGGATTTGCAGGTCCCCGGCTTCAGCCGGTGCGGTCACGCCAATTGATCTGAGAGCTTTGATTTCGCCGCGAATTTCGAGCGAATCCAGAAATTCTCCACGCCTTACGGTGATCGTCGGAATCGCCGGTGCGCGATGCGTAAAGCGGATAGCTCCTATCAGAAGCACGCAGCCGCCTACGAGCACCGGTGTCACCAAACGCGGGTAGCGCTTCCAGGACGATTGGAATCCGCGAATCATAGTGCGCGTTTCTTCCCCTCCACCAGAAGGCATTTAGTTGCCGGTCTGCGCAGCCGGACTCACATCCACAGCGGCAGAAAGGTCGGGCATTAAACGTGTGTCATTTCCTGCGATGGAAAATACAACCGCAAAGGTGCGAAGCTTCGGCGAGAAATCGCCACCGCGGGCAATTGGAGCCATCTCCGCGAGCCTGCCGCTGAAGTCTAACTCGGGATAAGCGTCCAAATGGATGCGAGCCGGAAGATCGATTCTCAGCCCGAGAAAGTCCTCCTGGTTCACGAAAGCTCTCACTTGCATCTGCGAAGGGTCCACGACCTGCATGAACGAGACGCCGGGGCGGATCTGATCGCCCTCCTGGACCTCCCCCATCTTACCCTGTTTCCAAATTGTGTTGAGCACGACGATGCCTTCGATCGGCGACTGAATCTGCATCAAAGCAGCGTTGGCCTGAGCATGGTCCATCACTTGTTTGGCGCGGTCCGATTGAATCTCAAGCAGCCGAATTCCGGCATGTGCCGCCTGCCTTTTCAAATCGAAGGTTGTTCGAAGCTGTTGCAAAGTGGCTTGGGCTTCTTGCAGGGCTTCCTCCGCCTTTTCGCCATCGATCTTGGAAAGCAGCTCGACCTTTTGCATTTCCAACTGGGCCTTGCTTAACGCGCTTTCCGCTTGTCTGATCTCGGTTTCATCTTTGGCGCGGTCCGCGACCTCTTTCGCTTGCGCCTGGGCTGCTTTATCTGCAAGATCGACGTACTCGGCCTGTTTGTCGACAAAATTCCGCATCTGTGCTTGCCGATCGAACTCGGCAAGCAAGTCACCTTTGTGAACGCGTGTGCCGCTGGCGGCGAGCCTGGTGACAGTGATCGTGGCCGAACGCTCGCCCGAGAGCGTAGGCGCGACGATAGTCCGCATGTGGACGGCCTCAGTTAAGCCCGTGAGACGCAACACCATTCGTTTAGGAGAAACTGAACTCGAGGCGGACGCCAGATTACGGTGAGACCAGCGTTCACGATGCAAGGTTCGAAGCAAAACGGTAAGGACAAGCAACAGAACTGCTATGACGATGACGGCGATCTGAAGCCAGCGTCGGGGAGACGGTTCGGCCGGCGGACCGGATGGAGTGATCGTTTGCTCACCGGGACTGATTTCGGCGGACGAGAGAGGCATGCGCGGACACTCGATCGCTAGGCACCACTCCGTAAGCTGGGCTCTATCATTATGACCGCAATTAGCCTGGCTTCTTGCCCATTTTTTTAAGGCTGGGTCTTTTACCGCACTACATCGCCTGCCTCACCGCACAGGCGACTGCATTAAGCGCTGGTCGCCTGCGCACCTGCCCACACGTTTTTGATTCGAGGAGGATGGAGCAATGTTTGCATCACCACGCAATACTGTTCGGTTTTTTCCCGGAGAGCGGCCAACTGTTCCTGCGTTGCTTGCGGGGCGCGGACATCGAAATTGACCCTTATACTTTCAAATCCAACCGGCACCGTTTTGGACATTCCAAGTGTCCCCCGCAAGTCCAGATCACCCTCAACGGTTACCTCAATATCATCGGTAGGTATCCCCATGGCGGCGGCTACCATCTGGCAAGTGATTTGCGCACATGCCGCCAAGGCCCCGAGGAGCAGATCCCCGGAGCAGGCGCCGGTGCCAGCCCCTCCAACGCCTTTGTGCGCCTGAGCATCGTAGATCGCACGCCCGAGGTCGACCGAACAGGAGATGGGCGCGTCGGTTTGTCGGCCGTGCGCGACCAAAGTGATCCGGGAACTGGCCGGAGCCTCTCGATATGTGTCTTTCAAGGGCCGCTGTAATGATCTGATGTCCATGAGGTTCCTTTCAAATCCGGATATCAATCCGGGCATTATATTTGCATTCACCAATGCGGGACAGCCCGCTCTGGCGCTCAATGACGCACGTAAAGATGGCGTCGCCGCCTCCCTGCTGTTTTGCCAACCTGATCCGGCGCCGTCGGGGGCTCACGCTTCCCGGTCCAAGACTTGCCCACAGATCAGCGTTTCTCCCTGGTTACCCGTTTTATGAGCGGAATCGACGGTGGAAAGAAGCACAGGGAATGCGCTGCTCACACAAAAGCATGGGAGACGCACAGGATGGGCTGACGCCTCCCGACGCTCTACTCATGTACACAAGTCACATGGTTGTTCCAGTCCACAAAGTCGCCCTGCGGGTTGTCCCGCGACGCCCAGACGTGAAGCTCGAAAAACGCCGGTATGTTGAACCGGTTTGGGCTGTCGACGTACAGGAACACCTGACCTCCCAAAACGGGAGGACTGGAGTTGTTCTGCAACCAGGTCGAAGCAAAGGTAATGAACTCGACGCCGCCCAGCTTCATTTGACCGTT
>DATFTE010000213.1:0-3384 GCA_035262225.1 Terriglobales bacterium
GCCCGCCTGGCGCGCGAGTTGCGGCGGCACGATGTGGTCGTCGAGTTGGGCGATGAGACGTTCCGCCTGAAAAAGTCGTTTGAGACGGCCACGAAACTGGGCGCCCGCTTTACCCTCATCGTGGGCGAGAATGAGGTGAAAGCCGGCGCGTTTGCGTTGAAGAACCTGGAGACCGGGGAGCAAGTGACGATACCGCGCGCGCAACTGGCGGAGAAGATCCAGGGCCATCTGTGAGCGATAGACGAGGGGCGTCCGCGCCGGTCGACTCGATTTCGAGCGATGACCTCCAGGCGCTGCAGTGCGGGCCGGAGTGGCTTTGGTGGCACGCCTGCAGTCGGGCCCTGAAGGTGGTTCTGACGCCGCTTCGCGGCTGAGGCGGGCGCCGGTCCTCGATTGCCCGTTGCCGAAAGTTGTGCCGGCCGGCTGACCGACCGGAATTGGGGAGGACGCATGAACAGGATTCGTCTCGCGATTGTGGGTGTTGTGCTGGTGGCCTTGGCCAGCGTGGGCCTCGCCCAATCCAGCCCTCTCGAGCAGACGCTGATTGACACCCAGCGCGCTGCCGCCAACGCCGTGATCAATAAAGACGCGGCCTTCTTCGCCCGCATGTTGGCCGATGGCTATGTTGAAGTGGATGCCAACGGAGAGACTTCGGACCGCGAGGATGTCATTAAAGGGGTTGCTGATTCCGATATCACCAACATCCTGCTTTACAACTTCAAACTGATTCCGCTCGATGACGCGGCGGCGGTGCTGACTTACGATCGCGTTCTGCTGCGCAAGAAGAGGGATTTTGGCTCGCGCCGCTATCAGCACGTGAGTTCCGCCTGGGTGAAAGACGGCGGGCAATGGAAGTTGAAATTCCAGCAGATCACGCCTAATCAGTGGAGTGCCAACGACATTGATTGAAGGCGGGTTCTTGCCGCGGCTCGCCACATCCCTGGCGGCGCGGGGCGTGACATAGTCTTCTGGAGTCGGATCACAGCACCGGTGTCGAACCCCTCCGTTTATAATCTTCAATTCGGCTCCTGGCCGTATTCTCCACTGAAGGGCACAATTTGCTCGATTTTTTAGGCGATCTTCGACGGACACACCAATGCGGCGCGCTGCGCGCCTCCGATGCCGGCAACCACGCGGTGCTGATGGGCTGGGTGAACCGTCGCCGCGACCTCGGTAATCTTATTTTCATCGACGTGCGCGACCGCACCGGCATCACCCAAATCGTCTGCGACAAGGAACGCAACCCGGTGCTGCACGAAAAAGCCGCCGGGCTGCGGAACGAATACGTCATCGCCATTTTGGGCACGGTCAAGCGGCGCGACGCCAATACCATCAACAAGAACATTCCCACCGGAGAAGTGGAGCTGGTGGCCGACGAGCTGCGCATTCTGAACGAAGCCCGGCAGCCTCCGTTTCTGCCGGGCGACACGGTGCTGCCGAACGAAGAGCTGCGCCTGCAGTATCGCTACATTGATCTGCGGCGCGACGCCATGCAACGCAACATCGAGTTGCGGCACAAGGTGGCCATTGCGATTCGCGAGTTTCTTTCCTCGCAGGGCTTCTTCGAGATCGAGACACCGTTCATGACGCGCTCTACGCCGGAAGGCGCACGCGACTATCTGGTGCCCAGCCGCGTGCAGCCGGGATCGTTCTACGCGCTGCCACAGTCGCCGCAGCTGTTCAAGCAGATCCTGATGATTTCCGGCTTCGACCGTTATTTCCAGATCGTGCGCTGCTTCCGCGATGAAGACTTGCGCGCCGACCGCCAGCCGGAATTCACCCAGATCGACCTGGAAATGTCCTATCCCCAGCCGGAGACGGTTTGGGAGGTCGTGGAAGGCTTTCTGACCGCCGCCTTTAAGGCCGCGGGGTTTGAGATCAGGACGCCGTTTCCCCGCATGGATTATGACGATGCCATCCGCCAGTACGGCGTCGACAAGCCCGATCTGCGGCTGCCGGCCTTCACCGAAGTAAGAGAATGCTTTGCCGCAGAGAACCTCGAGACGCTGGGCATCAGCGCCGACCTGCCGGTGATTGCCGTCCGCACGCCGAAAGTGGGAGAGCTCTCGCGCAAGGAGCGCGACGAGATCAAGCCCATGTTCCACTCAAAAGGCGGCTCGAAACTGTTCGAGGACTTCAAGCGCCTGGAGAAGAACTTTCCCGACGCCGCGGCGAAGATTCGCGCCAAAACGGGAGCCGCGGCCGACGATCTGCTGGTGCTGGTGACCGCTTCGTCGCCGTCGGGGGCGCAAGATCACCCCGCCAGCCGCCGCAAAGTTACGCCGCGCGAACTGGCGGTTTACGCCTCGGCCGGACTGCTGAGAGTGGCGCTCGGGCAGAAATACTCGGAGAAGCACAAGCTGTTTTCCCCCGGCGATTTCCGCTTCCTGTGGGTCACGAATTTCCCCATGTTCGAGTACGACGAGGAGAGCCAGCGCTTTGTGGCGGCGCACCATCCCTTCACCTCACCGCACGAGGAGGACATGGACAAACTCGAAAGCGATCCGGTGATGGTGCGGGCGCTCGCGTACGACGTCGTACTGAACGGGACCGAGCTGGGGTCGGGTTCGATCCGTATTCACCGCCAGGATATTCAGAAGAAGATCTTTCACGCGCTGGGGATGACAGAAGAAGAAGCCAGGTCGCGCTTCGGGTTCTTTCTCGAGGCGCTCGAATATGGCACGCCTCCGCATGGAGGGATCGCCCTGGGTCTCGACCGCATTGTCATGATTCTCGCCGGAGCCGACAGCCTGCGCGAGGTGATTCCTTTTCCCAAGACCGCGCGCGCAGTCGATCTGATGATGGATGCCCCCACACCGGTGAGCGAAGCCCAGCTGCGCGAGCTGGGGATTCAATTGAAAAAAGGCTAGCTGTTTCCCCCGAAGGCTAAAGCGGGATCTATCGCGCGACCCTAGGGCTGCGCTCGAGAGCTGGGCCACCCAAAAGCTTCGCTTCCGGCAACAACGGTTTCTCGATTCCGAGCTGCACACCAGCGATGAGATGGGAATGGGACGAATCTGGCGCAACGGTTGCACGCCGGCAAGCGGCTATTCGCTGGTGAAGTAGTCGACGGTGACGGGATTTTCGAACAGAGAGTAGTCACGGGTGACGACGGTGATGCCGCTGTCGGTGACGAAATAACGCTGACGGTCGGCTTCGGTGTCGAAGCCTATGGTGGTGCCTTCCGGAATGTGGACGTCGCGGTCAATGATGGCGCGGCGGATGCGGCAGTGGCGGCCGATATTGACGTGCGAGAACAGGATGCTGGCGTCGATCTCGCTGTAGGAGTTGACGCGCACGTCGGGCGAGATCACGCTGTTGCGTACGGTGCTGCCGGAGATGATGCAGCCCGATGAGACGATCGAATCGAGAGCCGTCCCCGTG
>DATFTE010000214.1:0-7387 GCA_035262225.1 Terriglobales bacterium
GCGATACCAGATAAAGAACCCGTAGAGCGAGTGGTAGAGAATCGGCAGCCAGATTCCGAACAATTCCAACCCGACCACGAAGGGAAAGCTGGTCAGCAGATCGACTTGCTTGGTGTAGGCCCCGGGCCCCTTGGTGGCAAATGCATTGGAGACGAAATGCTCGATCAGAAACAACCCGACAGGTATGATGCCGCTGAGCGAATGCAGCCGGCGTAGCAAAAACGAGGTCCCCTGCCCCGCCCTCAGAGGCGCGACTCCCTGCCTCATCGGAGCTGTCGGACTGGCGGTAGTAGCCACGGAGCGCTCCTTATTACTTCCGAGATCGCAAAAGAACCTTTCATTATGAAAGTCGGATGTAAGGGAAGTCAAGAAAGCGGGAGTGACTCAGAGTCCCGACTGTTGGACGACTCGTGCGGAGATGCAAACCTCGCTCGCGCCCTTGCTTTAGCGCGTATCCTCCCACCACTCGAGAAACGCCCGAAACGCCTTTCCCCGATGGCTGTATCCCGCCTTCTCCTCCGCCGACAACTCTGCGAACGTTTTCCCGATGGAGGGAAAATAAAACAGCGGATCGTACCCGAACCCGTTTTTCCCCCGCGGCGTGTCAAGAATCATGCCTTCCGCCGCCCCCTGAAATACCGCCATCGTTCCCCCATCCCGCGCTGCTGCCAGTACGCACACAAACCTTGCAGTACGCTTTTCCGGGGGAACGCCGCGTATTTCCTGGATCACCCGCGCATTGTTCTCCTCATCGTCGGTGTTGAACTCGGCTTGGTGCGGCACCTCCGCCGCATAGCGCGCAGAGTGCACCCCCGGAGCCCCGCCAAGCGCATCCACCTCCAACCCCGAATCATCCGCCAGCACCATCTCCCCCTCGGCGTAACGGCTGTAGGCTTCCGCCTTCTTGCGCGCATTGGCTTCAAACGTCAGCCCATCTTCCACAACCGCCGGCAGGGAAGAGAACTCCGGCAAAGGCGCAATCTCGATCCCGTACGCCTGCGCCGCCCCCGCAAAGTCCCGAATTTTGCCGGCATTAGAGGTTGCAACCCAAACTCGTCTCATGGCGAATGCTCGTGCAGCGACAGGTGTCATCACCTGTCGTGATGGTGTGGGGACGGGCGCCCTCGCCGAACGATGTGGGCCAGCGCCACGCCTCACACTCACGCAGAGACCAGCTCCTCCGCGTCTCCCCGAGCATAACCGAAACTCACGCTATACTCATGGCCTGGTCCCCGGAGGACTCTGTGAAACGCATCCTCGCCATCCTTCTCTTTACCGCCGCTTGCTCGGCCCAGACCTCCGATCCGCTCGACCAATGGAAGAACCTTCTCCTTAACGGAGACGCTGCCTCTCTGCGCGCACTCTACAGTGTCAACCCCGCCGCCCGCATCCTGACCCCTGCCGGAGAAAACACTGCCGACCAGGACGTCGACTTCTGGACAGAACTCAAAATCAAAACCATCGACATCCAGATCATCCAATCGATCTCACCCCAGCCCGACATCGAGCAGGTCGTCTTCAGCGCGAAGCTGCGCTCCGCTGCCCGCACTCCCCCGCAGGTTCTTTACATCAATGCCGGACAGTACTGGCAAAAGCAGAACGGCCAGTGGCGCCTGATCGCCGCCAAGCGCACCCTTCCCTCGCAGCTCGAAATGCCCACCTCCACCAGCAAAGACATCTATCCGGCCAACGCTGACGCCCACGCCGAAATCAACGAAGCCCTCGCCAGGGCCGCGAAAGCTCACAAACGCGTGCTGGTCGTCTTCGGCGCCAACTGGTGTTACGACTGCCACGTCCTCGATCTCGCCTTTCGCCGAGATGATCTCGCACCCGTCGTGGAAAAGAATTATGAAGTGGTGCACGTGGACATCGGACAGGGCGACAAGAACCTCGACCTGATGAAGCAATACCAGGTCCCCATCGCGAAAGGCATTCCCGCCATCGCTGTTCTCGACCCCGCCGGCCGGCTGCTTTACAGTCAACAAAACGGAGAATTCGAAAAGGCCCGCGCCCTCGGCCCGGAAGCCCTGCTCGAGTTCCTCAACAAGTGGAAGCCCCAACCCGGCTAAAGAACATGCAGGGGCGGGCGCTCCCGCCCGTCCCTGCCGGGCAGCGCCCGGCTCCGGCGGTGCGACAACCGGGAAATCTCGAAACTCCTCTACCCCCTCACCGTCAGCACCGGACACTTCGCGTGACACACCACTTCGTAGGCGATCGCCCACGGCAAGTGCGATGAGGCCGGCGGCACGTCGCTCTTGTGCACGCCCATCACGATCAGATCCGCGCACCGCTGCGCGGCAATCCGCAAAATTCCATCCGAAGGAAACTCGAAACCCACCACACACTCCGCCGTGCACCAGTCCGCAGCGTCCACTGGCAGCAGTGACTGCAGGCGCTGCTGGGTTGCCTCTTCCACGGAACTCTGCCGCTCGATCGGCACCAGTGGCAGCATGTGCGCCAGCGTCAATTGCGCCTGGTTCTCCTCCGCAATCGAAAGAGCATAGGGCAGCGCGCCGAGCGAGCCCTCACAAAAATCGGTGGCAAACAGAATGTTCTTCCAGCTCTCAAACTCCGCCTCGGTGCGCTTCACGTTGGGTCCGACCGTGAGCACTGGGCAGCCGGCTCGCCGGAAAATCCGCTCCGCCCCCGATCCCAGCATCACCTTCCTCATCCCCTCCCGCCCTCGCGTGCCGACTACCACCAGGTCGATCCGGTAACGCCCCACCACATCCGTCACCGAGTTCCCCATCTCCCCCCGGCACACCACCGCCTCCGCGTGCAGTCCGGGCAGGGGATTGGTGTGAATGAATTCCTTCATCTTGCTCTGCGCGCTCTCCCACTCCAGGTCCATCTCCTGCGGGACCGGCTGCAGCGGCAAGGCCAGCGCCCTCACCGCGGGCGCCGAGTGCGCAATCACCACTTTCGCGTCATACCACCTGGCGAGCGCGCGCACATAAGGAAGCGCGCCCGCCGCGGCCTCGGAGAAATCGGTCGGGAAAAGAATGTTCTTGATGGAAATGCGCGAACTGATCGTGGTCGCCGGCACGGGGCACCTCCTCGACACTAGGGCAATCGAGGCCCAGCTAGATTCTCTATAGTCCCCGCTTGAACTTCCGGCAGTGACCTCAATCACTTGCGGCAGTGATCGAGTGGTATGTGGAAAGGAACGCGCGATTTTTACGCGATTTTAATCTGACAGAAACATTGTTTGCCCCGCTTGCCGCTACACTTTTCCGCATACGAGGTGGAACAAGCCCGTAAGGGCCTGAAGGCCCGCACGAGAGACGGCGTGCGGGCCTTCGTGTTGTTGTCCAATCTCTGGCGCCCGCCAACCAACGGTCGGGAGAGCACGACCGCAGTCGTGCTGCAAGGCAAAACATGAATCCGCGCTTTAGCGCTTGAGGGATGCCAGGCCTTTCTGCGACCTTGGCGCTTCAAGATTTCCGAGCCTCGCCCCCGCTCACCGGGGATTTCTATTATGGTTTGACGAACGATTCGAGCGATGGACCGAAACCCCAAAGCCGATGTGCGCGACTACCTGGCCGCCGAACGCACATTTCTCGCCTGGATCCGTACCGGCCTCGCCCTCATGGGGTTCGGATTTGTCGTTGCCCGCTTCGGCCTGTTCGTGCAACAGTTCGAGCTGTTCCAGCGAGCCCAGCCCGCCCCCGCGCCCGGGCTTTCCCTGTGGTTCGGCACCGCCCTGATCGCGGCGGGAATCGCCGTCAACATCTTCTCTGCCCGGCGTCACGTTCGTCTGGTCCGTCAACTCGATCAAGGCGAACCTTCCTGCGCTCGTTCGTTGACCCAGGCTGTCGCTACAGCCGCTTTCCTGGCTCTGGTCGGACTGGCAATGGCCATCTATCTGCTTTCCGTGCGCAGTTCAACCCACTTTTATTCCTGAAGCCGAAAGGAGACCGCCGTGGCCCCGCGCGCAATCCAAGGCATCATCGACAAGCCCAGCCATCAATCCGTCGATCAGACCGTCGAGAAGCTCAAGAACATCGTGCATTCCAAGGGAGTCGCCCTGTTCGCGCTGGTCGATCACAGCGGGGAAGCGGAGAAAGTCGGAATGAAAATGCCTCCCACCAAACTGCTCATCTTCGGCAGCCCCAAGGCTGGAACTCCGCTGATGCTGGCCGCCCCCAGCATCGCTATCGACCTGCCGCTGAAAATCCTTGTCTGGGAAGATACCGCTGGAAAGGTCTGGGTCTCTTACAACAGCCCCGAGTATTTGAAAGACCGGCACGGCCTGCCTCCGGATCTGCTGGCCAACATCGCCGTCATCGAAACCCTGGCCGAGAAGGCCGCCGAGTAACTCTCAGCGCCCTCGGCTATCCAAGATTTTCAGCAGAAGCTCGTCAATTACGGCTGGGAAGGCGTACTTAGGGCGCTTTGCGTCACTTGTTCGCGACCTTTGCGGTGAAAAACTTGTCTCCAATGAATCAATGATTCAGCGTGACTCAACGATTCAATGACTCAATCTCTTCCGAGTGTCGCTGCTGGCGCAGCGCTTTGAGAAATTCTTCCTGCCCCAGCGCGGTGGCGCGGCGCAGCAACTCGAGCAACGGATCTTCCATCTCTTCCTCACCACCCACGTGTTGTTCGTACTCTTGCCCCGCGCTCAGTGCTCGCGGCGTGACCGACAGCTGAGGAACCGTCCCCGGATGGCTGGTCAGAAGCTCAATAAAGCCTTCCACCTGCTGCCGCTGCTTGGGAGTGTGCGTGGCAAACTCGATCCCCATGCCGAACTCGGGATGCATCACCCGCACCATCCCTTCGGCTTGCACTTCTACGTCTTTCACCCGCAGGCTCAGCACGATGCCGGAATGCTCCGGGAAGGGAGACGAGGTCTCAACGTAGCATCCGCCAAGGCTCAAATCCGTCAGCTTGCACTCGGAAACCGGCTCGGGATCATCCGGCGGAAGCTCAGGCGCATTGGCCGCCACCCATTGGCGCAGAGTGTTGCGCAAAGGCTCGCCGATATCGGTGAAACGCACGCCCGACTGGCCGTTGGGATTCGCCCACGCCACCTCGCCGTGCGGTTCAATCTCGCCTGCGCCAGGCAAGCTGAAGCGCGCGCTGACTGCGGCAGAAGGATAAAGGGGTTGCGCAGCCAGCACGTCCATCCCTCCCTCGCTCAAATCGAGAAGAATGGCTTCGGTCTCCGCGCCGTTCTCCACCCGCAACTGCAACGGAACCTGTACCGGCACGCGGAACGACCGCCGCCGCTCGCGCTTGATCAACGCCGTGGCCGCGCGCAGGCTGACCTGCGCCTGAGCTTCGGAGACGGGCTTGTATAAAACAAAATTCGCGCCCGCCCCAAACACCTTGCGAACCTTGGCCTTGTCACTGAGAAGGGCAATGGTGACCGCGCTGTTTCTCGTCGCCGGCTGGCTGGCATTCTGCAAGACCAGCGCCGCGTTGTGCGGATCATCGAAGTCCACCAGCACCGCGTCGAACTTCTCCTCGCTCAGCCGCTCCACAGCGTCCGGGTATCCGCAGGGCTGCACGCCCAGGCCGAATCCCGAAAGCACCGCGGTCAGCACCCCGACAACTTCTTCGTCTTTGGAAACCAATAGCGCCTGAAACGTCATAGTCACGCCGATATCGTTGCCGTGCCCGCTCCTCTACGGCCAGCGCGGCGCTACGCCCCGCTTTGGGGAAGCGGGTTGGGCCGCGGGCGCCGCTGCTGCCTTGGCTGACATCACGCTTTGCTGGCGGGTTTCTTCCTCGACTTCCGCGAGGATGGCGCTGTCGTCTTCCTCGTTTTCCGCCAGCAGCGGAGCGACTTCCCGTAGCTTTTCCGCCGCCTGCTGCAGCATGTCAATCTGCTTGGCCAGCTGCCCATAGCGCGCCTGCTTGCGCCGCAGAACCTCGTGAATGTCCTTCATACAACCCCCTGCTGGCGAATGTAAGGACACCCGTCGGCATGGTCAACGGTAATCCCCCCTTGCGCGATTACCGCAGTAACTCTAAGCGTCATTTTGGGGGAAAAGAAAAAGCCCTGCCGGGAAGCAGGGCTTCAATGGCTCAGGGAATACTTAGGCTTTCGTCTTGCGGCGCATGAGACCCGCCACTCCAACCAGGCCCGTACCCAGCAGGCCGAGCGTGCCCGGCTCTGGCATCACGATGTTGGTGTCGCCGCTCGAGATCGTCGTCGAGTCGTTGAAGAAGCCCTTGCCTGTATTGATCGTCAATTGGACCGTCACGCCGTTGGTCGAGAACCCGCTGCCCAGAGTTCCGGTCAGCGTGCCTGTCAGCGTGTAGTTGTGGGTCCCGTTGGCAAGGGTCACCAGCGTCCATGTCACCGGCCCGCTGAATGTTCCCGTGAAAATCGTTCCATTCGGAATGCCATTGGTCCCGTTGCCTGTAATCGTAAAATTGCCGCCCCCAGCGAAACTGCCACCCATTTGCAACGATCCGCTGGTCAAAGCGCCGGTGTTAAAGGTGACACTGCCCAAATTGCCGGTAATGAGGCCCCCGCCGTTCAGGCCGTTGACCGCTGCCAACGTCGAACCTGTCAGCGACAGGCCACTGCTGGTTCCTGTCAATGTGCCACCACTGTTGGTAAAGTCGACGCTGCTACTGCCAAACGTTGCGATCGGCAACGCTAACGCAAGTAGGGTCAACAGGATAACGCGTCTCATAGAGATCCTCCTGAGCACTACGTACAACCCTAGAACCAGCCGGTATTTCCGCCGGCGCCTAGGCAAAACGCCCGAGACCCCCGCCTGAAAAGTGCACACCGACCGCCAAACCCATCAATACGGCATGCTATTCACCACAAAGGCTTTACCCCAAGCGGTGAGAACCGGTTGTCTCGCTCTTTGTGCAAGTTCTTGCACAGTTCCAACATCCTTTTGCGCAGACGAAAAGGCAACCGCGAACCTAATGTCGCTGTTGATCCCGATTAGTTAGGTCAAACACCAAGCTTCGAAGTATGTTGCGCGACGCTACAACTAAGCAATCAAGTCTCACTGGCATAACCGTCTGATGTCAATGCGGGAAACACTGTAGAACCATGTATGTTTACGGCTCATCTTCGGAAATTTCCTCTAACTCCCCTACCGGGCGGGAGTATGGCCCTTTCGTGCTACTTCGCTGGCACGAATGTGGGATTGTCATGTCTCGGTTTTGGACTTAGCTTAACTCTCGAGCAGTTCTGGGGGAGGGCTGTTCGGGCGTCCCACGACTCGAAAGAGTCCGGGGCGCTTCTTATTTTTGGGGTCAAATTTTCCGCCTCGCCGCTTACTCATCCGCTTCGTACGCCGTTCGCAGCCAGCGCTTTACTTCCTCGTCAATGTCTTTCCCACTCGTGATCTCGATGCGGTGCGTGGTGCGGTCCTTCTTTTCGTACCCGCCGGTGTTGATCAACCGCTTGGGC
>DATFTE010000215.1:0-3350 GCA_035262225.1 Terriglobales bacterium
AGTTTTTTGTCGAGGATCTCGGCCACGACGAGCCCACCATCCTGCTTACCAACCAACGCCGGGTCTCCGCCAAACAACTCCTCACCCGTTACGCCCAACGCATGCTGATTGGTAACTATTTAGGTTCTTCGTTGGACTATATCAGTGTTGGCTCGATTCGGGGATTTTAGACATGTGATAGAGTGCGGCCTCTGGAAGAGTCACGACGCCGCCCCCGGCGAATCAGGAGTTCAAGATGCCGCACAAGAAGGGAACCAGCAGGCCGGGAGCTTGTGCCAAGTGCGGGGCAAGCAATCTAGAGAGGCGGATTACCACCTACCCGGTTCGGCTCACCGGGCCGGAGAAGCTGGCCGGAAAGGAAATTCAAGTCGGGCGCGTCGCCCTGTATGCCTGCCTCCGTTGCGGGTATCTCATGCCCACCCCGGCCGGACAGGCCAAGGTAGACCGCTGCGTCGGGCGGGTTCTCGAATTCCTTCTGGCCCCTCCACGCTAATCGTTTCTCGGAAAATCCCGAGCGAAGATCCGTTACGCGGAAAGCTCGTCGGATCCGCTGCTGCTTCTTAGGGACCTGCCGGAGGGCAGGAGGGAAGAAACGATTCCCCCACGACGGCCCTCTCGATTGCGTCCCAGAGGTTGCGACCTTGTTTCCGGCAGGTGCTCAGGTAGCTGCGAATGCGACAGAACATCTTAGCTCCATCGAGCGTGCGGAAACACCCGGAGATCTTCTGCCGCACTTTGATCATGCGGATGTCCTGCTCGGCCTGATTATTGGTGAAGGGCACATGCTCATTCCACAGGAAAGCCAGATAGCACGGATGCACGTCCTCCAGCCGATCCAGCAGATTGGCCGCCTTGCTCTGGGCCCGACAGCGCTGACCGGAAGGCGGGCGGGGGTGCCGGTAGCGTCCCCGTCTCAGCACTTTCTTAAACTGCTTCTCGGCCCACCGATACTGCCGTTCGCTAAAGGGGCCCCGCTTTTGCCTTCGCCGGTAGAGTGCCAGGAGCAAATCGCTCAACTGCTTGGCCCACCGCTCCCCTTGCTCTTCCCAAAGAAACTTCAGCTCACGCAATAGATGCTCGTTGCAGAGGGCGTGCAGGCACTCGGAATAGGAAAAATAGGACTTCCAGAAATCATGCATCACCCACTGGCGACACTTTCCAATGATTCCCAAGGCCTCCATCGCTGCGGTGCCCCGTTTGCGATGCACCCCGTAGAAGGTCAACTCCCGGGTCGAAGCCACGTGCAGCCAGTGCAAGGTCCCGTCCACGCGCAGACCGCTCTCGTCCAGATGCACCAGCGGCGCTTGCCGTATCTGCTGGACCAAGGCCCGAGCGAAGGGTTCCAACTGCACAAACACGCGTTCGACGGCCGCGACCAGAGTCCCCGCACTCAAGGGCTGCCCGAACAGATCCTGGCACAACTGCGCCAGCCGATCATACGGCAGCATCTGCTGCTGGTTCAGATAGACCATCAGGGCTTGAAAGCGCGACCCATACTGCACCGGTGCATTCACCCCCGCCGGAAACTCTGCCCGCACGGTGTCCCCACAATGCGGACAATCCTTGATCTCCGCTCGATGTTCGGTCACCTCCAAAGGCTGTGGCGGCAGATCGAAAACCTGGCGACTCTCGTAGTCCAGCACGGGCTCCCGCTCCAGACCTCCTCCGCAATCCGGACACACGGTCAGTTTATGAATCTGAAGGTGCTCAGGCTTTTTGACTCGCTCGAGGGTCTGACCGCGATGTCCGGGTTGGCCCCCGGGTTGGCGGCCGCTGCGGGTGCGCAAACTCTTGGGACGAGGCTTGTTCGGCAACCCGTCGCTGGATGGGGGGCGATGGCTGTTGGTGCCGTTCTGCGCTTTCTGGGCCAGACGCCTTTCCAGTTCCTTGACCCGCTGCTCAAGTTGCCTGACCCTTTTCAGCAAACGCCGAATGCACTCGATCAGAGCCTTGCGGGCCATCTGCCCCAACTGTTTAATCGTGAACATGGCACAACCGTTGGCGGAAATCCGGCTGCAGTGGATATCCCAGCACTTGCTTGATCGAGCGGGTGGGCTTCTTGCTCCAGGCGTTCTTGCCGCGGCCGGTGGTGCAACCCATCACCACCCAGTTCGCCGCGCGATAACAGGTCCCGCGGTAGCGCTCGGGGTCGATGAAAGTTTCCACAAAATAAATCGGATGACCGTAGATACGCTCCCATTCCGCAGACAGCATGCGCGTCATGCGCGCCAGCAGATGCGAAGCCAAGTACGGGATGCACACCCAGGGCGCCAAAAGAAATCTGGGATTATAGGCCAGCAGGTGGATGTTCTGGCGTCGCGCCTCATCGGACCAACCCAAGAAGCGGTCCCGGCAGCCCAGGTAATGCGCCGAGGAAGACCAGGCAAAACAGGCCACCGGCCGAGCTCCCGCGTAGACCAAAAATTTTAGGTGTTCCCCGACCGGTTGGACGTAGCGCAGCGGATGGTACTGTTCGAGCAAGCTGTTGAACAGCGGCTCGTCCGGTGTGCGTCGCACCGAGCGGAACTCGAGCGGCCGAACCTCGGCCAGACGGCCGCACAGAGGCTGCGTGTCCACTTCCACCACGGCCGGTTTTTTGCGTTGCACCAGTGGGTTCGCCATGCGCCGCCGAATCGGCGGCAACTCGATCAGGCCCTGGCGGTGCAGTTGCAGCATCAGCCCCCGACAGACCATGGTTCGCAGGGCTCCATTCGCTTGCCTCCAGTTCCAAACCTCACAGAGCAAAGAGGAAAGGGCTCGCCGACTGGCCTGCGGATGTTCGGCCATGAGTTGCCGAATGAAAGCGACATCGGCATCGGTGATCACGCGTTGCCGGTAGCGCCATACGGCCTGCATGGCGCACAGCCTAACAGGTCTCTCTCAGGAACGCAAGTCCTACCTGCCGATTTTCTTTTTGCTCTTTCGGCTTTTTGTCATTCCTCCCGGCGAGGCACGGCCAGGCCGACACCGCTGGTAGGAATCCCGGGGCTGCGCCGGCGAGCAATAGACGAAGTTCGCGGATGACTCGAAGTTGATTCGTGCGGGACTCGCTGTGTGCCTCAGACTATCGTGCGTCGGAGCAAGAGTCCGGCTCGATTTTCAGGAAGTTTCTGCGGGTCTCCTTCAGAAAGATCGCGGATGACTGCTATTCCTCGCGGAAGACCTGAATAGTCACGACCGCGGTTGGCGCCTTGCCGCGCGCGCTCGGGAAGGGCGGCGCGCCCGCTATCCTGACCGCTACCAGCCCCAACGAGATCGTCAACTACGGTATGATCGGGACGGGGACCGAAGGTTGCACGCTCCTCAAGTTCCTCACTACTATCCCCCAGGGACGCTGCGTCGCCACCTGT
>DATFTE010000216.1:0-27749 GCA_035262225.1 Terriglobales bacterium
TAGCGGGCGATGCCAGTGACGGCGCGACGCACGTTCGCAAACGTGAATTCTTCGGCCATGACGGCGCGCCATCCCGAGGTGCCGAATTTGATTTGCGTTGCCATGGAAGCCTCTATGATGCGGGAAGCGGGGGACGCAGCACAGCTCCGTCTCTACATATCAATCATTCTGGACAACGGCTGATTCTATATGACTGACAAGAGGATTGTTCTGACCACGGCGGGCACGAAAGAAGAAGCCCACAAGATAGCGCGCACCCTGGTGGAGCGGCGGCTGGCGGCGTGCGTGAACCTGGTGCCGGAAGTGGAGTCGGTGTACCGCTGGCAGGGAAAGATCGAACAAAGCATGGAGTGGCTGCTGGTGATCAAGACCGCGGCGGCGATGTTTACGCAGGTAGGAGAGACCATTCGCGAGTTGCATTCCTACAAGCTGCCGGAGTGCGTGTGTGTGGCGATTGAAGATGGGAGTGCCGAGTATCTGGAGTGGTTGGGGGAGCAGGTAGTGGGTTCCTAGGGACCGATGACGCCGGAAAATGTGATCTCTCTCTGGCAGGACGTCATCCCGGGTCCCGGGGCGAAGGGCAATGGCGCCGGAGCACGGCAGGGCTCTCCCTGCGCCTGCGCTTGAGGCATCGCGCGAATCGCCCGGGGTGCCGGCAGCGAAAAAAGGGGGCCCCTCGCGCTTGCTGACAAGGTGATGGTTGAGGGTGGACCGGCGGGGACGCCCCGTCTCCAACGCCTTTCACTTCGCCGGGACGTAAGCTTCCAGGTTCAAGCGCCAATAATCCAGGCAATAGGGCGGATCGTCCTCAGTCGCCAGGCGAGTGAGGATGGCGATGAATTCCTCGCGGAGGGACGGATCAGGGATGCATTCGAGATGGCGGTGGAAAACGACGTTGCGGATGAACTCGGAAAACTTCTCGGCGCTCTCGAAGACGGTTGGAGCGGCCTCGAGGCTGGTTGCGATGTTTTCGAATCCGGCGCGGCGCAGACGTGCCGCGGTGGTCTCAGCGTCGGCGTACTCCCAGGGCTCGCGGTAGGTGCCCAGGTAGGAGGCGAACCTCGGGGAGGCGCCGAGCGCGCGGGCGCGCTCTCGCAGGTGGGCGAGGTTGGCTCCTCCGCCGCACTGGGCGACCAGCCAGCCGCCAGGCTTGAGGGCGCGAAAGAGGCTGCCGAAGAGACGGTCATGATCGGTGACCCAGTGGAAGGCGGCGGTGCTGAAAACGCCGTCGAAGGCGCGCTCGAAGGGCAGGCTTTCGAGATCAGCGACGACGAAGGCGGCTTTGGCGGCGTGGGGCGCGAGATGTTCGCGGGCGGCGCACAGCATGTTTCGGGAGAGATCGACTCCGACGACACGGCCGGCGGGCAAGGCTGCGAGCAGGTCTTCGGTAAGACGACCCGTGCCGCATCCCGCGTCGAGCAGGGTTTCGTTCCCCTCGAGGTGCACGCGAGCCAGGACCTTCCTGCCCCAGCTGACCTGCGGGCCGGAGACCCGGTGGTAGGTAGTGGCGTTCCATTCGCGGGGCATGAGTCTAGGGTAAACGATCGTCGGCGACGACGCGGCGGGATTGGGTTCTTTGCCGGATTTCTTCCACCGCCCTCTTCGAGCGACCCAATCAATCGCTCCTTACCGATCCCGTCCCGGTGCCATGGGTTGGCGGCTCGTGGACGGCGGGAGACGCTCGTCCCCCATCGTTGTTGTTGGAATCAGATAGCAGCTAAAGCCTGGTCGAGGTCATCGATGATGTCTTTGACATCTTCAATGCCGACCGAGATGCGGACCATACCGTCGGTGATGCCGATAGCGCGGCGTCCCTTCTCGCCGAGCGCCGCGTGAGTCATGGTGGCGGGGTGAGAGATGAGCGTTTCGACGCCGCCGAGGGATTCCCCGAGCGAGCAGACGCGGACTCTTTTCAGCATTTTCTTGGCGTTGGAGAGCGATCCGGTTTCAAAAGTGATCATCGAACCGAATCCCGACATCTGCTGTTGGGCGAGTTCGTGCTGCGGATGGTCGGGTAGTCCGGGATAAAAGACTTTGGGGATTCTTTTATGGCGCGCGAGGAAGTCGGCGATCTTGCGGCCGTTGCGGTCGTGCTGTTCCATGCGCACGGCGAGGGTCTTCACGCCGCGCAGAATCAGCCAGCACTCGAAGGGAGAGAGGATCGCTCCCGCGGCTTTCTGGATGAAGGCCAGTTTTTCCATCTGGTCTTCACGGGTGCAGATGACGACGCCACCAAGGCCGTCGCTGTGTCCATTGAGAAATTTCGTAGTCGAGTGGACGACCAGGTCGGCTCCCAGAGCGAGGGGCTGCTGGAAGTAGGGCGACATGAAGGTGTTGTCGACAACCAGATCGACTTTCCTTTTGCGGCAGATGCGGCTGACCGTGGCCACGTCAGTGATCGACATCAGCGGGTTGGTGGGCGTCTCGACGTACACCATGCGGGTGTTCTTCTCGATGGCGCGCTCGACGCTGCGGGCGTCGGTGGTATCGACGTAGGTGAATTCCAGGCCGAAAGTGGAGAGAACCTGGTTGAAGAGGCGGGGCACGCCTCCGTAGAGATCGTTGCCGCAAACCACGTGGTCTCCGGCCTGCAGCATGGTGGTGATGGCGTTGATGGCCGCCATGCCACTGGAGAACACCCGCGCGCCGATACCGCCTTCGAGGGCAGCGAGATTCTCTTCCACGCGCGTGCGGGTGGGGTTGGAGACGCGGGAGTATTCGTATCCCTTGTGCTCGCCGATGCCCTGCTGCACGTAGGTGGAGGTGGGATAGATGGGCGCGCTGACGGCTCCGGTCTCGGGGTCGGGTTGCTGGCCGACGTGGATGGCGCGGGTGGAGAAGCCGGGGTTTTCTTTTTTTTTCTTGTTAAACATGCAGTGCTCGATTGAGCACCCGGCAATCAGCCCTCAGCATTCCCGGGCATGTGCTGGTCACGGGCAGGAGCCTGATTGGGCTGAGTGCTGAGTGTTAAATGCTGCTTTTCAAACTCCTCCCGCAAAAATCTTCTTCGACAAGTAGCGCTCGGCGGAGTCCGGGATGAGGGTGACGACGCGCTTGCCGGGGCCGAGTTGGCGAGCGACCTCGAGGGCGGCAAAGACATTGGCACCGGCGCTCGATCCGGCGAGCACGCCCTCTTGGGCGGCCAACTGCTTGACCATTTCGAAGGCATCGAGATCAGTGACCATCAGAACCCCGTCACAGACCGAGGAATCGAAGTTCTTGGGAATAAAGCTGGTGCCGATGCCTTCGACTTTATGCTTGCCGGATTGGCCGCCTCCCAGAACCGAGCCCTCGGTCTCGACGGCGTAAGCGAGGACGCCGGGAAGACGCTCTTTCAGGAAACGGGCAACGCCGGTGAAGGTGCCAGCCGTGCCTGCGCCGATGGCGACAGCGTCGATTCGACCTTCCATCTGGTCGAACATCTCTTGCGCAGTGGTTTCGAAGTGATAGTCAGGGTTGGCGGGGTTTTCGAATTGCGCCGCCATGAAAGCCTTGGGGTCGCGGGCGGCTAGATCCTGAGCGCGCTGGATGGCCCCAGACATGCCCTCGGCGTCCGGGGTGCGGGTGACCTCGGCGCCGAGGGCCCGCATGATCATGACTTTTTCTTCAGAGAAGTTTTCCGGCACGAACAGCGCGACCTTGTAACCCCGGTTGACGCCGATAAGCGCGAGACCGATCCCGGTATTGCCGGCGGTGGCTTCGACAATGGTGCCGCCGGGACGCAGCTTGCCCTCTTCCTCGGCGCGGCGAATGATACCGATGGCCGCGCGGTCTTTCACGCTGCCGCCGGGGTTCAGGTATTCAAGTTTGACGAAGACCGAGGCCGAGCCAGCGGGAACCAGTTTTCTTAACTGAAGAATGGGGGTATCGCCGACAAGCTGGGTAATGTCGTCGGCGACTCGCAGTCGAGTGCCCTCGATCGTTTTCATTCTCACCGTACAGAGTACGGGTGGGGAGATGGAGGCGTCAACCGCCGGGGCGGGGCCGGGAGTTGGGCTGCAGGCTCAGGTCTTCAGGTTTTCCTGCAAACTCTTCGTTTCTCATTCTGTCGCCTACAAGCACCTGCTTTTTGTCGGGAGCACCGGCGCTGCCGGGGAAAGCACGTTCTTCGTTTTGCGGAATCACAATACTGGTTAGCTGGCGGCAGTTGTTGGCGAGCGCCGGTGGTTCGCGATCGCCGGTCCGGCGGGGCGCTGACGCCCTCTTTCCATGGTTGCTTTCTGGCTTACTTTTCGGCGCGCTCCTGGCCGGGGTAGTAGCCGCTGCGGGTGCGGACCGAGAGTTTGTTGTAGCCGTGGGCCTTGGCGTCGACGCGGATGGTGCGGTATCCGCCCGCGCTTTTGGGGGTGGTGGGTTTGTAACCGATGGTGTACTGGTTGCGGATGTCGTGGGCGACGGTGCGGCTGATTTCGTCGACCTGGTCGACGGTCTTGGGCAGGAAACAGATGCCGCCGGTGTGCTCGGAAATCGTCTGCAGGGCGCGGCGGGCGCGGCGCTGCTTTTCCTCACCCAGCAGGCCGATGGAGTAGACGGTCGGCCCGTTTTCCTCCTGCAGGCGGCGAACCGCCTGCTCGAGGTTCTCGCGGCTGGCGTTATCTTCGCCGTCGGTCACAACGAACAAGACTTTCTTTTGCAGCTTGGCGGTTCTCTTCAGGTGGTCGGCGGAAGCGACGACGGCGTCGTAGAGCGCGGTGCCGCCGCGGGCCTCGACTTTCTCAAGGGCCTCGCTGAGCTTCTTGATGTCTCCGGTGAAGTCCTGATCGAGGTAGTACTCATCGTTGAAGTTGACGATGAAGACCTGGTCCTGGGGATTGCTGGAGCGCACCAGGTTGACGGCCGCTTTGTTGACCTTCTCCCGTTTCTCACGCATGGACCCGGAATTGTCGATGACGATGCCCATGGCGACGGGAATGTCTTCATGGCGGAAGGAGGTTATAGTCTGGGGCTGGTTGTTTTCGTAGATGGTAAAGGCGTTCTTGTCGAGGTTGGTGATGAGGTGTTGCTTGTCGTCGACCACCGTGGCGTGCAGGACTACCTCCTCGACTTCCTTCTTGAAGACAAACACGCCATTGTTTTCTGACTCAGCGGGCTGGCCCTGCTGCGGAGCATTGACCGTAGGCGAAGTCTTACTGGAGTTGTTCGGGGGCGGGGAGGTGGAATCGGCGGAGGGCGTTTGCGCCGGAGCCGGGGCGCTTTGCGGCGTAGGAGCGCTTTGCGCCCAGATCGTAATCGCCAGCAGAAGGAAAGCGAACAGGGGAACGAGGACCCGGTTATTCCGAAGGTGCATAGTAACCCGTCTTGGCATAAACCCGTAGCGGAGGCAAACCCTTGGGTGGAATGAGCTTCACCCTTATCTTACGCCATTTGCCGTCGTGCGCTGGGTTCTTTGGACGGTATCCGAGCACATATTGGTTGCGCAGTTCAATACCAATCTTGGTGGCTACGTCAGCCAGATCGTTGGGGTTGTCGATGGTAAAGGCACGGCCTCCAGTGATTTCCGTAAGTTCGCTCAGGAGTTCGGGGCCGAGCCGTTCCTCTTCCGTGGGGAAATAGTGGTCGTAGATGCCGATGGCGTACATGAGGACATCAGCTTCCTTGACCACGGATTTGATCTCGCCTTCGGTGTAGCGGCTGTGATTGTCGCCGCCGTCAGAGATGACGAGCAGGGATTTCTTGGGATACTTGGCCTGGCGCATTTTGCTGACACCGAGGTAGATCGCGTCGAGCAGCGCGGTGCGGCCCTTGGGAATGGTGTAGACCAGCTTGCCCTGGATATCTTCGACGGACTGGGTGAAATCGGAGATCTCTTCCGGCTTGTCGGCGAAGGTGATCATGAAGAACTCGTCCTGCGGGTTGGCGGTCTTGAAGAATTCGACGACGGCTTCGCGGGCACGCTCGATCTTGCTGGTCATACTGCCGCTCATGTCGAAGATGACACCCAGCGAAACAGGAGCATCTTCGCTCGAGAAGTGGCGGATTTCCTGCTGATCCTTGCCCTCCCACAGCGAGAAGTTTTCCTTGTCGAGTCCGGTCACCAGGCGGTTCATGGGATCGGTGATGGTGACGGGCACCAGAACCAGATCCACGTCCACTTTCATGGGCTTGGTGTGAGTTTTGAGGGCAGGATCAATGCCCTCTTCCGGGGAGGGCTGCGCCGGCTCGACGCGCGGGCGGATGTGCACGTCATCGACGGTGTTCTGTGCGGCCGGGGCGGGGACGAGGATGAAGGCCAGGGCAAAACAGCCGGCCAACAGCGTTATCACTGCAAAGCGTGACGCAGGTCTTTTCTGGGAGCGGAGAAGAAACCACGGGATGTACCGTTCGGGGACTTGGGGCCTCACCGACCCGCGCCCACGCCCTTCGTGGCGGGCCATACCTACCTCAATGGCGGCGATAGTATCACAGGTTTCGCACCGATTGGCCGGAGATTTTGCCGCTTCCCTGAGATTCATCGGCGAGGGAAAAAGTTTACTCACCCGGGGGGAGGGCTCCCTGTGACCGCACGCTCTCCAGATGGCTCTTGTTACAATGCCTTTTCTGGCTGATGGCTCAAATTTCACCATTTCGCGCCCTTCGCTACGATCCTGCGCGGGTGGCTATCTCCCGGGTCGTCACTCAGCCCTACGACAAGATCACTCCCAGCATGCAAGAGCAGTACCACGTTGCCAGTCCGTACAACCTGGTGCGGATCATTCTAGGAAGGCGGGAAGCCGCTGATAATGCGGCAGAAAACCCGTACTCGCGGGCGACGCGGTATTTTGGCGAATGGCGCCGCCAGGGAATCTTTCTACAAGATGGACAACCCTCCATTTATCTGTATGCGCAACGCTTTACCGCGCCCGGAGAGAAGACGGAGCGGGAACGTCGGGGATTCATCGCGCTGGGACAGATTGAGGACTATACCGCGGGTGTCGTCTATCCCCATGAGCAGACTCTGGCCAAGCCCAAGGCCGACCGCCTGGATCTGCTGCGGGCTACCCGGGCACACTTCGGGCAGATCTTCATGGTGTATAGCGACCCTGCCGCGGAAGTCGAGGGGATACTGGCGCCGGTTGGGGATCCCGACATTGAGACCCGCGATGAATACGGAGTTTTGCACCTGGTATGGAAGATTTCGGACCCGAGCCTGGTGAACCTGGTACGAAGCAAAATGCGTGACAAGAAGCTGATCATCGCCGACGGGCATCACCGCTATGAGACTGCATTGAACTACCGCAACGAACGGCGGGAGGCAGCGCGGCCGGCCTCGGGTGTGCCCCGGGAAAGGTCGTCGAGCGATACTTTTGCGCGGACGGCCGGGGTGGAGCTGGCTCCCTATGAAATGGTGATGATGACCTTCATCAACATGGACAGTCCCGGGCTGTTGATCCTGCCCACGCACCGCGTGGTGCACGGGCTGAGCGGGTTTACCGCGAACGGGCTACATGATCGAGCCAAGGCGTACTTCAGTGTGGAGGAGGTTGATCCCGCCATCGACGCGGCACGCGCCCATGGAATTCTGCGGGAAGCAGGCCGCCTGGGGACGGCTCTGCTGGCGGTGAGCGCCGAGCGGGTTTTTCTTTTTAGCCGTCCGAAAGCGGGTCCCAGCGTGTTTGGCAGTCTTTCGCTCGGACAGCAAGGGCTCGACGTGGTGCAACTGCACAAGTGCCTGCTCGAAGGGGCGTTGGGACTCTCCGAGGAATCGATTCGCAACCAGCAGAATCTCAGTTACATTCGCGACACCGGCGAGGCCATGGGGAGGGTGCGCAGCGGGGCGGCAGATGTGGCCTTCCTGATGAATCCGGCGCGCATCGAGCAGGTGCGCGACATCGCCTTTCGAGGAGAAGTGCTGCCGCAGAAGTCGACCGATTTCTACCCCAAGCTGCTGAGCGGCCTGACGATTTATGCGCTGGAGTAAGCGAGACGGCGCGGGCGAGCGTCGGCTCGGCGGGTGGCTGCTCTCCATTCTTTTTCTCGCGTCAGCGTTCCTGGTGACCGGGGCTCCCCCCGAAAAGCAGATCTCCATCTATTCCAAGGCAGCGAACTATTCCCTGCCGGTTATTGAGCATGGACAGGATTATGTCGGGCTGTTCGAGATCCTGGAACCGCTGGGAACGGTGCGCATCAAGAGCGAAGGTTCGAAGTGGAAGCTGCGCTACAACGACGTTGACAGCGAATTCACCAACGACAAGAAGCAGGCGAAGGTAAAGGGCCGGGAGATCGATTTGCCGGCGAATTTCGTGCTGGAAGAGGGGCGCGGGCTGGTCCCGCTGGCGTCGCTGAGCACGCTGTTGCCGCGGTTTCTGGGCGGGCCGGTTACTTTCCACGAGAATTCGCGGCGCCTGTTCGTGGGCGATGTCGCGGTACACTTCACGGCACAGATCAGCAAGGATGCCGCGGGTTCAGGCTTGGTGATGAACTTTACGGTGCCGGTGAATCCTTCGATTTCAACCGAGCCGGGGAAACTGCGCATGGTGTTCAACCATGAGGCGCTGGTGGCTCCCGGATCCCAGACCTTGACCTTCGACAGCGCTACGATTCCTTCGGCCGGATACACGGAAGACAACGGAGCTGCGAAGATTGAGGTCACGGGAACGGTCCCGCTGTTTGCCAGCTTCAGCAACGATGGAAAGACCATCACCATCAGCGCGCCTTCCCCGGCGACGGGGCAGGCCCCGGCCGTGCAGGCTCCGGCCGCGCCGAGCCTGCCAGCTACGCCCGCAGAAACCACTCCCCCTGCGGCGGCCGGCGCGCGGCGTTACTTCGCGGTGCTCGATGCGAGCCACGGCGGCCAGGAGCGCGGGGCGGCGCTGAGCGATCAACTGTCGGAAAAGGATGTCACTCTGGCCCTGGCGCGGCGCTTGCGGCAGGAACTGGGGGGGCGCGGGTTGACTACGCTGTTGATACGGGACGGCGACTTCACCCTGACCCCGGATCAGCGGGCGAACCTGGCGAACAGCGCGCATCCGGCCATCTACATCTGTTTGCACGCCACGTCGCAGGGCAGCGGAATCCGCCTGTACACCGCGATGGTTCCCGCCGTCGCACAGGGCCGCGGACCTTTTCTCGACTGGGATACGGCACAATCGCCCTTCCTGAGCCTGAGCCAGGTGGCGGCGACGAATATCTCCGCCGAATTTGGTCGCAGGCAGCTCCCGGTGCGAGTATTGATCGCATCCCTGCGACCGCTGAACAACATCATCGCACCCGCGGTCGGGGTGGAAGTCGCGCCGCCGGCGGAGGGGGTTTCAAGTCTGACCCTTCCCGCGTATCAGGACCTGGTCGCGGTTTCGATCGCCGCGGGAATCGTGGATGTGCGCGACAAACTGGAGGCTGGACGATGATTCCCCGGCATCTGCTCATCGGGGTTGCGGTGATGTTGGCGCTGGTCCTGGGTATGAGCGTGTATGCGTGGCGGATGCGCCGGGGGGCCACGCCGACACCCGAGCCGGCGGCCTATGCGCGGCCTGTGGCTCCTCCGGTACAGGGCCCGACCGAGCAGGTCACGCTGTACGTGGCGTACGACGATCCGGGGACGCTGCGGGCGCAGGGGGCACGCATTGCGCTTCCGGCAGGGCGTCAGGAGCGCGCTGAAGAGCTGCTGCGGGCGCTCATCGACATTTATTTGGACAAGTCTTCACCGCATCCGCTGGGACAGGGGTCGGAGATCCGAAACGTGTACCTGGTAGATCCCGGGCTGGCCGTGATTGATACCAATGCGGCATTTTCCGATACCCATCGTTCCGGAGTGCTGGTGGAAGAATTGACGGTGGCGTCGCTGACAGAGACGCTGTCCGCGAATATTCCCGGCATCAACCGGGTCAAGATTCTGGTGGACGGCAGGACGCGCGACACACTGGCCGGACACACGGACTTGACGGGCTTCTTCGACGTGTCGCAGATGAACCAGCTGGTGGGGCAGCTGCAGCAGTGATTTTCGCCTTCGAATTGCCGGTTGCCAATTTGCAGGAAGGCGTGTTGCCACCGAGCCACCGGGCCACTGAGATTCAAAAGCGTTAACCACAAAGGGCACACGGAAGGCGTTTGGGGTGCGGGTGGATTTGGCAACGGGAAGTCGGCAATCGGCATTTTCTTCATTTAGAATCGCACGATGATCTATCGCTCGGATAACCGCTCACCGGAGCAGATGCGGCCTGTGAACCTGGTTCCGGATTTCATTCATACCGCGGAAGGTTCGGTGCTCATTGAGGTGGGCAACACGCGAGTCATCTGCACGGCGTCGATCGAGGAAGCCGTCCCGCAATTCATGCGCAACACGGGCAAGGGATGGATTTCGAGCGAATACTCGATGCTGCCGCGGGCGACCTTGACGCGCACGCCCCGTGAGGTGGCGAAGGGACGTCCGAGTGGACGGACCCACGAGATCCAGCGGCTGATCGGGCGATCGCTGCGCGCGGTGGTGGATCTGGAGCGGCTGGGCGAGCGGACGGTCTGGATGGATTGCGACGTGATCCAGGCCGATGGCGGAACCCGGACGGCATCCGTCACGGGGGCGTTTGTGGCGCTCGCTCTGGCGCTGGAGAAGTTGGTGGAGGCGGGAACCCTGGCGTCGTCACCCTTGCGCGACTACGTCGCTGCGGTGAGCCTGGGTATCGTGGATGGGGAGATCCTGCTCGACCTCAGCTACGAGGAAGATTCGCGCGCAGACGTGGACATGAACTTCGTGATGACGGCCGGCCGGAAGCTGGTGGAAGTGCAGGCCACAGCCGAACATCAGGTGTTCGATGAAATGCAGCTGGGGAAGATGCTGGGGCTCGGGGCCCAGGGGGTCGAGATGCTGATCGCCAGGCAGCAGGCGGTGTTGGGAGCGCTGACGCTGCGGCAGTAAGTGGTCCTGTGGTCAGGGGGTAGTTCCTGGCGCTGGTAATGTCCCTCCGCCCTGCCCGGCGTCAGCAGAGGGGCGCTGGTGGCGGCGATCACCACGCGGGGGGGCGAAAAGTATTACAATGGCGGCCTGTTCACACTGCAAATGAGGGATGCCGCAACCGTCTTTAGCGCACTTGTTGGAGGATTTCATGAAGCTCACCCCAGGAAAGCTTGCCGGATTGAAGAGAGTCTCGAACGAGCGCGGCGTGATCGCAGCCGCCGCCATGGATCAGCGCGGATCGCTGCGCAAATCGCTGGCCAAGGAAAAGGGCTCGGACGTCAGCGACGCGATGATGGAGGAGTTCAAGAGCCTGGTCACGGAAGTTCTTACCCCGCATGCCAGTGCAATTCTGCTCGACCCCGAGTGGGGATTGCCGGCATCGAAGCGGCGCGCGCGCAACGCCGGGCTGCTGCTGGCCTATGAAAAGACCGGCTACGACAAGACCGGGCCGGGACGCCTGCCGGATCTGCTCGATCACTGGTCGGTGCGGCGGCTGAAGGAAGCGGGCGCGGATTGCATCAAGATTCTGCTGTACTACACGCCGCTCGATCCGAAGGATGTCAACGACCGGAAGCATGCCTGGGTAGAGCGCCTGGGTGATGAGTGCCGCGCCAACGATATTCCCTTCTTCCTGGAATTTGTCTGCTACGAAGAAGGCGCCGACGAAAAGGGCTTCGAATTCGCGCAGAAAAAACCCGAGGCGGTGATCGGCAGCATGCAGGAGTTCACCAAGGAGCGATACGGCGTGGACATCATGAAGGTGGAAGTGCCGGTGAACATGAAGTTTGTGGAGGGCGCGAAAGCGTTCAAAGGGCCGGCGGCGTACACGAAAAAAGAGGCTATGGAGCTGTTCCGCAAGGCGGCGAGCGTTGCCACCAGGCCGTTCATCTACCTCTCGGCGGGCGTGAGCAACTCGGAGTTCACCGAGTCGCTCGAGCTGGCGGCGGAGGCGGGGGTGAAGTTTAACGGCGTGCTCTGCGGGCGCGCCACCTGGAAAGATGGCATTCCCGTATATGCCAAGCAGGGCCCCGAGGCGTTCCGCCACTGGCTGGAGACCGAGGGAGTGAAGAATATCAATAACGTCAACGAGCGGCTGCAGGCGGCGACTTCGTGGCATTCCATTTATGGAGTCGAGCCGGCGCTGGTGGGAGCGTAGAAAGCAGACTCTGGGCTCTAAGGCCTTGGGCACTAGAGCTCCAGATTCAGGGAGGCACGGGGTTTTCCCGTGCCTTCGTGGTTCGGGAGTAACATGACCGCCTGCAGCCTGAGTTGGTCCCTTCTCCTGTTTCTCCTCAGCGGCTGTGTGTCTTTCCCCAGGTTCGTGGTTCCGGATTCCCGAGATCTAACCATCAAGATCAGGCGTACAGGGGACAGCTTTCTTTCGACCGTGGATACGCTTTATCTGAAAGGAGCGCGGCAGCGAGGCGAGCACCAGGTTGAAGGAGGTACCGACCCCCGTTCTGCCAACATGGATTCGATCACCATCACGCAGTGCGGCAAGAAGACTCGCTTCACTCTCAATCCCGCGGCCAAAACGTTTGTGCAAGTCCCCATCGTAGATTGGTCGGAGCGAAAGCCCTCGCAGTCTGTCCGCCCGCCGGATGCAACCAGTGCGGACGTGGACATCATTCGTGACTCGGTGGATACCGGCGAGCGGCGACCGATGAGAAGTTACGTGGCGCGGCATGTGAAGACGAGCATTCAACTGAAGCCGGGCCCTGGCGCGTCGACTCCGGCGCGGATGGATGAAATCGACGGCTGGTATGTCGACCTGCCGGGATTGGGGTGTGAAGACCGGGGCGCAGCGACTGCGATCTTATTGTCGTCGGCGCGGGATCGCGCGACCGCGCCCGACCGGATTCACTTCAAACAGTTGGGCAACGCGGCGTTGGGTTTTGCCATCGAGCAGACTGTGCACAGCACGCAGGGCGAGCGCACCACGGTCATCCGCCTTGAATTGCTGGAGTTTTCTGAAAATGGCTTGCCGGAAGCGTTATTTGAAATGCCTCAGGGTTATTCTCCGGCGCTGCATAACGCTGGCGGCGGCTACGACATGAGCAAGCCGGACACACTTTCAAATCGCGCGCACCAGCGTTGGGCAATGATGATGCGTACACTTCATGGTTGGTTTCAGTAAGCGCACACCAAGCAGATTTTTCTGCTGTCTCCTGCTTGCTTCTACTGAGCAGCGCTTCTCATCAGTTTGAATAACAGGTTTGGAGAGGGGAGACACATGGGTACTGTCTTGATCACCGGGGCTTCCGGTGGCATCGGATACGAGTTGGCGAAGTTATTTGCAAAGGATCGTCACCACCTGGTTCTGGTGGCGCGGAGCGCCGAAAAGCTGACACAGTTTGCCGGTGAGTTACAGCGGCAGTTTGGAGTCAAGGTGAAGCCGGTGGCCTTCGACCTAGCAGAGCCTGCGGCGGCGAAGAGTTTGTTTGACCAGATCGAACACGACGGAATCACAGTCGACATTCTGGTGAACAACGCGGCGTACGGAGTGCTGGGCGAGTTCGCCGAGATTGCCCTGGAAGAAAACCTGGGGCAGCTTCAGTTGAACGTGGTGACGCTGACGGCGTTAACGCGGCTTTTTGTCGGTCCCATGAAGGAGCGGCGATCGGGCAAGATCATGAACGTGGCATCCACGGCGGGTTTCCAGGCTGGTCCTCGAATGGCGGTTTACTACGCGACCAAGGCGTATGTGATTTCGTTTTCGGAGGCGCTGGCCAGCGAACTCGAGGGCAGCGGCGTGGCAGTAAGTTGCCTGTGTCCGGGGCCGACTGACACGGGATTTCAGAAGCGGGCGGCCATGGAGAACACCACGCTCGCCCGCAAGCCTGGCACGATGGATGCCAAAACCGTGGCCCTCGACGGATACCGCGGTTTGATGACGGGCAAGACGCTGGTGATCTCGGGCATGCTGAACTGGCTGGTGGCGGAGTCGGTGCGCTTTGCACCGCGAAAGGTGGTGACGGGGATATCGAAGAGGTTGCTGGAGCGCCGGGTTTAGGGGCTGGCGCTCCAGGCTGCAGGCTCCGGGCTCTCGATGTTCGTGCGCGGTCTCCTTGCGCCTGCGCTGGGCCCGGCGCCGGGAGGACAATCACATGCGGAAAACGGAAAACCAAGGTCCGAGATCTGACATCCGGAATCCGCTCTTACTCCCACTCGATCGTGCCGGGCGGCTTTGAGGTGATGTCGTAGACCACGCGGTTCACGCCTTTGACTTCGTTGACAATGCGATTGGAGATCAGCTTGAGTAATTCGTGCGGGAGGGCAACCCAGTCGGCGGTCATGCCGTCTTCCGAGTGCACGGCGCGGATGGCGCAGGTGTAGGCGTAAGTTCGCTGGTCACCCATTACGCCGACCGACATCACGGGAAGCAGGACCGCGAACGACTGCCAGATTTTCCTGTAGAGTCCCGCGTTCTTGATTTCGGTGACGACGATATCATCGCACTCCCGCAGGATGGCGAGGCGCTCGGGCGTGACTTCTCCGAGAATGCGCACCGCAAGGCCCGGCCCCGGGAACGGCTGGCGTTGCAGGATTTCGTCGGGCATGCCGAGATCGCGGCCGATCTGACGGACCTCGTCTTTAAACAGATCCTTGAGCGGCTCGATCAGCTTCAGCTTCATCTTTTCGGGCAGGCCGCCAACGTTGTGGTGCGTCTTGATAACCTGCGACGGGCCGCGCACGGAACGCGATTCGATCACGTCGGGATAGAGTGTTCCCTGCACCAGCCAGTCGACTTTACCTTCGGCCTTTTCGATGCGGTGAGCTTCGTCGTCGAAAACGGCGATGAATTCGTTGCCGATGACCTTGCGCTTCTTCTCGGGATCGATGACACCCGCGAGCTTCTTCAGGAAGCGGTCGGTGGCATCGACAGCGACGAGGTGAAGGCCCAGCTTGTCGCGCAGGTTCTGCTGCACTTTTTCGAACTCGTTCTTGCGCAGAACTCCATTGTCGACAAAAACGCAGGTGAGTGGCGAGGGTCCCTGGCCATCGCGCAGGGCACGGTCCACCAACGTGGCGGCCACGGAGGAGTCGACGCCCCCGGAGAGCGCGCAGATGGCGTGCCCCCTGCCCACGGTCTGGCGGATGCCGGCGATGGTGGAATCAATGAAGTGTTGCGGTGTCCAGGTCGGTTTGGCACCGCAGATGACAAGCGCAAAGTTGCGCAGGATATCCGTACCGTGCTGGGTGTGACGGACTTCGGGATGAAACTGCACCGCCCACAGTTTCCGGTCCGGATTATGAATGGCGGCGACGGCATTCGGCGAGCTGGCCATGAGCCGGAAGCCGGGGGGCAGTTCGACGGCCTCATCGCCGTGCGACATCCAGACAGAGAGCGTTCTGGGCAGGCCCTCGAGCAGCGGCGAGTCGTCCTTGAATTCGACGTTGGCGTGTCCGTACTCGCGCTTTTCGGCGCCACGAACCTTCCCACCGAGCGCATGCACCATGAACTGCAGCCCGTAACAGATGCCGAGCACGGGCACGCCCAGGCTGAATACGCCCGGGCTGGCGACGGGAGCATCCTGATCGTAGACCGACGAGGGACCTCCGGAAAGAATGATGCCCACAGGCGCATAGCTGCGAATTTCTTCCAGGGTGGCGGTGCAGGGCAACACCACGGAGAACACCTTTTGCTCGCGGATGCGGCGCGCGATGAGCTGGGAATACTGCGCGCCAAAGTCGAGGACGACGATGGATTGGGTTTCCACGAATGAGTTTCTCAGAACGGTGAGCTAGTGTAAAGGGGTTGCGGGGAAGACGCCAGCCGGGATCTAGGCTGCGGAATCGGAGCCGCGCTCGGCCTTCTTGCCGGGAGGCCGCGGCTCAAGAGCCGCCTCGCCGGGCACCTCCCACACGCCGTCAAACTTGACGAAGTAGGGTTCGATGGAAAGACCGGGAAAGCTGGCGGCCAGCAATTGGCCGGCGCGCAACAGTTCCCCGCGATGATGTTCCGCCTCCTCCCGCTGGTCGCCATGGAAGTGGGCGAGGCCGCCGTAGGTGGCGCAATCGGAGTGGCTCATCACCAGCACGCGCCGGGTCTGGTGAAGGCGGACCGACATGCGCACCTGTTCGAGGATGAAGTCCTGCTCGAAGTCGTTGCGCGGCGAGGCCAGCGTCTTGGCACCCCCGGCCACGATGATCATGTCAGGACGCTCGATTCCCTGCTTGCGCAGGAATTTGCGGACGGCTGTGCTGATGCGGTAATCGAAGCAGCACAGCACGGCCGCGTCGGCGGTGTAAGCATCGGGCGGGGAATCGAAGTGAAATATCTTTTTCATACGTAAGCCCGGTTGATTGTATCGCGCCCTGCGCAGATTTTTCCCCGGGGTTACCTGGCTGGCAAGTTTCCTGTCTGTTTCAGAATCCAGCGGGAAATTTTCTCGAGCGCCACGGGTGAAATGGTTTCCTCAATCTGGGCGTACTCGTTGGGGGATCCGGTTTTCGCGCTCTGGAACAGGTGATTGAGGCCGGGCAATTCGGCGACCTCGAAATCCCTGTTGTCTCCGGCTTCGAGCGCTTTGCGAATGGCCGGAAGGTTAAGCTGGGGCGGGACCTGCAGATCTTTTTCGCCGTTGATGGCAAGCACCGGGCACTGCACTTTGCTGAGCGCTCCGGCCGGGTCGTATTGGATAAAGTAGCGCAGCCAGGGGGAACTGAGGAACTTCACTTCGCCGGTAAGTTCGGCTTCCGGCGCGCTGCCCGCGAGTTTCTTCTTCAGTTCCCTTTCGAGGGCCGAGCTGTCTTTTTCGCTTTTCACCAGGGCGATGAGTTCCCTCTCCTGGGCGGCGTCTTTCGCGGCCTGCTCGTGGTTCACGCCGCTGGCTTCTTCGATCAGCTGCTTCTGCGCCACCAGAATCTGATCGCCGGGAACGCCGGTTCCGGCCATAAGGACGATGAAGGCAATGTCATGGTTGAGAGCCGCCACCATGGGAGCCACCATGCCTCCTTCGCTGTGGCCGATGAGACCGATCTTCTGCGGATCGGCTTCGGCGCGGGTTTTCAAATAGGCGATCGCCGCTTCGGCGTCGCTGGCGAAGTCGAGGGTGGTCGCGGTCGAGAATACTCCGGTGGACTTGCCGAAGCCCCGGTCATCAGCCCGCAACACGACGATCCCCTGCCGCGTGAGGTAGTCGGCGAGCACGAGAAAGGGCTTGTGACCCATGAGGCTCTCATCGCGATCCTGCGGACCGGAGCCGGTGATGAGAAACACGGCGGGAAACGGCCCCTTGCCTTTCGGGATCGTCAGGGTAGCCCCGAAGGTTACCCCGGCCGGGGTGTTCCGGTAGCTGACTTCTTCTTCGCGGTAGGGGTAAGGCTTCAGCGGGTTTTGCGGACGTCGACGTTCAAGGTCGGCAGGATTTTCCAGGCGCTTCAGCGTGAGCGGGAGGCTATGGCCGGCCTGCGTCCAGGAGCCGTCAATGGTCGCGAGTGTCGGATCGAGTTTGCCCTCGAAGACGCCGGCCAGTTGTTTCATCTCGAGCTTAAGAGCCGGACCGGTACGGGTGACGGTGGTGACAGGAATTCCGCTGGCGTTCTGGTCGGGACTGTCGGCGGTGGCCATCAGACCGTCTTCGGTACTGGTGATGTGGAAGACCATGCGGAGTTCGACCAGGCCGGTGTTGAGCGTGCCCCACCAGGCGCCGTCGATGTCGGAAGGCTTCGAAAGCTTGTGCTCGGTCTTGATCGTGGTGGTGAGGCGGCGGAAGGTAAGCGGCAGGGTTTGAAGTTGCGTCCAGGTCCCATCGATCGTGTTGCCCTCGACGTTGAGTTTGCCGCTGTAGGTGCCATGCACGGCGAGAACAGAAAAGGTCACATCGGAGCCGGTCAGGGTAATCGAGCTGACGGGAATTCCGATGGCGTCCTGGTCAAGGCTGTCGAGGGTGGCCCGGAGAATGCCATTGTCATCCTGTGTAACGTGGAGAACCAGGCGGAGTTCGGCGGCCTGGACGCGGAGGGTGCCCTGCCAGTCGCCGAGAATGGTCTGGGCGTGGAGGACGCCGGTCAGAAGCGTGGCCGTTGCCAGGGCCAGTAATCTGTTAGTCATTGCCACTTCCACCGGGTTGCCTGACGCTGCGGAGACGCAGCCCAGTTGCGCCTCCGCAGCGGGTTCTTCTGCCGGCATCAACCGTCTCTTCGCCACTGCAGGGGGGGCGGGATGCCCGGTCCCTACACTTTACGCTCCGCGCTTTGTCTTCAGGTCCGCCAGCAACTGCTCGATGCGGTCGGCTTTTTCGAGGGCGGCGAGACGGCCTTCGACATCCTCGGCCGCGAGTTCGGACTTCGCCTGGCCCACTGCTTCCGAATGCGCGACCTTACGCTTCATGCGGTCGAAGGCCGCAGCTTTCGAATTGTCGCCCATCGCCATCCTGGCGTCACTGGCTTTGCCGACGGCACGGGCCCGGCGCTGCTGCGCAATCAACAGGTCGGCCTTGGTTTCCGCTTCATTCAGCTTCTGCTCCAGTTGCCGCAGCGCGGTCTTCAGATTTTCAACCTGGGCCTTCTGATCGGTGATCTGTTGCGCGAAGTTGTCGCGCAGCTCGCGATAACTCTCGACCCGCTGCAGGGCGGCTCGGGCTAGGTCGTCTTCTTTCTTGTCGACGGCGAGTTCGGCCTTGCGCATCCATTCGGCGACTTTCTCTTCGTTTTCCTTCTGCTTTTTTCCCAGCAGGTGCTGATCGGCGATGGCGATCGCAACCTGAGTCTTGACCTGCAGAAGCTGGTTCTGCATGTCGAGAATCACCTGCTTGATCATCTTCTCCGGGTCTTCGGCCTTGTCGATCAGGTCGTTCAGGTTGGCCCGAACCAGGGTGGAAACTCGCTCCAGTAATGCCATAAATGACTCCTTCCCTTGAAACTGCTGTCAGCTTTCAGCTGTCAACTCTCAGCTCTTGGCCCTTAGCGACGGCTCTTCCTTGCGGACGGCGCCGCGGCCGCTCAAGGAACTTCCGATCGCCAGGCCGATACCAATTCCGATGGGCACCCAGGCGCCCATGTGCAGGGCGGAGCCGATTGCCGCTCCGATGACGGCGCCCAGCGCCACCCCTAATCCGACATACTGTGGTTTCGTCATAATCGTCTCCATCGCATTGTCATGGTTTGCGTGCGGGACGGGCGGGTCGCCCGTCCCGCACTGCTTCTGCTATTCCGCCGACGGCTTCGGAGTTTTGTCGCCGATCTGCCGGACCTTACCCAGCAAGTCGCCCAGCGGCATGCCGGAGAGCGTCTCGAACAATGCCGGGACCTGGGCCGCCATCTTGGTGATGTCGCCGGTGACCTTGTTCATGCCGGCGGAGTCGCCGTTGCCGGTCGACACGATGGTGATCTTGTCGACATTCGACAGTGGGCTGGCGAGCGCTCTCACTACGTCAGGCATGCTGGCGAAGAGCTTGTCGATCACCGCCGCCTGGTTGTACTCCTGGTAGGCTTCCGCCTTGACGTTCATCGCCTTGGCCTCGGCTTCGCCTTTCTTGAAGATGATTTCGGCTTCCGCCTCGCCTTGCGCGCGAATCGAGGCGGCGTGGCCATCGGCTTCCGACATCAGGCGCTGCTTTTCGGCCAGGGCCAGAGTCTCGATGCGTTGGCGCTCGATCTCGGCTTGCTTCAAGACGGTCGCGATCAACTCCTTCTCGCGACGGCTGATCTCGGCTTCCTGCACCTTCACCTGTTGCTCTTTCTCGACCTGCTGCACTTTTACCTGCTCGGCGACGACCTGCTGTTGCATGACGTTCGACTGGATGTCATACGCCTTGTCGGCCTGCGCCTGCTGCTTTTTGGTGACTTCGAGGAACTGCGCTTTCTTCACTTCGAGATCGCGCTGCGCCTCCGCCTGCTTGGCCAGGGAAAGCGTCTCGGCCTGCACGCGCTCCTGGTCGGCCTGCGCTTTGGCAATCGCAGCTTCGCGCTGCGCGAGCGCACGCTTGATGGCGGTATCACGATCGGCTTCCGCCGTCGCCACATCGGCGTCGCGCTTGATGCGCGCCACGTCAGGCTTGCCCATGTTGGTGATGTATTCGTTTTTGTCGCGAACTTCCTTGATGGTGAAGGAAATCACCTCGAGGCCCATTTTGTTCATGTCTTCGGCGCAGGTGGAACGCATGCGGTCGGAGACCATTTCCGGCTGCTTGACGATTTCTTCTACCGTCAGCTGGCCGATGATGCCGCGCAAATGCCCTTCCATCACCAGGCGAATCAGGCCTTCGCGCTCCTGATCGCTCTTGGTGAGGAACTGCTCGGACGCCGTAAGGATGGATTCCACATCGGACTTGACTTTGATTTGCGCCACGGCTTCGACCGTCACCGCCACCCCTTGCTTGGTGTAGAGATCCTGCTGCGGCGCCACGTCAAAGGACATGAGTTCCAGTGAGAGATCGCGGCAGATCTGCACCATGGGAAACACCAGGGTGCCGTGACCTTTCACCACGCGGGTCCCGCCGAGGCCGTAGACGATCAGCGCCTCATGCGGCCCAGCTTTGCGATAGAGCCGGGCCATGCCGCTCATCAAGAACAGGATGGCCATAACTCCCAGCCCAACGAAGACCCAAATTTCGAAAGCAATGCCGCCAAACATACCGCCTCCTCCGAACGAATTCTCAATGAGCGAACTGCTTCATCGCATCCAGATCATGCACGATTCGTTCGGGCTCGTCATGACCAAGAAAGACAACACCTTGGGACGTTTGAATGCGGACGCCCCGGTTCCCCCAAACATACGCGCGGCAATTGCCGATGCCGCGAATTCCATACCCACGCAACGGACTCCAACTGGCGATGGAGTAATGCTGAACCTGCGCCGCGGGAATCGAGCGCAAGCGAAAACCCAGCGTGCGGATCTCGATGCCGGAAGATGTGAAGATGTAGTGGAAGCCACCCCACGCCAGCGCGGCTGCCGAAAGCAGGATCACGCTGACCAGCGCCAGAGGGATGCGAGCACCCTTCGCAGAGACCACGCTCAGAAACAACCGCTGCAAGGCCACCATGACGGCGACGAACATCCCCCAGAACCGGGAGGCGTGCACCTCTTCGGAGATCGGGTGCGCGGCGGGCAGGGGCGCTCCCCGCTGGGTTCCCAGATAGATCGCGACCAGAATTAGAACCGCGCCAGGGATCAAGGCCGACACGAGATCAGCGTGGACCTCTTCGCCCGTCAGGTTGTAGTCAATGACCTTGCTGTTGGCGAAATAGATGAAGCCGGTCATCAAGTAAAAGAATCCCAGCATCGCCCAGGAGAGCGTGGGCGAAGTGCTGGAGCGATGCATTCCGTAGGCGATGATGGTGAAGACCACCAGCACAAACGCTGTGAGACCCAAGGCAAATTGGAAAGATGTGTTGCGCAGCATCCAGCCATGGGCGTGTCCGTTCCCATCGAAGTGGGTCGCCATGCGGAGCGGGAGCTGGTCCCACACCGTCCAATAACGCCACGCGGTCAGCGGGAGAGCCAGCCACATCAGCGCGATCAGGATATTGAATGGGCGTTTCATAAAGTCCAGGCTCTACGCTCTCGGCTTTCGGCTCCGGGAAATTCTCCCCTTCAAGTTTCTCTTAAGATCCCTCTTGGTGCTCGGTACTCGGTACTCGGTACTCAGTTTTCTCCGGCAATGTCTTCCCACAACCTCACGTAGGCAATCCCTTTTTCGTAACGCGTGACGACGACCTCGCGGCCCTTGTCGATGGCGGTGCCATCTTCGGCGCGCGCGCCTGTGCTTCTGCGAGTTCCGGCTTGCGAGTAGATGAGCTCTCCGGTGCCGCCCTCGCGAATCGGCACGGAAATGCGCCCCAAGACGCCGACCATCTGGTAGTCGGCAGGATCGAGGTTCTCCTCGGGGGAAGTTAGCACCCGGCTCAAGAACAGAAACACCACTGCGGCGCCGAACAGCCCGCTCAGCACGGCAAGGCCAAGGCCGAGCACGATCCAAACCGTCGAATAGCGGGTGAGCAGATAGCCCGCGCCTCCGAACCAGGCCAGGAACGCCGTAAAGGTGACGAAGTTGAGGGGCGATACCTGCCCTGTAGTGCTTTGCGCCTTCGCGCCTCCCGCGCGGGGAACACCGGAGTTGGGGGGCGCATGGCCCACCGGAGCGTGCGGCAACGTCGCATGTCCATGAGGAAACGGGGGCAGATGCAGCCGTCCGCGCGCCCCTCCCATCAAGAAGGACAGAAAGCTGAAGGCGAATCCGGCCGCAAAGCAAATGAGATAAAAACCTGCCCACGTCATTGCGATCGCCTCCTCTCCTTATGAGCTCGCACGCCTGGGATCGAGCCTGGCTTGAGAGCTTCCAGCAAACGGTCGGCAAGACCGGGCGTCTCCAGAATCGCGCCCAACAGAACCAGACATCGACGAGTATCCTTCTCGCGCGCCGCCTTCATCAGCGCATCGCTGAGCTCGGGATCGCTGGCAAACTGCTCGGAGCCCTGGAGCAGCCAAAGATCCAACTTCCCCTCCGTCGTGCGCAGATCCGAGACCAGCTCCGTGTGGTAGCCGTCAGGGTCGTCGACCAGGAAACCGGGATGCACCTTGAAGAACCGGGCCAGCAAAGTACGCGTCGATTGCGTCATGTGCGGGCGCGAACCGCTTTCAATCTGCGACAAATAGGCCTGGCTGATGCTCTTGCGCAGCTCCTGGCGCAGGGCGCGGATGACCTCCTGCTGAGTCATGGGGCGTCCCAGGCCGCGCAGCGAGCCTTCGACCTCGCGCAGGTAGCGCAATTTCTCCCCCAGTTTCATATAGCAGATCGCAATATTAATATCGCTATTTGTGATTCACGTCAAGGATGCGATTTTGTCTGTTTTCAGGGGATTGCGGGGGGTTTGCCCAGAAGTACCCCGGGTTGGTCAGGGAAAAGCGCTTAACCGCAAGGGTCGCGAAGAAAGCCAATCAGAGCTGACTTAACCGCTCCCAGCCGCCGGGATAGCTTTTCACCAGGCCAAATTCATCGACCGTGATTTCCGCAGAGAAGCCGGTCGAGCTTTCGTACCGATATCGGTCTGGGGAGAGGCGAGTGTAGGTCTGGTGCAAAGCTTCGACTGCGAGGTCGGGGAGTTTGATCCAGGCGGCGGTCACTTCCGCGCCCTGGCCGATAGCAAGATTCAGACGGCGGATGGGAAGCGTGTTAGTGGCGGGAGTGATGGCGAGGTCCACGTCAAGCAAACCGCGCAACTCCCGGACCTCCTCCCCGTCGCGGTGCCACAGGCCTGAGGGTTCGACGGCCAGCGTGAGCGCACGAACGTCGGAACTGGTGCGCTCGACCGTAACCCGGCGCGTATGCCATTCGAGATCGCAGCCGACTTCGTATCTGGCAATCAGCGGGCGATGCTCGTCAAGGGCCGCGATCGCGGTACCCTCAAGGATCCAGGCTTCTGAGCTCTTCCACAACGAGCAGTAATCGCTGCCGTTCATGAACAAGTTGCGCCAGAGCACGGTCCGCTGCAGCGTGCCCGATCTCACGAGAGGTCCGGCTTGGCGAGCACTTCATAGTGAAGAACGTGGGGTTCGAACTCCAGAAGATAGTTCTTGTCCTCGGGGTAATAATGAGCCTTTTCGCAGTCTTCTCCGGCGAAACGCTTGATGGCCTCGTAGGAATCCCAGAGCGAGATCAGGGTGAACTCGGCTTTGCCATCACGCACCCGGCGCAGGCACCAGACGCCCTGGTTGCCGGCAGTGGCGGCGTAGTCTTTCAGGCCGGTTTTCTTCAGGAACTCGAAGTAAGTGTCCTTATCGGACTCGCGGGTGAAGCCGCGCCAGATGCGGGCGATCATGGTTCCCTCCGGTGTAGCTGTTTGGCGAAACAGATGCCGTCCGGGCATGGCGGGCCGCAGAAAAATTGCCTGACAAAACGAATGCTCCCGGTTTCCCGGGAGCATTCCTGATCGCTCGGTTGCTGACTAGCGGCGGCGGTTGTTGTGCTTGGCGTTGTTGATCCGGCGCGACTCCACGTTCTGCTGGTGGTTGAGTTTCGCTTTGTCGGCCTGGGTCAGTTTGCCGCTGTTGTCCTCGCGCATATCGCGGGCTTCATGGTTAATGTTCGACTCCTGGCGCTCCAGGCGGGATGCTTCTCCCGGGGTCAAGCTGCCGTTCTTTATGCCGTTAGCGATGCGATCCTGCTGGTTCTCGGCGCGCTTGCCAAGCTCGGTCCTGGGATTGGTGTTCTGGGTCTGCGCGTCGTGCTTCTGGTTGTAGATCTCGCGGGACAGGCGGTTCTGTTGATTCTCGACCTTCTCCTTGTCGGCCGCAGTCAGCTTGCCGCCGTTGTCTTCCCGCATGTCCTTCACTTCGTTGTTCAGCTTCTGCTCCTGGCCCTCGATGTGCGCGGCCTCGTGGGGAGTCAGGCTGCCGTTCTGCACGCCGTTGGCGATGCGCTGCTGCTGATTATTCTCGCGCTGGCGGATGGTGCCCTGCTTCTGATCGGGAGCGGGCTGCGCCGGCGTCGGAGTGGCGGTTTGAGCCGCGGCGGGCAGTATGAATGCCGCTAGGGCAGCGGTCATAAACGCCGTTTTCCATTGGATCGTCATTGGGTCTCTCCTGTGTCTCGAAACTTGGTCTTGCCCTAACCTTGCCGGCCCGGGAACTCTTTGGCTCCGCTGGGGCCTGCCGGTCACAGACTGCAAACACGAAGCTCATCGAAATGTTGCGGGGGAAAGCGGGAGAAGCCAATAAGCCGCTGTTGTTCTGCGAGTTACCCGGGTAATGGGAACTTTCGGGAAGTCTACAGTCCCGCCTCGATGCGCGAGCGGGGATCGAGGAAATCCCGTAGAGCGTCACCGATGAAGTTGAACGAGAGTACGGCGAGCATTACGGCGAGTGCCGGGAACAGGACCAGGTGTGGGGCGTCGAAAAGATGGGCGCGGCCGTCGTTGAGCATGGCTCCCCAGCTGGCCGTGGGCGGAGGAACACCGAGGCCGAGGAAGCTCATGGTGGCTTCGGCGAGGATGGCGCCGGCCATGCCGATCGCGGCCTGCACAATGATGGGCTGAATGATGTTGGGCCAGATGTGGCGCACCATCACGCGCAGGTCGCTGGCTCCCAGGGCGCGGGCGGCTTCGACGAATTCGCGCTCGCGCACCGCCAAGACCTGGCCGCGGACCAGGCGGGCGTATCCCACCCAGCCTCCGAGCGAAAGCGCGAACACCAGGTTGAAGATGCCGGGCCCCCGGAAGGCGACAAAGGCGATGGCCAGCAGGATGCCGGGGAATGACATGAAGGCGTTCATCAGGATGACGTTGACGAAGCGGTCGATGCCGCCGCCGTAGTAGCCGGCGAGCGAGCCGATGATGAGGCCCAGAGCGAGCGACGCCGCCACCACACAACTGCCGACCAGCATCGAGATTCGCGATCCGTAGATAAGGCGGGAGAGAATGTCGCGGCCGATTTCGTCGGTTCCGCACCAGTGCGTGGAAGAAGGCGGCGAGAGGCGCGCAGGGAGATCGATACGCGCGGGATCTTGAGGGGCGATCCAGGGAGCGAACAGGGCGAGCGTGACGAACAGGATGACCAACACGACGCCGATGGCCGCCAACGGATTGCGGCGGGCCAGGCGGGGGAACGAGATGGAGGCAGTTGACAAGAAGATGCTAGTTTACAGTCCGGGCCCGATTCAGAGTTCCTGGCCCCTTGCTGTCTGCCCGGCGAGAAGCGAAGTCTTCCGTATTTCCCGTCTCCGCACAACTTGAATGAGCCAAAATCTTTGAACCGCGGCCTTCACAGGTTACCGCGCGATTGTACAGATGAGTTTACTGCCGGATTCTCGGGTTCACCGCTGAATACAGCAGATCGGTCAGGAAGTTGACGGCCACGTAGGTCAGACCGATGGCCAGGACGCATCCCTGCACGAGGTAATAATCGCGGCGGCCGATGGCCTGGATGGTTAAGCGGCCGATGCCGGGCCAGGAAAAGATGGTTTCGGTGACGATGGCTCCGGCCAGCAGTGCGCCGAACTGCAGGCCGAGCACGGTGATGACCGGAATCATGGCGTTGCGCAGGGCGTGGCGGTAAACGACGGTACGCTCGGGCAATCCCTTGGCGCGGGCGGTCCGGATGTAGTCCTGGTTCAGTTCCTCCAGCATCGAGGTGCGCACCATGCGAGTGAGAATCGCGGCCAGCGCTCCGCCCATGGTGATCGCCGGCAGAATGAGATGGGCCAAGCTCCCGGAGCCGGAGACCGGGAGCCATCCCAGCTTGATCGAGAACAGCAGAATAAGGATCGGGCCAAGAGCGAAGTTGGGGAACGAGAGGCCGAACAGCGAGACTACGCTCAGGGTGCGATCGTCCCACAGATTGCGGCGCTGAGCGGAACGGACTCCCGCGGGCACCGACAAGAGCACAGCAACGACCAATGCAGCGAGAGTCAACTGCAGCGTATAGGGATAGCGTTCGGAGATCAGGGTGCTCACGCTTTGATTGAACTGCAGGGACGGTCCCAGGTCCCCATGGAGCACGCCCTTCCAGTAGCGCAGGTATTGCCGTCCCAGGGGTTCGTCGAGTCCGTAGGCATGGCGCGCCGCCTGGATATCGGTCGCCGGGGCGCCTTCGCCCAGCATTTGCAGGATGGGATCGCCGGGCACCAGGTGGATCAGCAGAAAAACCAGGGAGACGACCAGCCAGATCACGGGCAGCGTGTAGAGCAGGCGGAGGGAGACATGGCGGAGCATCAGTCGTTGGTCGTTCGTCGTCCGTTGCTGGTCATCCAGTTTCGTGCTGCCGCGGTTTCGAAACGCGGGGGGAACGCCCGCCCTCGCCTCCCGCGAGGCAAGGGGCTAAAAGCCCTTTGTTCTCAATCCCCCGCTTGTCCAAGACGCGCGGCTTCCACCTTTTCGATCCTCACCTGGGCAATGCGATGGCCTTCCATCTGTTCCACGGTAAAGCGATGGCCATCGTACGTGAAGGCGTCACCCACTTTGGGAATTCTCTGCAGGCGGGCCAGAACGAAGCCCGCCAGGGTTTCAAAACCAGCGTCTCGCGGCAACACCAGTTCGTATTGCGATTCGAGGTCGCGGATGTTTTCCGAACCCTCCAGACGCAGGGCGTTCTGTCCCGGCGACACCGTCTGCTCGGCGGGAGCGACGTCAAACTCGTCCTCGATCTCGCCCACCAGTTGTTCCAGAATATCCTCCGCGGTGATCATGCCCGCGGTGGAACCAAACTCGTCAACCACTACGGCGAGGTGGCGCTTTCTCTGCTTGAATTCCTCGAGCAGTTCCATGAGCACCTTGGTCTCTGGCACCACCAGTACATCACGCATGATCTGGCTGATTTTCATGGCGGCAATGCGGCCGGCGACGGGTTGCGCGGGGCCTGCACTGAGGCGCATACGGGTCCAGCGCATCAGGTCTTTGGAATAAAGCACCCCGATAATGTGCTCCGGGCCGCGCTGCGGATCGTACACCGGGATGCGGGAATGCTGTTCCTCGACCACCCGGCCGAGAGCGTCATTCAATGTCATATCGCCGGGCAGGGAGAAGATGTGCGGGCGCGGCACCATGACTTCGCGCACCGTGATGTTTTCCAGTTCCAGGGCGTTATGGATCATCTCCTCCTGGAACATTGGGATCTGTCCGAACTGGCGGCTGGCGGTAACGATGAGTTTGAGTTCGTCGGGCGAATGGACAGTGCCCTGGCGGATGCGGTGTGAGCCGAAGACGCGCAGCACCGAACCGGCTGCACGACTCATGACATAAAGGAGCGGACGGGTCACGGTGAGAAACACATCCATGGGGGCGGCCACGGCCAGGGCGACCTGTTCGGCGCGTTGCAGGGCCAGGGATTTGGGGACCAGCTCGCCCAGGATCACGTGGAGGCAGGTAATGAGCAGGAAGGCGATGACAATGGCGATTGCATGCGAGTAGACGGCGGCATGGGGAACGTTGCCGATCCAGACCT
>DATFTE010000217.1:0-26568 GCA_035262225.1 Terriglobales bacterium
GTCATGACATCGTCGGGATTCTGGGCTCGTGGTCCATCACGCGGGTGGATGCGGGGAAATGGGAAAAGACGACGGTGGCCGACATCGCCGACCGTAAGATCATGCGGGTATCGGCCGACTGCGACTTGATGGAGGCACTGCGCATGCTGTTGAGCGAGCGGAGCCGTCCCATGCTGCTGGTGACCTCGGCCAGCAGAAGGCTGGAAGGCATTGTGACCAAGACCGACATTCTCGAAGCCCTGAAGACGCGGGGGGAAGAGGTTCTGGAGCCAATGGCCGAACCGGTCGCCGACTACGAGATCTAGAGAAGGCGCGGATTACAATCCAGCGGCGAAGGAGGTGAGGGATGGTGGATTCCCCACTGCCCGAAGTTGAAACACGGCCGACGTCGGACCTGCCCAGGAAGGGCAACTTTGGGATCGCCCTGGAACCGGAAGTCGTCAAGATATCGGGCTACGCTTTGCTGATCGGCTTGATCGGCGGCCTGGTGGCCGAGGGGCTACTGCAGCTGATCTACTTCTTCACCAACCTCTTCTTCTTCGGAAAATTCTCGTTCGCGATCACCAGCCCGGCGAACCATCATCTCGGCTTGTGGGTGATTTTGATTCCGCCGGTGGGCGGGCTGATCGTCGGGCTGATGGTTTACTTCTGGGAGCCGACCTTGAAGGGGCACGGCATTCCCGAGGCGATGGAAGCGGTGCTGTTCAGCCACAGCCGCATGCGCCTGCGCGTCGCGTTCCTGAAGCCGCTCGCCACCGCCCTTGCCATTGGTACTGGCGGACCGTTCGGAGCCGAAGGGCCCATCATTCAAACCGGCGCGGCCTGTGGATCACTGTTTGGGCAATTTGTCGGCCTGAGTCCCTACTACCGGCGGGTGCTGCTGGCCTCGGGCGCGGCGGCGGGCATGGCGGCGACGTTTACCGCGCCGCTGGCGGGAGTGCTGGTAGCGGTGGAGTTGCTGCTGTTCGAGTTCCGGGCACGCTCGTTCATTCCCGTGTCTCTGGCAGCGGCGGTGGCGACCGGAGTACGTATTCACTTTGCGGGATGGACGCCACTTTTTCCGACAGCTTCCTACAAGCTGACGGGGATGAACGAGCTGTGGTTGTTCGGCCTGATGGGCATCCTGATGGGCGCGGTGGGCATTGCCATGATCCGGACTCTGTTCTTGATGGAAGACTTCTTTGATCATCTTCCGCTGAAGCGGGTGGCGATCTGGTCGCCGGTGCTGGGCGCCTTGCTGCTGGGGGTGATTGGGTACTTCTACCCCCAGGTATTCGGGACGGGCTATGACACCATTCGCGACATGCTGAACGACCGGTTGACGACCGGGCAGATGCTGGGGGTCTCGATTGCCAAGTTCTGGGCCCTGGTCATTTCCCTTGGGTCGGGGACGACTGGCGGCGTGTTCGCTCCGTCTTTGATCGTCGGCGGCGGGATCGGCGGAGGATTTGCGATTCTCTGCCAGCATGTGTTTCCCCACCTGGTGAGCGATCCCGCGTTTTATGTGCTGGTGGCGATGGCCGCGGTGTTCGGTGGGATTGCGCGGGCACCGTTCACCAGCATCGTGTTCCTGTTCGAGCTCAGCCACAACCCGAATTCGCTGCTCCCCCTGCTGGTGTGCGTGATGGTGGCCGACGGTTTTGTCCGCCTGTTCAGCCGGGATTCGGTGATGACCGGGAAGCTGGTGAAGCGAGGACTGATCGTGCTGCAGGATTACTCGGTTCCGGTGCTGATGCGGGCCCGGATTGATCAGGTGATGCGCAAGCAGTTCTCGGTGGTGAAAGCCGATGCCGAACTGCGAGCGATTCTCGAGAAATTCGCTCCCGAGAATGTAGAGTTATTGCCGGTGGTGGAAGACGGCGGGGAACTGCTGGGGATTGTGGAGCCGCACGACCTGCTAAAAGTGGATACCGTCGATCACCATTTCACCATGCGCGAACTGGCGCACCAGGATTACGTGCTTGCGTATCCCGGCGAACTGGTAGACCGGGTGAACCGGCAAATGCTGTTAAAGAATGTCGAGAACGTGGTGGTGGTGGAGTCCCATGCCAGCCACAAACCGGTCGGCATCGTTCGTGCCAACGATATCCTGCAACTGCGCCGCTGGCTGGTGGACGAAGAGATGCGCGAGACTAAGATTCCCGCGGAGACTCGGTCGTCTTAAGTTGAGTTCAGCGGATTCTCCGCGCGCGAAACTCACCCTCCATCCTCCAGGTCTTGCCGTCGGACTCCAGGACTTCTCCCGTCCAGTGGAAGGAGTCGGACGTGATCTCGGAAAAGTTCCAGCGAATGGGGGAGCCGTTGGCGTGGGTTCCAATCTGAACGATGTCGTTGCCGCTCCACCGGCCGATTAGCTCGTCCCGTTGACCGGTTACGGGATTGATGTAAGTCACGCGCCATGCCTGGAGCGTCGCATCCCAGACCCGGAGAGTTGTACCGTACATGTTGCCGCCCTTGTCGAGGTTCGCTGTGCGTTCAGCGGGGCGGGGCATGATCCAGACGTCCTGCACGGCGCGTCCCTCGAGCACCCAACCGAAGTGAGCTTCGGCCTTCAGCTGTTGGGCGGAGACGTCGACACCGTAGTACAAAGCATCGAGGGCCCAGCTGCCGACGAGCCATCCATAGACGTCGGCGGATTCGGGAATCTCGGGGGAGCGGCCCGCAGCCGCCAGAAGGGAGTGAAAGTCTGCACGCGATTCAGCTGTAATGTTCATCCTGGACTCTCCTGGGGTCATGTAACAGAATTCGACGACGCTGTCGAGGCGCCGGCATATCTGTTAAAGCAGTTATACGAAAGCCGGGGAGGAAGATTCTTGGCAAAAATTGCGCTGAAACTGGAGCAGGCGCTGGAACAGCGCGCACAGAGCGGCAGCCCGGGCCGGTTGGCAGCATCGGTACTCGCCCAGGGCGATGGCTGGACGGTGAGGGACGTAGTGTGTACCTCGGGACCTCACGATCGTGCCTTCGAGGAACAGCATGGAGGAGTGGCGATTGCCATCGTGGTGGCCGGGAGTTTCCAATACCGCTCGAATGGCGGAGGAAACCTGATGACGCCGGGTGCGGTTCTGCTGGGAAATCCGGGACAATACTTCGAGTGCCGGCATCAGCATGCGGCGGGCGACCGCTGCATTTCATTTCAATACGACCCCGACTATTTCTTGACCCTCGCGGACGGAGACAGGCCCCATTTCCCCACAATCGGAATCTCCCCTTGTCGCGACCTGTCGGCGGTGGCGGCGAAGGCCTGTGCGGGATTGAGCGGATCGGTGGAAGCACGGTGGGAGGAACTCAGCATTGCGCTGGCGGGCCGGACAGTGGAACTGGCAGGCGCGGGCTCGGCCCGGTCCACCGATCTTCCGGCGGGCGCGGTGGCGCGCGTGACTCGGGTGGTGCGCAGAATCGAGCGCCATGCGGGTCAAAACCTGACAGTTCCAGAACTGGCCCGTGAAGCGGGCTTAAGTCCTTATCATTTCCTGCGCGTCTTTGAATCTATGACCGGACTGACTCCCCATCAATACCTCATGCGGGCGAGGTTGCGGGATGCGGCGGTGAGGCTGGTGGATGAACCAGGAAAGATCCTGGATATTGCGTTTGACTGCGGGTTTCAAGATGTGTCGAACTTCAATCGCGCCTTTCGCGCCGAGTTTGGAGTGAGCCCGCGCGCTTACCGGGCGGAGAATCACGGCAGCGTTTTTTCCCGTGAGGGCGGTCGGCCGGATAAGAGCCGGCGCGCGACAAAAGATACGACTCGCTTTACGGCTTCTTGGGAGTAATGCCGCAGGCTTTTGACACTAGCGAGTGGTCGAGGTCGGCGGGCGAGAACTCCGCGACTTGCACGCCCTGGGAAGTCGGCAGTTCCACCTTGAAAATGCTGGCGCCAATCAGTTCTCGCGCGGTCCCCTTATCCATGGCGAGGAATTCGCCGTTCACCCAGTTCCAGCCGTGGTTGCTGTGGGAATTGTCGACCCGGACCGTGACCTCCATCTGCGGTTGTCCCCGGAACCCCGGGCGGTCGGGAGGAGCAATGCGGATATTGGGGCGGAAGTCGGCCAGGGACAGCTTGCCGTCGGTGCAAAACAGAACCACCCTCGGTTTGTGATCGGCCCCCCGGAGGTAGTTGTCGGCTTCAAGTTCGAAGCGTACCTTGCGCGCCGCCGTCATCGTGTCTTCGGCCTCGTACATCATCCAGTTGCCGCCCGCGCTTTGTCCCGCCCCCTGGGCAAACAGCGCGACACCCGACAAAGAAAGAACCAAGGTCAAAATCGGCTTACGGACGGAATGAAGGCTGAGCGCCATCGTGAGATCCCTGCTTAGTATGAGCGAATCCGTGGCCCCGGCGTTGCCAGGCTTACCTCTATAAACCCATCTGGCGAGAGAAAAGTCGCGCTGCCGAGGCGCAGGGGGATCCCAAACACCTGGGGAACTGTTTGTGACCCTGGTGCAGGTCTAGTACTTTCGTCATCCCTGGGCCTGGAGAGGAGGCCAGTGAGATGTGGTTAGTCCACTATGGCGCCACCACGTAAAGCTCCCATCCGGCCGGTTCAATCCGGGGCCGAAGACTCTGAGCTGAAACGACGGGCGATGCTCCTGTCTGAGAGCGCGGCCGTAGGGATGATGACGGTCATCCTGGTTCTCGCCCTGGTGCTGGTGGCGGTCTGAATATGTACAGTTGATCTGGCCGCTCACCGATTGGGACCTGGTGACGGTTACGCCGGAACAGCACAGTTCGACAGTCAGTGCCTTGCTGACTACGATCTTCGTGATCGGCTTTTTTGCCGGATTCTGGTTTATCAGTGCCGCAGCCTGGAAGCGAATGAAGCGACTGCGGCCGATCTTTACGCGGAAAGTCGTGGCGCGTTCCCGTCCAGAGGTTCTGTGCCCCGTTTTCCTGGATTCTTCCCGCCGCTCCCCGAAGCTTGATTAGAATAGGGCGACTCTCAGGAGAGGTGTGCGGTAATGATGGACGATGTAGAGGGCTGGGAAGGCCGACTGGTGGATGGCCGCTTTCCGCTGCGGCAGTACCTCGGTGGCTCCGAGCACAGCGCTGTATTTCTCACCGAGCGCGGCCCAGGACAGAGCGCGGCGATCAAGTTTGTTTCTTTCGACTCAGCCACGGCCGATCCGCAGCTCGCGCGCTGGAAGCAAGCCGCCGAGCTCTCGCATCCTCACTTGATCCGCATCTTCGAAACCGGACGCTGCCGTATAGAGGATGCCGGCTTCCTGTTCGTGGTGATGGAGTACGCCGAGGAGAACCTGTCGCAGATTCTTCCCCAACGAGCCCTCACTCCAGGAGAGGCGCAGCAGATGCTAAGGCCAGTGGTTGAGGCACTTCGCTACCTGCATGGCAGAGGATGGGTGCACGGCCACTTGCGGCCCTCGAACATCCTGGCTTCGGGAGATCAGGTGAAGCTTTCGAGTGACCGCATGGGAAAATTGGGCGAGGCGCAGAGCGGCGTGGATCGGGCAAGCGTCTACGATCCGCCTGAGAAAGGCAAGGGAGGTAATTCCGCAGCCGGGGATGTATGGGCGCTGGGGGTGACGCTGACCGAGTCGCTCACTCGCCAGCTGCCGCGCGGCAACGGGAGCGATCGCGGTGAACTTCGACTTCCGGAAGGATTGACCTCGCCGTTTCTCGACATCGCTCGCAATTGCTTGTGGCGCGATCCGAGGCAGCGTTGGGCGCTTCCGGAGATTGCGGCGCAGCTGGGCCCATCCCCGGCGAGTGCGGAGAAGGAGGCGGCGGAAGCCGCGCAGAGAGAACAGCCCGCCGGTGCGCTGTCTGTGGAACCGGCGGGAGGTTCTGGCGCCGCGCAAGAGCCGACTCCCCGCAGCCGATGGCTGTGGGCGGTGGTCGTGGCCGGGGTGATTGCTGGAGGAGTTTACCTGGTTCGACACCGTCCTCAGGGTGAGGCGACTTCGCCGCCGGCCGTCGAACATAAACCTGTCCCTTCCACCCCGGAGGAGACGCCTTCGCGGGCATCCGCGGTACCGCCTCCGGCGGAAAAACCTTCCCCAGCGCCCGCTCCCGAGACCTCAGCGGATGAGACGGTCGCGCGGTATGTGCCGGCCATTCCCAAGAGCGCGCGCGAAACGATTCAAGGCCGAGTGAAGGTGCGAGTGCGAGTCAACGTAGATGCCTCGGGAAACGTGGTGGGATCGAAGTTCGATTCGCATGGGCCAAGCGACTATTTCGCGCGACAGGCACAGCAGGCCGCGATGCGCTGGAAATTTCCTCCTTCGCCGGAAGAGCAAAGGCAATGGGTTCTGTTGTTCGAGTTTGCAAGAGGCGGAACCCAGGTGTTCCCCTCAAGAGTCAGGGGGAAACATTGAGGCTGGTTCACCACGGAGACCGGAGAAAACACCGACGTCTCTGCCTGGTGGCGCGGATCGGCGAAGGTCCGTTTGACTCTTCATCCCCCGCGTTTTCTAGAGCGGATATTTACCGGTGAACAGCAGCAGCACATCGATGGTGTCGGATACTCCGTGAGCGACGATAGGTACGGAAAGATTGGTGGCGAGGTAGAGAAGTCCCAGCAGCAGGCCCGAGAATCCTTCATCGATGATGCCGGTGATTCCCTGATAGGAGTGAGCGTAGCCGAAGGCGGCATTCACGAGAACCAGGCTGGCGGCCCACGCGATCCGCGAGCGATTGCCGAGATCGGCAACGCGGTTCATCAGGTAGCCGCGCCAGACCATTTCTTCACCGAAGGCCGCGAGAGTCCAGGTCAGAAGCAGGGCAAGCCCGGTCAGCTTGAGATTGCCCTTGAGGGCATAGAAGTCGGAGAGGTCAGGTTGTTTTCCGGTCAGGCGAATCAACAGGGGCTGAGTGACGAAGAGTTCGATCCATTCCATCAGGACTCCACTCCCGATGCCCAGAAGCAGGGTTGTACGCCACCGACGGTAGCGCGACAGGCCCACGTCGCGCCAGCGCAGTCCGCGCAGGCGCAGGGACCCCCACGCCAATAAGAGAAGGAAGGGAGTCTTGCTGACCGGGATCAGGTGGTGAGCATCCGCAACAAAAACCAGCGCGACCAAGGCCAGTTCGACGGGGATCAGCCACTTGCTATGGCGCCAGGATGGAGGGGAATTCATATTTTTCCTCGATTGGTTACCGGGTCCGCAGGGCACGGCTGCGGCGGAACCGGCCGATGCTCCAGTGGTCGAGGCGCAGGGTCAGAAAGAACAGGCCCAGGCCGACTACCAGACCGAAAGGGATGATCCACCAGCCGAGCAGTTCACGTCCGCCAGCGGGCGGCGCGGCAAAACCCATGTGCAGGCTGAGTTCGTAATCTCCACCCGACTGTGGGATCGACCAGAGTCCTACGGTCTGGGGATGAACGACCTTCAACACGGCGGCCCAGGCCAGAACAAACCCCAGCGCGTAGGTCACGATGGAGCCGAGCAGGATGAAGAATCCGGCGAGGCTCAAGCTTGCCCAGCGAAACAGGCTGCGAAGGATCAGCCACGGAGAGCGCGTGGCCTGAGCACGCGACAGCAGATCGTCGGTCAGATATTCCCCCGCCAGGTTTTCGGCAGGACCCAACGCGGCAAGCGCGGAGTCGACGACCGGGATGCTGACCAGATCTCCAGCCCTGTCGAGGATGTGGCTGCGCAGTTCGGCCACGACTTCACGGGCGTCTTCCTCCCGCATGCCGCGCAGGTGCCGGCGTAGGCGCTCAAGGTATGCATCGATCTTGCGCAGCGATTCGTCTGCGTCCGTCATCACAGTTTCCTTTCCAGCGGAGTAATCAGTTTGCTGACGCTTGCCGAGAATCGTGCCCACACCCGCGCCATCTCGAGAGCCCGCTCCCGACCCGCCCTGGTGAGGGCGTAATACTTGCGCGGGTGTCCGGCGTCTGATTCCACCCATTCCGAAGTAACCAGCCCCAGAGCCTTCAGGCGGGTGAGCAAGGGATAGACGGTGCCTTCCGAGACGACAAGGTTGGAAACAGTTTCGAGACGCCGCAGAATCTCCAGACCGTAGACTTTTCCCTCCCAGAGCGAGGCCAGGACGGCCAATTCCAGGCATCCCTTGCGCAGTTGCACTTCCCACTTGTCGGGGGCATCGTTCTCGTCGCGGTAAGGGATCGTCATGCAAGATACTATGCAGTACACAGTATCATGTTGTCAAGGATTATTTGCAGGTGATAGCCCGATTGGCCGGATGCTCAGCTTCCGCCCAGAGCTTTCAGGGCCTGCTGCGAGCCTTCCAGGGTGGGGTCATATTCGAGCGAGCGCCGGTAATTCTCGCGGGCCGAGGGGTAGTCGCCAAGGCGGACATAGATGGCACCGAGCGCCTGGTAAGCCTGAGCGAGGATGTGGCCATCCCTCACCGAGGGAATCGCGGCCTTGTATTGCTCGGCGGCCTCCTGGTTTCGGCCCAGGCTGGCAAAAGTGGCTCCCATGTTGAGATGGGGGCCGGGATCGTGGGGATTGATGCGGGAGGCGTTTTGGAAGTGCGGCAAGGCCATGTCGGGGTGTCCATGTTGGAGCAGCGTCGCCCCCAGGTTCACCTCGGCATAGACGTTGTCCTTCGTCACTCCGACCGTGTGCGTCCAGAGCGCAAGATTGCTGCGCCAATAGCCGACCTGGCGCCAGGAGAGCACGATGAGCATCACGAGAACGACAGCGCTGGCTAAGGCGCGGGGACGGAGGGGCAGTTGGCGCGCGTCGGCCAAATCTGCGAGGCCCCACACGGTCATCAGGAAGATGCCGAGTAACGGAACATAGGCGTAGCGATCGGCCATGGCCTGATCACCCACCTGAACCAATCCGATCACGGGGACGAGAGTTCCGAGATACCAGAGCCATCCTACAACCAGGTACCGGCGGGCGCGCCCCTTCCATACGAGCGCGCTGACGGCGACAAGGAACAGAACTGCGAGTGCGACCTGGAACGCCGTCAGCGAACGGCCGGGGTGGGGATAAAACACAGCCAACCGCGACGGCCAGAAGGCTTTCCAGATGTACTGTGCGTAGGCATAGACGGCGTTTTCCAGACGCACCCCAAAGGGTAGGACCAGGTGGATGGCGCCCCCTTTGCGCTGGGCCATCATCGTGAGCAGCGAGTTTCCGGCAGAGAGCGCGAGCAGGGGTAATTTCTCGAGAACCAGGCGCGCAGGGCCGAATTGCGGAATCAAGCCCACCGCGGTGGGAGGGACCTGCGTCCAACCCTCGATACGGTTGAGCGGCCAGAAATCGAGCAGAAGAAGCGCGAACGGCAAAGTGACCACCATAGGTTTTGCCATGAGCGCCAATGCGAACAGAGCCGCCACCGCGGCGTAACGCTTCACGTCCGGCTTGCGAGCAAACCAGCCGTAGGCACCGACGGTAAGCAGGAGCAAGCACGTGCTCAGGACGTTCTTTCTTTCGGAAATCCAGGCGACCGACTCGACATTCACAGGATGAACTGCGAACAGCGCGGCGACCAGCAGGCTGCGTCCGCGGCAACCGGTGGCTTTTGAAAGCAAGAGGAAAAGCAAGACGACGTTAAGCGCGTGGATGAGGACAGCGGTAAGGTGATGTGCGCCGGGACGAAGGCCGTAGAGGTCGCAGTCGAGGGCATGCGACAGCCAGGTCAACGGATGCCAGTTGTCGTGCTCGGTGGAGGTCATCGCCCAGCGGAAGGTATCGGCGGTGAGTCCCGCCTGCACGTGGGGATTTTCCGTGACGTAGCTGTCATCGTCGTAATTGACGAAGGAATAGCCCCGTACCGGGCTGTAGAGCATAAAAGTGACCAGGGCCAGGAGTCCCGAGATCAGCAGGTTCTTCTGCAAAGCGGAAACGGTGGTTGCCGGTCGGGTCGTCCGGGCGCGACGTCGTTGCTGGCGAGATAGGGTGTGAGCAGTCATTTGTGGTAAGGGAACGGCGTCATTTTATAACGAGCGGGGAACTCGTCTAGGCGGAACGGATGGACAGCTGCCGAAAATCCTAAAGCGGGCTCACGAAGTTCTCAGCCAGAAGCTGGCGGGGAAATGTCCGGGGTCCGGGGAACGCGTTTGCCGTCACGCTGATTCAGGGCGACGGCCTCCAGCATGCACATGGTTGAGACGCCGCTTCCGATTTCGATGATGGTGGCGGGGGCAAAGCGGCGGACGAAACAGTGCAGCACTTGCGATTCGATTTCGCCATAACCGGGATCGGAGCCGTTTTGGGTGAAGGAGTAGTAAGACTTCAAGCCGGCGACTTCGCCGTAGTAAGGCTGGCAAACGCCCTGGAGCCAGGCGAATTGTTCCGCCAAACCCCAATGAATGCCGGTCCGCGAACTGCGTCCCATCCACAGGGGCTGGTCTTCCCGGAGCCAGGTGCAGTCGGGCACAGGCGCGTTGTGGTGCTTGGTGCATGACGTGCAGGCCCACGCGGTCGAGCATGGAGAAAGTCATGAAGAGCAGCTGCTTGCCTCGCATGTGTCCTCAGCCCGGTCGCTCGCAGGCACTCTTGCTAAATGCAGGGAAGAATCCACACCGTGCCTAAGGGTCTTGGATGAAGGGAGATCAAGATTGCGGTGCTTCCAGGGCCCGGTCGAGACTCAACCCAGCTAGTAAGGAAGTATAGCAGGGGAGGGAAGAGAGGCCGACAGAGAGCCGGCCTCGGCGATGGTCAGTGAGGATCAAGAACCCAAGTGTCGTTCAGGTACCTAGGATTATTCTCCGGACCGGTCTGCCCGCCGATAACGACGACGTGACCGATCAGGGGATCCCACACCATGTTATGGCCTTCACGTGCGACGGGGGACTGGCTGGGCGTCAGCTGCACCCAGTTGTTGGAGGTGGTCCAGGCCCAGGTGTCGGAAATGTCAATTCCACCCTCGCCACCCGCAAACGTGATGACTGCTTTGAATGCGGGATCGTACGCTCCGGGAGCGCCGTAGCGGCTGGGAGGCTGCGTCGTCGGGGACTGCATGGTCCAGTTGGTTCCATCCCAGGTCCAGGTGTTGTAGGGGTTCAGGTCGCCTAGTCCGTCAAATATGACAACTGTTTTGTTGGCGCCATCGAAGGAGGTCACGGCGATGGAGCGGGCGTAAGGGACAGTCTTGGGACTCAGGTTTGTCCAATCGGTTCCCGTCCACTGGTAGGTGGTTGCCTGATAGAACTTCCCATCGAAGCCGCCATAGGCATCGGCGTGGCCGTTGGCAGGGTCGGTGAACAGCATGGGGCCGGTCACGGCCGTGGGGGCGTGCATGGGATTGGCGTTGGTCCAGGTCGAAGTGGAGCCATCCCAGGTCCAGGTGTCGCCGAGATAGTTGCCGTTGTATCCGCCAAACAGCACGATTTTGCCTGAAACCTTGTCGAATGCCATGCTGGCGCTGTTTCGCGCAGGAGGCGCCGAGGAGGTGTTGACCTTGGCCCAGTTGGTCCCGTCGAAGGTCCAGGTTTCATTCAAATTGCCCTGAGAACTGAAGCCGCCAAACACCACGATTTTTTTACTGACCGGATCATAAGCAGCTGCAGCATAAGAGCGGGCCGTAGGCAGAGTAGAAGGGGATAGCTGGGACCAGTTGACGGTTGGGATATCAGCAGCGAGAGCGCATGTCAATTGCGCAAACCAGAAAGTGACCAGAACAGCGGACAGCATGCGAACGCGATTCGCCATGAGGGGAACCTCCCGTGTGATTGAGCTGAACGCTTTACAAGCTAGCATACGAAGACGTGTGGAAATAGAGCCAGGAAGTCGGGAGTCAAACGGCAGGGGCACAAGACAGATGCGCGTTGTGGCCTGCGAAACGGGCTCCCGGAGCCTATTTCGCGTCCAGTGCCACATATGCGCCCAGACCTATGAGTGTGAGGCCAGTGGCAGTGCGCTGGCCGCGCCGCAAGCGCGCGGAAGATTCGAGGCGCGCCCCGATGGGCGCGGCCATCAGTGTGACGAAGAGATCGCAGGACGTGTTCAAGGTGACAGAAATCGTTCCCAGCAGCAGAAACTGCCAGAGGACGGAGCCGTGATCGTGTGTCACAAATTGCGGAATGAACGCGAGAAAGAAAAGAGCGGTTTTGGGATTCAACACTTCGGTTGCGATTCCCTGCCAGAAAGGGTTGCGGCGGGCGCCCGGCGTGGGCATCCCGACCCGCAGGTCCGGATCAGCAGCGGCGCTCAGAATCATGCGTACGCCCAGATACAGGAGATAACCTGCTCCCGAATATTTGACCACCGCAAAAGCCGTGGCCGAGGTCGCGAGCACCAGCGACAAACCGGTGGCGGCTGCGACCACGTGGACCAGACCACCGAAGAAAGTTCCTAGTGAGGAAAGGACGCCTTCCCGGCGTCCGCCAGCGAGCGTGCGGACGAGGACGTAGAGCATACCCGGGCCCGGAGCAACGGCCAACAGCGTTGCGGCGCCCAGGAAGATAAAAAAGCGGTGCTGGTCGACCATCGTCCGATGGTACATCAAGGCGGATCAGTTAGCATGAGGCGTGCGGTCTCCCGGCGAATTGCGAAATATTGGCCTGGCGCGGGCGCTTTCGAAGCTGGGATTTTGCTCGCGATCGGCGGCGTTCGCGCTGATCCGTTCCGGACAGGTGCAAGTCAACGGCCGGGTGGTGCGGGACGCGGAAACGCCCGTTCACCTGGAGAAGGATCGTGTTGCCGTGGGCGGACAGCGGGTTTCCGCAGCCAACAAGGTCTACCTGGCGTTGAACAAGCCGCGCGGCGTGGTCACAACCGCAGCGGATGAAAAGAACCGACGGACCGTCTACGAATTTCTCCCCCCGGGCACGCCATGGCTTGCGCCGGTTGGCCGCCTGGATAAAGCCAGCGAGGGGCTGCTTTTGCTGACCAACGACTCGGAATGGGCGGCAACCCTGCTTGATCCGGAAACGCACTTCGATAAGACCTACCACGTTCAGATTGCAGCCGTAGCAACTGAACCTCTGCTTCGCGATCTGACGACCGGCGTGCGGATCAAAGGGGACTGGTTCCGCGTGAAACGGGTGCGCGTGGTGCGCAGGGGAGAGAAAAACTCGTGGCTCGAAGTAGTGCTGGACGAAGGCAAGAATCGCCAGATCCGAAGGATCCTGGAAGTGCTGCAGATTGAAGTGCTACGGCTGGTGCGCGTGGGGATTGGCCCGATCGTGCTGGGCGAACTCGCGAAGGGAGATGTACGCGCGCTGACTCGATCGGAGAAGGAAGAGATCGACCAGGCGATGAGAAGAGCGTATTCCTAGGGAAGCTCAGAAGTGCAGAAAAAACGCCTGAGCCGTGCCTTTGGGCCGGGTTACCGCTTCCGCACTCTGCAGGTCATCGAGGGTGAATGGCAGCGTTCTCGCCGGGATCGGTGATATTCGCGGTCGAGCTTTGCGCTTTCAAAGATGCGACCCCCGAGCTTAGCCCTTGGTAAGGGGGAAGCCCTTTTCGCGCCACACGCGAATGCCGCCATCCATGGAGATTACGTTGGTGTAGCCCATCTTTTGCAGGTTGTCAGCAGCCAGGGCGGAGCGAAAACCTCCTCCACAATAAAGGATCAGCGGCGCGGAAGTATCGGGGACACGTTCTTCGATGTCGCGCTCGATGATGCCCTTGCCCAGGTGGATAGCGTTGGGGAGGTGATCCTTGGCGTACTCGCTTTCTTCACGCACGTCGACCAGCAGGAATTTCTCGCCGCGGTCCAACTTGGCTTTCACATCATCGACATTGAGCTCGCGAACCCGTTTGCGGGATTCATCGACAATCTTCAGGAAACGTGCGGAGTGTTTCGGAGCCATGCATCCTCCAGGGCCGGCACAGGTTGCCAACAACGGTACCGCGCCATAATCGCATGATCAAATTCACCAGCCACGGCATATTCTAGCGGAAGACACCGGCGGAGGGAGTTCGTTGAAACGCTGGCTGATGCTGTTGTGCCTGGGATTGTCGTGGTGCGCGGCGGCCCAGGATGCGTCCAAAGTGCTTGCCATGGAAAACGCCTGGAACCACGCGGAACTGCACAACGACGCCGCGGCGGTCGAACTCTTGCTGGCGGATGATTTTGTCATGACCACGGCGGAGGGAGCCACCTACAACAAAGGGCAGACGGTTGCGTCGGTAAAGGACACAACCTATAAGCCCGACGCACTGCAGTCGTCGGACATGGTTGTGCACGCGTCGGGCAACACTGCCGTAGTGACAGGAACCTATTACGAGAAGGGCACGGACAGGGGAAAACCGTGGGAGCGGCGGGGGCGATTCACCGATACGTGGGTGTGGACGAATGGCAAATGGCAGTGCCTGGCAAGCCATTTCAGCGTAAAGCCGAGATAGTTTAGGGGGACGAAGTCGTTGCGGCGGCGAGATCCAGAAGGGTTTGCAGCGTCGCTTCCAGCTGCCCGCGGTCTTCCTGACTGAAATCCAAAAAGCGGAAGGGTTGGAGACAACCCTTGGTGGCCCACATGGGAAACAGCATGGCACCTTTGCTGCGCACCGTGTAAGAGCCGATATGGAACATCACTTCCACCTTGATGCCTTCATCGAGAGGTTGTTCCATGGACAACAGGCCGCCGGTCACGGAGACCTGGTGAAGTTTTCCCCGAACATGGCGTCCATTTTCCAGGCGAAGCATAACCAGAACCGAGCCCGCGAGCTTTACACGCGGAGGGCGGGGAGTGATCTGTTCTTGGGCAGTACGGGGCATGCGCTGACGGAGTATCTCACCTTCGTGCAGCAGTCGAGGAGATTACCAAAGCGCTCGGCCCAATGCACGGCGTACTCGCCGGAGGTCACCCGCACGGTTGGGCAGGCTGTGAGAAAGCCGGTGTGTTCGGTCCCCGTAAGGGCCTCCGGGAATCCTGTCAAGGTGTATGGCTGGGGATTTCGCAGGCGGCGCTCAGGCCGGGCTTGCAGTGTGAGCGAAAGATGTGACGGCCAATTAAATAGCCGAAGGTGCTTCCCACGACCACGTCAGCCGGGAAGTGCTCCTTGCCTGTCACGCGAGTAACCGAAACGGCGGTAGCCGTTCCGTACGCCAGCCACTTCACCCAAGACTTCGGGTACTCGTGTGCCAGCACGGCTGCACCGGACCAGGTAAGAATGGCATGACCCGAAGGGAAAGAGCTGTCGAGCGTGTTGTTTTGAAAGAAATGGCCTTTGCCGTTGCCTTCCAGAGGCCGCTGGCGTCCGGTAATGACGTTGATCACGGCATAGACGGCGGCGGAATTGGCCAGTGCCTCAGCGCCAAGAAAACCGGTCTCCCGGGCGTGCGCGTTATCGGTCACGGCGCCACTCAACCAGGAAGCGCCAACGGCTCCAAGCGCGCCATAGAGGCCGGCGTCGGAAATGTCGCGGCTGACGTTAAGATGACTGGACGAAATCTGGCCCGAGATGTGACGATCAGCCGCGATGAGGCCACCCGTCACGGCTATGACTGCAATGTCCCACTTCACGGCTGAGCGACGGAAGGGCGCAGTGTAGATCTCGCGCTGATCCTTGAGGCCGCGCCTGACGAGTTGGCGGAAAGAGGAATGAGGCGGCGCGTCCGGTGGATCAGCCTCGAAATTTCCGAGGGGATCAATCGCGGCGAGGCCAACGACTGCCGAGGGTGCATCGGGCACGGTGGATTGAGCTGCCACCTGGTCGCTGACGATCAGGGCAAGCCCGATTAGGGCAATCGCGCCGAGAACCGAGCATTTGTGGCGTCGCCGGGGCGTTAGGGCCATAAGCTGCAAGTCACATCCCGAGGTGATATAGTCGGCGGGAGCGGACAGAGGCATCTCTTTATGAGCTCACCATATGGGTTGCAGATCACGGAAAACTGCTTGATTTGCAAGTTGCGGCACAGCGGTTTTTTTTGCGACCTTCCCAAGAACTCCCTTGAAGATCTGGAAAGAGTCAAGTACGCCAGCGCCTACCCTCAAGGCGCGGTGTTGTTTGTTGAAGGACAGCCCACGCGCGGAGTTTACATTGTCTGCAATGGACGGGTGAAGCTTTCCACGACTTCGCGCGACGGCAAGACTCTGATCTTGCGGATCGCCCAGGCGGGTGAGGTGCTGGGACTGCACGCCACCGTGTCGGGCAAGCCCTACGAGTTGACGGCCGAGACCTTGCAGCCTTCGCAGCTCGATTTTGTAAAGCGCGACGACTTCCTGCGTTTTCTGCAGAACCATGCCGATGCCTGCCTGAATGCCGCCGAACATCTGAGCCAGAACTGCCAGAGCGCGTACGAGATGATCCGGTCTCTGGGGCTTTCGCATTCCGTCTCGGAAAAGCTGGCCCGCCTGCTGCTGGAGTGGGCCTCCGGCGGCGAGGTGACAAAGGATGGAGTGCGCATCAAGGTTTCTCTCACCCACGAGGAAATTGCGCAACTGATCGGCACCTCGCGCGAGACTGTGACCCGCGTCTTGGGAGAATTCCGCGAAAAAGGGCTGGCGCAGCTGCGCGGATCTACCCTGCTCATTCGCAATAAGCATGGCCTCGAGAAGCTTATCGGGAGCTAGGCTAGCCACGTGACGTTCGATTGCGTGCACCGGTTCCCCTATCTTGCCCCTGGGGCCGCAGTTGCCGCGCCTGGTTCTTCGGTAAGCCGGTTTTGATTACCGGAGTTACTTTCCACCTCGGAAACCCCGCCGTAAGCTGCGCGTGATGAAACAAACCGCGCTCGTGATATGCCGGAACCAGAATTCCGTGCGCCTGTTAGCAGAATTGCTGGACCAGCTTCACGTCGGGTCCGAGACCTGCGTGTCGGCAGACGACGCGATGGAGCTGCTGGTCGAAGGGCACTATTCTGCGCTGGTCGTTGATTTTGATCTCCCCGCGGCCGCTCAGGTTGCCCGCATAGCGAGAATGGCCGCGGCCCATCGCCGGCCGGTGGTCTTCGCGATGGTGGGCGCGCGTACCCACGTGGGGGAGACGTTCCAGGCAGGCGCGAATTTCATGTTGTATAAGCCGCTGGTTGCCGAGCAGGTGATGCGATCGTTGAGAGCGGGCTGCGCCTTCATGCAGCCGGACCGGAGACGGTCCGGGCGCCGGGAACTTGAAGCCCTGGTCTATTTGCAATTCGGCATCGCCCAGTTGCCGGGACTGATTCTTAATGTCAGTCAGCACGGGCTCTCGTTGCAGGCTCCGGAACCGATTCCCGCCGTCCCCAGGGTCCCGCTGCGCTTCGTGCTGCCCGGCACGTCCCACATGATCGCGGGTACGGGGGAGGTAATTTGGGCCGACGATGAGGGACGCGCGGGGATGCTCTTCTCGCACCTCACGGCGACCTCGCGAAAATACTTGAAGGCCTGGCTGGTCAAACAAAGCGCAGAAAAAGTGAGCCACGCTGCCGACCGGCGCGACAAGTCGCGCGCATCTTCGCTGACCGCGCACTGAGCCAAAGGCTCCGGCACAATCCTGAAGAACCGGCTCGTGCTAGACTCACCCTTCCTCAGGGTGAAACTGCCTCATGTCTGAACTCGTCTTTCTCTCGGCAGCCGAAATGGCTGTCATGATCCGTCAAAAGAAACTCTCGCCGGTGGAACTGGTAGAGGCCTACCTGGCACGGATCGCGGCACTCAATCGGAAACTCAACGCCTATGTTCAGGTGGACGCCGAAGGTGCTGTGCGTCAAGCGCGGGCCGCCGCAGAGCGGGTCATGCGCGGAGATGGTCTCGGGCCCCTGCACGGAGTTCCGCTCAGCATCAAGAGTTCGATCGACGTCGCCGGCCTGCGCTCGGAGTCGGGAACCAGGCTGCGTGCGGGATACGTGGCGCGACAGGACGCACCGCTGGTCGAGCGGTTGAAGGCCGCGGGAGGCATCATTCTCGGGGTTACCAACAGCCCTGAGTTGCTGATGGCGTGGGAGACCGACAATCTGCTCTACGGGCGGACGAATAATCCCTGGGACCTCTCGCGCACTCCCGGCGGATCGAGCGGAGGCGAGGCCGCCGCCATCGCTGCGGGATGTTCCGCTGGAGGAGTGGGCAGCGACGGCGGAGGTTCGATTCGGGTTCCGGCCCACTTCAGCGGAATTTGCGGACTCAAGCCGACCCCGGGCCGCATTCCTGCCACCGGACATTTCCCTACCTCAGTAGGGCCGTTTGCCCTGATCGGCGTCGTCGGTCCCATGGCCCGCACTGCGGAAGACTTGAGGCTGCTCTTCGAGGTGATGCAAGGCCCGGATGAGGGCGACACCTCTTCGGCGCCCGTACCGGTGCGCTGGCCGGGCGGGAGGGAAGTGAAGAAGATTCGCATTGGATACTTTGAAGATGACGGGCGTACGCCGGTAACGGCGGAAACATGCACGGCGGTGCGGACGGCAGCAGAGAGCTTGAGACGGGCCGGCTTCGAGGTGGTTCCGTTTCGCCCCCGGGGGCTCGAGCGGGCACGCCAGTTGTGGTGGAAGTTCTTCGGCATCGCGGGTGGCATGCTGCTGGGGCCGATGACGCGGGGACACGAGGAGGAACTCAGCCCGATACTTGGAGAATTCAGTTCCTGGGTGGCGAGAGAACCCGCGCATTCGGGAGAGTCGCTTCTTGAAACCTGGATCGGCCGTGATGAACTGCGGGCAGAAGTCTTCGCGCAGATGCGGGAGTTCCCGGTGCTTCTCTGTCCGGTGGCCGCTATTCCGGCGTTCCGTCATGGGGAACGCAGTTGGAACATCGAGGGAAGAACCGTGAACTACCTCGACGCCTGGAGCTACACCGAGTGGTTCAATCTGCTGGGAATGCCGGCGGCGGTGGTTCCGGTTGGACAATCACGAGAAGGCCTTCCCGTCGGAGTGCAGATCGTAGCGCGTCCTTGGCAGGAGGAGATCGTGCTCGCGGTTGCCGCCGCACTGGAATGCCTTTTAGGTGCCTTCCCTCACCCTCCAGAGCTGGTGTAGGAGACCTGCCTTCGTCCCTCCTGCCTTCTGGGGTGCATCAATGGCAACTCGCAATTAAGTCCGTTGCAATCTTGGTCGCACCATCGAGCACGTCGGCGAGTTCATGTGGGGCGTCAACTGGCCTTCGTATGAAGTGTGATGCGTTCGTTCCGCCGGCGAACACTTGCTGCTGTAGTACGACGGATCGATGAACATCGGAGCATCTTGTCCGAAGCACTCCGCGATGTAGCCCTGGCCTCAAATGGTGTCCTTCTTTGGAGCGTCGCACAGGCAGGCCCGGTCAATGTGACTCAGCGGCGGTCCGCTGGTCTCTTCGAGCATGGTGAACATCGCGCCCAGGCCATAGTCGGTGATCACATAGCCGGATGCGGCCGAGCCGGCACTGTTGCCGGTAGCGCAGAATGGCATACTTGGCTGGGCGATGTTGGATTGAACCCAGACCGCAACCGTGGAAAATAATCCGAGAGTGGCGAGAATCAACGGCCGCGGCCGCTCTAGTGCTTTTATACTATTCAGGAGCTCAGTTAGTCCGAATAAGCTAATGCGGCACAGTCTCTCCGTGGCTGGCCGGGGTGTGGTCCGTCCGGCCCCGCGCTGACACCCTGGATGTCAAAGCTTCCACCTACTACGCGTTGGCTCGCAGGATTGTTTGCCTTCCTGTTGGTTTCTGCCGGGTATCTGTTCACCTTTCCGCAACCCAACGTTTTCTACGCGGTGATGGTTGTTTTGCACGTCATAGCGGGAGTGGTGGCATCGACCTGGCTGGCGATCTCGCTCTGCCGATTGCTGAAGGAGAGCAGCGCGGTTGCCAGAGCGGGATGGTTTTGCCTGGCGACCGGTGCGGTTTTGGGTTTGGTTTTGATCAAAACCGGCACACTCCGCTCCGATTGGAACTGGCTTTATGCCCACATCTTCCTGTCGCTGACGGGAGTGGGTATTCTGCTCGCCGACCGGACGGGAAAGAGTTCGAGCCTGTTGCCGTCTCTGGCTCGCGTCACGGTCGTGTTGGCGGTCATTGCGGGCGCGGGCGCCGGCGCCTGGTATCTGCGCAACGCGCGCTGGCAGAATCGTGCACGCATCGAAAATCCCGCGATGCCGCCAGCGTCGATGGACGGGGAAGGTGATGGACCGAAAGGCCCATTTTTCCCCAGCTCCGCGCAGGTGTACGGCGGCCAGAAAATCCCCAGCAAGTTCTTCATGGAGTCGGACTCCTGCAAACGCTGCCACGAGGACATCTACAACCAGTGGTTCAGTTCGGCGCATCATTTTTCTTCGTTCAACAACCAGTGGTACCGCAAGTCGATCGAGTACATGCAAGACACGATCGGAACGCAGCCGTCGAAATGGTGCGGAGGGTGCCACGATCCGGCGGTGCTTTACAGCGGACTGATGGACACCCCGATCAAGCAAATCGTGCATCGTCCGGAATCGCAGGCTGGGCTCGGGTGCATGATGTGTCACTCGATTGCCGACGTAAAAAGCACGATGGGGCAAGCGGACTTCTACCTGGAATATCCCAAGCTCCACCAACTGGCGGCGACCGAAAACCCGGTGGTGCGCACGCTGCACGACTTCATGGTGAAGATGAATCCCGAGCCGCACCGCCGTGTTTTCCTCAAACCCTTCATGCGGAACCAGACGGCAGAGTTCTGCGCCAGCTGCCACAAGGTTCATCTGGATGTACCGGTGAACCACTACCGCTGGGTGCGCGGCTTCAACGAGTATGACAACTGGCAGGCGAGCGGAGTTTCCGGACAAGGAGCGCGCTCGTTCTATTATCCGGCCAAGCCTTCACAATGCGCCGATTGTCACATGCCGCTGACCAGGTCCGCGGACATGGGCAACATAGACGGCATGGTGCACTCGCACCGCTTTCCGGCGGCGAACACGGCTTTGCCGACCGCGAATGAAGACGCCACCCAGCTGAAAACCACGGAAGACTTCCTGAAGAACGGCATCCTCAGCGTGGATATTTTTGCGCTGTCGCCGGAGTCTGCGGTGACGCAGGCCGTGGCCGCCCAGAATGACCTTTCCACCACCTTCGCCGTGGGCGAAGAGGCGGAATCGAAGATCACGCCCGCCGGACCGCCGCAGGTTCAACCGGTTACAGCTCCACTGAATCATGTGCAACCGGTGGTGCGCCGCGGAGACACCGTGCGTCTGGACGTTGTCGTGCGCACGAAAAAGATCGGCCACTTCTTCCCCGGGGGCACCGTCGATGCCTACGACACCTGGCTCGAACTGAAGGCAACCGATGACAAGGGGCAGACGCTCTTCTGGAGCGGCATGGTCGAGGACAACGGCAAGGGCCCGGTGGAGAAGGGCGCGCACTTCTACCGCTCATTGCAGATTGATGCACACGGGAATCCCATCAACAAACGCAATGCCTGGGCGACACGGTCGGTGGTTTATGTGCACCTGATTCCCCCCGGCGCTGCCGATAGCGTTCACTACCGGCTGCAGGTCCCTGAAACTGCCGGCAACCGGATCACGCTCTACGCCCGGTTGTGCTACCGCAAATTCTCCTGGTGGGGAACGCAATTCTCCTTTGCAGGAGAGCCGGAAGCCGGAGATGTTACTCCTGACTATGATGACCGCAGGTTTTCCTTCACCGCGAGCCTGAGGGGAGTTTCTGCCAAGCGGGAGCAAATTCCCGACCTGCCCATTGTCGCGCTCGCGGAAGACCAGGTAACGCTCCAGGTTGTGCCGCATTCCGCGCCGGAACCCCGGCCGAAGACCGATCTTCAAGCCGGCGACTGGCAGCGGTGGAACGACTACGGGATCGGTCTGCTTCTGCAGGGCGATCTGAAAGGCGCGCAGGTGGCGTTTGCGAAAGTCACCGAAATTGACCCCAGGAATCCTGACGGCTGGGTCAATATGGGGCGAGCAGCGGTGCAGGAAGGCGATATGGACCGTGCGCGCGCGGTCCTCGAGAAGGCCCTGGCGCTGAGCCCCGATCTCGCGCGTGCCCATTTCTTCTATGCTTCCGTGCTGCGCTCCGACGGCAAGTATGACGAAGCCGCCAGTCATTTGCGCAAGGTACTCGCGGAATATCCGCGGGACCGTGTGGCGTTGAACAACCTGGGACGCATCCTGTTTCTCGAGCGCAAGTACGCGGAGGCGGTGAAAGTTCTGCAATCGGTTCTGGAAGTCGATCCCGAAGACCTGCAGGCGCACTACGACCTGATGCTCTGCTACCACGGTTTGGGCGATGAAAAGCTGGCCCACGAACATCAGCTCCGCTATTTGCGCTTCAAGGCTGATGAGGCTGCGCAGGCCATTACCGGGCCGTATCGCCAGCTCAATCCTGAGGACAACAACGAGCGGCAGGCGATTCACGAACATGTTTCGGTGCCGCTGCCAGGAATCGGCAAAGCCCACGCGGGGACTTCCGCGCGCGGCCGTCCGGCTGCACGAGGCCTGGCGACGTTTCGTGAACCTTCGAAATGATGAAAAACTCCCTGAAAACCTTCCTCACAGAGACACAGAGGCACAGAGAAGACCATTATTTTTATCGTTTCTTCCGTGTCTGCGTAACTCTGTGGCTCCTGTTTTGTTCGAACTTTTCCGCCGCTCAGAAAATCACCTTTCGCGACGTCACCGCCCAGGCAGGCATTCAGTTCAGACATAACAACGGAGCTTTCGGGAAGAAATACTTGCCGGAGACCATGGGGCCGGGATGCGCCTTCCTCGACTACGACAACGACGGTTGGACTGACATCCTGCTGGTGAACGGTGAAAATTGGCCGGGGCGCGCAGGCTCAGCCTCGACCATGAAGCTGTACCACAACAATCATGACGGGACGTTCACCGACGTGACGCGCAGAGCGGGGCTCGCGGTTTCGATGTTTGGCATGGGACTTGCCGTGGGCGACTACGACAATGACGGCTTCGACGATCTTTTCATCACTGCAGTTGGCCAGAGCCACTTATTCCATAACAACGGCAACGGCACGTTCACGGATGTGACCAAGGCCGCGGGCCTCTGGGGGCCGAACGAATTCTCAACCAGCGCGGCCTGGGTTGACTACGACCGCGACGGAAAACTGGATCTCGTAGTCGGCAATTACGTGCAATGGTCGGAGAAAAGTGACCTGTATTGCACGATTGATGGCGCACACAAGTCGTACTGCACGCCCGAATCGTACAAAGGAGCCTCTGCCCGGCTGTGGCACAACCGGGGTGGGGGGAAATTTGAAGACGTTTCGCAAAACGCCAACTTCTACGATCCGACCTCCAAGACCCTGGGTGTGGCCATTCTCGACTACAACAACGATGGGTGGCCCGACATCCTGCTGGCAAACGATACCCAGCCGAACAAGCTTTATCTCAATAAGCAGAATGGAACTTTCGAAGAGAAGGGAGTTTCGGCGGGGATCGGGTTCAGCGAAGACGGCGTGGCTCGCGCCGGTATGGGCGTGGATGCCGCCGACTACGACCGCTCGGGTCACGCCAGCATCGTCATCACCAACTTTGCCAACCAGATGCTTTCCCTCTATCACAACGAAGGCAGCGGCCTGTTTGTCGATGAAGCGCCCCGCTCAGAGGTGGGCCGCGCCACGCTGGTTACGCTGGGTTTCGGGTGCTTCTTCTTCGATTACGACAACGATGGCTGGCAAGATATCTTCGTTGCCGATGGGCACATCGAAGACGCGATCGAGAGCGTGCAGAAGCGCGTGCGCTACGCCGAGCCCCCGCATCTGTTCCGCAATCTGGGTGGAGGAAAGTTCGAGGAAGTCACGCAGTCCCTGGGAGCCGCCTTCTCCAGCCCGAAAGTGGCGCGGGGCGCGGCCTATGCCGACATCAATAACGACGGCGCACTCGATGTTCTCGTGACCACCAACGGCGGACGGGCTTACCTGTTTCGTAGTGAAGGCGGAACCAATCACAGCCTGCGCGTGAAACTGGCGGGCGTGAAATCCAATCGCGATGGGATCGGTGCCGTGGTGCGGGTGGCCTCCGGAAAAGATCAACAGTGGCAGATGGTGCATTCGGGATCGAGCTATCTTTCCCAGAGCGAACTGGTGTTGACGTTTGGGCTGGGCGACGCAACCAAGGCAGATTCAGTGGAAGTCGAGTGGCCGAGCGGACAACGGGACAAAGTGGCCAATCTCGCCGCGGGCGCGACCGTTACTATTCAGGAAGGTAAGGGTGTGATCGCGACCAGCCCCTATCATCATTGAGTTGGGTGGTTTGCCTGTGCATTCACCTGTGCATTATGGTTAACTTTTCTACGCAATGATTCCCCGGATCGGCGTCCTCTTACTGGTCCTCGCTTCATTTCTGATGCTGTCGGCGGATAAGCCGGCGGCAAACCCCGCCGAAGCCGCGCGCCTGAACAACCTCGGCCTGGCCTACATGAACCAGCAAGTTTTCGACAAGGGGCTGAGGGAATTCCAGGAGGCCGCCGCGCTCGATCCCGCGCTGAAAGTTGCGCGTCTGAACCAGGGCATTGCGCTGCTGAATCTCGGCAAAGTGGAAGCCGCCAGGCCGATTCTTGAAGGCGCGGTCAGAGACGATGCCAGGGATCCGCATGCCTGGTACAACCTGGGTTTGCTCAACAAGAATTCCGACAACGCACAATTGGCGGTCGACGCGTTTCGACGCGTGACCGAGATCGATCCCGGCGATGCCGATACCTGGTATTTTCTGGGCACGGCGTATTCCCAGGTAAAGCAGTTCCCCCAGGCGATTGATGCCTTCCAGCACGCCCTGAAGCTGAGCCCCCTGCACGCCTCGGCGCAGTTCGGCCTCTCCCGCGCCTATCAGCAGTCGGGCGACCTCGCGAGCGCGCGCGAACACCTGGTGCGCTTCCAGTACATCACGCAAAACAAGCTGGGCGCCGCGATCAGCCTTGCGTATGGGGAGCAAGGGAAGTACTCGCTGGCGGAGGAGTCGCAAGGGGCGCCGGCAAAAGTGCCGGAGCAAATCAAAGTGAGATTTGTTGATGTGACCAGGGACGCGGGCATTGTCACCAACCCGGTTCAACCTCAGCCCGGTCGGTATCCCTCGTCAACCACACTCGGTTCCGGAGCCTGCTTCTTCGACGCGGACGGTGACGGCCAGCCTGATCTATTCCTGGCCGACAACGGACCCGGCGGCGGTCTAGCCCTTTATCACAATCTAGGCAACGGGAAGTTCGAGGACATCAGCAGGAAAGCCGGATTCGATCCGACCACCCACGGCGTTGGCTGCACATCGGCGGACTATGACAATGACGGTGCGCCGGACCTGGCTGTTACTTTCAGTGACCGGATCGCGCTGTTTCACAATCAGAAAAATGCGACATTCAAGGACGTGACCCGGCAGGCGGGCATTCGTGGCAGCGATACCAACACCGGGATGACATTTGTCGACTACGACCACGACGGCGACGTTGATCTTTATGTGGCCGAGAGCACACCCCCAATCACAAAAGACACAGAAAGGCCCGGCGAGGTGCCGCTCGAAGGAACATCCGGGACAGTAGAAGAGCATTCCGCCGACGAGGTGCTGCGTGATGGCGACGGGTTGCCCGGCAACCGTATGTGGCGAAACAACGGGAATGGCACCTTTACGGACGTGACGGAGGAGAGAGGCTTTTCTTCCCCCGCAGCAAGCACCGCGGCGATCGGTACGGATTACAACAATGACCGTGCAATCGACATCGTGGCCACGGGGTGGCACGGGTCCGCGGCCGTCTTTACCAATCCAAGAGAAGGAAGATTTACCCTCCGCCGACCATCTCCCGAATTCAGGTCGCTGCGTACGATCGCAGTCGCGGTTCTTGATTTTGATCACGACACCTGGATGGATTTGGTTTTCACCCACGGGGACACACCCGCTCTTACCCTGTGGCGCAACAACCGGGGCAAAACTTTTGATCAAGTTCCCCTCCCCGCCACCGACTGGGTCCGCGCCTACGGGGTCGCTGCTTTCGACTACGACAACGACGGCTGGGTTGATCTTGTCGCCGTCGGCGAAACCAAAGACGGCAAAGGCGGGATTCGACTTTTCCGCAATCTCGGCCCCGATGGATTCAAAGATGTCACGGCCGATGTCGGTCTCGACAAAGTTCCCCTCAAAGCGCCGCGCGCGGTCATGACCGGTGACTACGACAATGATGGCGCCACCGACCTGCTCATCACCCAGAATCACGGTCCGGCGGTCTTGCTTCGCAACGAAGGCGGAAACCAGAATCACTGGCTGCGTTTGAATCTCAAAGGGCTGAACGACAACAAGAGCGCCATCGGAACCAAGATCGAAGTCTTTGCCGGCGCCAACCGGCAGAAGTTTGAACTCGCGGGATCGTCGGGATACCTGGGGCAGAACTCGCTGGCAATCAACGTTGGTCTGGGCGAAGAAAAGCAGGCCGATGTGGTGCGCATGCTCTGGCCGACCGGCGTGCTGCAGGACGAAATCGAGGTTCGCGCCGGCCAGGAGAAGAAATACACGGAGATTGACCGTCGCGGCAGTTCGTGTCCGACTCTGTTTGTATGGAACGGAAAACGCTACGAACTAGTGAACGACATGCTCGGAGCGGGAGTAGTCGGCCACTGGGTAGGGCCGAATGAGCGTAACATCCCGCGCCCGGTGGAATACATCAAGGTGGATCGCGAGGCGATCCGCCCGAAAGACGGCAGGCTGAGCTTCCGTTTCATGGAGCCTCTGGAAGAGGCCGTCTATCTGGACCAGGCGCGATTGCTGGCTGTCGATCACCCGGCGGCATTGGATGTCTATCCCAACGAATACTTCGCCAGCAATCCGCCGTATCCGCCCTTCAAGGTGGTGATAAGCCAGAACGCCCGTCCCCCGCTGGC
>DATFTE010000218.1:0-8221 GCA_035262225.1 Terriglobales bacterium
GCGCGGGCGGGAGGCGATCCGCAGAGCAAGATTCAGCGCCTGCTCGAGGAGCACGAGGCCACCCAGCATCAGTCGGGGTCGGGGAACACCCCGGCCGCGAGTTCGTCAACGCCGAACTACCTGGCCGAGAATCTGCTGGCACAATTCTCGACGTGGCGCTCGCTCGGTGTGAAACGACGGCAGTTGGCGCAGGCGCAGGCGGAGTCGTTGACAGCCGCTGAGGCGCTCAAGGAAAGGCACAATGCGCTCGAAAAGCACGTGGCGGAAGAAAACGCCGTTGCGCAGAATACGCCGGCTTCTGCGGGAGCTGCGACGACACTGGCCGCCCTGCGGCATCGCTCGGCGGATCAGAAGAGCCTGGCCGATCTCGACAAGCGCATCCAGGATCAACAGGAACTGGCGCAGAACTATGGCGCATGGACCAGCCTGGTCGGCTCCCGCCTGCACGTGGTAGAGCACGGCATGATTCAGTCGGGTCTGTGGATTCTGCTGATTGTGTTGCTGGTGTACCTGATCGATCGCGTCATCGACCGTTTCTTCGGCGAACTGGATTCCGAACACCGCAATCTCCGCACCCTGCGCGTGGTGGTGCGCTTTGCGACGCAGGTGGCAGGCGCGCTGCTGATCCTGCTGGTGGTGTTCGGCGCTCCCAACCAGATGCCCACGATTCTCGGTCTGGCCGGGGCCGGGCTCACCGTGGCGCTCAAGGACTTTATCGTCGGATTCTTTGGATGGTTTGTGCTGATGGGGCGCAACGGAATCCGGGTCGGCGACTGGGTGGAGATCAACGGCGTGGGCGGTGAGGTGATCGAGATCGGCTTGCTGCGAACGGTGCTGCTGGAAACCGGGAACTGGAACGACGCGGGGCATCCCACGGGACGAAAAGTCGCGTTCGTAAACAGCTTCGCGATTGAAGGCCACTTCTTCAACTTCTCGACCAGCGGGCAGTGGTTGTGGGACGAACTGCAGGTGCTGGTGCCGGCGAGCGAGAATCCCTATCCACTGATTGACGCCATCCGCAAGATCGTAACCGAGGAAACCGCGGCCAATGCGCGCATGGCGGAAGAAGAATGGAAGCAGGCGACCCACCGTCAGCGCATGCAGTCGTTCTCGGCGGCGTCGGCGATCAACCTGCGTCCGACGGCGGAGGGCGTGCAAGTGCTGGTGCGCTATATCACCCGGGCACACGAGCGTCATGAACTGCGCTCGCGCCTCTACCAGGCGGTGGTCGAGTTGCTGCACGAGAAAAAAGCCACGCGCGCTATGGTGGGCAGCGGCGGCGAGAGAAGTTAGAATTTCTCCCCCGGCTTTCTGTTCCTGCCCTGCCCTGCGGTTCAGGCCTTTTCCCACGAACTCCACGAACCAGAAGCCTTCGACCGCAAGAGGCGCAAGATCGCCGAGATGCATTCGCCGCTCAACCGTGGCGATTCAGTTCCTTGCGCAAATACGATTGGAGGTTGGATGGCAGGCGCGATCGGTTGAGGATTTCGCGCAGCACGGTAGAGGGCAACGAACGGGCAAATTCGAGCGCCCTCGCCATTGGCGTCCCGCCGTTGCCGAGTAAAGCCACGCGCACTTCCCGCCGCACGGACCACTTGGGATGACGCGAGACGGCTTCGACGAACGCGGCAGGCGCATCCCTCCGGGTCAACGCTTTGATCAGCGCCGCTTCGCTGAGGCGGGGGTTCTCGAGCGCGGTGGTCATCACCCGGGTTTCAATGTCGGCGAGCAGTGCTCCGGCAACTTTTCCTGAAGCACGCCGCGCCAGCGTGAGCCGCTCTCCGCTCGCCAGAGTCTCCAGGCGGTTGATGAGCACTTGGTCGGCCGCCAGCTTGAGATCGGCAGGCACCACCGGGTTGAGCGCCACGCGCATCAGGTCAAAAGTGAACAGGTGGCGCACCATGGGCAGCGAGATGTGGCGCGGGGTGCGCGGATGCGAGACCAGGGCCAGCCTCACCTTCCGGCTCTTCATCAGGCTCGCGTTCTGGCTGAGGGCTTCGAGGGCCTCGGGAGGAAGATCGGGATGCTTCAGCCGGGCGAGCGCGAGATCCTCGGTGAGCGCCGCATCGCCAGGTTGGGCGAGCGGCGGGATGAGGTCGTCGGCAGGCATCGTCTGGAAACCGATTGTCTCTCCCCGCGAAAAACCCGGTCCTCGACGGTGAGGTCGAGTTCAAATCGCGTCTCGACCGCCGCGACGCGCGAGATCCAGGGCTCCGTGCACCGGCTCAATGACGTTTGGCTCGACCGTCGCGCCGGGGAATTCGGAGCTGACCTCATTGTAGAAAACCTGGCGCACCACCGAGGAGTTACGAAAAACGCCTCCCACCATGGCCACTGGTGCAGTCTCGCCGGGGGAGAAGAGGCGATGGAGAACGACGCTCGCCGAGGTGGCGAGTTCGCGTCCGGCATGGTTCAAGACGCCGAGAGCGAGCGGATCGCCGGAGTCGGCGGCGGCGAGGACGGCGGGCAGGAGCGGGGCGAAATCGGCGGCATTCCCGCGGATGACCAGCTGCTCGTGGGTGGCGGCTCCGAGGGCGTGCATCAGGTTACGGAGCAGCGGCGGGGTCACGCCCTGGTCGTAGGCGCGCAGGGCGGTGCGCAGGGCTTCGCGGCCGATCCAGTATCCGGAACCTTCGTCGGAGATGGCGAAGCCCCAGCCGCTGGCGCGGGCGCTCTCGACGCGGGCGTTGCGGCCGCAGGCGATGGCTCCCGTGCCGGCGATAACAATAACGCCGGGGCCCGGGCCGAAGGCGGCGTGCAGGGCAATTTCAGTGTCGGCGACGATCTCGATTTCGCAGCAAAGCAGCCGGGCGAGTCCGCGGCCGAGCGCTTCGCGGGTTGCGGCGCGGCCCGCACCGGAGGCGCCGAGGCAGGCACGGTTGATGTCGGAAGGCTCGAGGCCAGCCACGGTGCAGGCCTGGCGAATGGCGGCGGCCAGGGCAGCGTGAGTGGACTCTTCTCCCACGCGAATCACGTTGCTTCCGCCGGCGTTGCCGCTGCCTAGGACGGACTGTTCGTCCCCGATCAAGCAGGTTGTCTTGCTGCCGCCTCCGTCAATGCCGAGGAAGATGGCCACGGTGTAGTTCTATCACGGGCAAACGCCTTCGTTCGCCGAGGGCGCGAAGTACGCAAAAGGAGTCCTGGTGCCTTCGCGTACTTTTACGGTTCAGGCTTTACCCGGGAATTGTGTTTCTTGGTTCCCCGCCGAGATTGCGGCCAGAGCCGCCCGGAAAGGCCGCTACTCTAGAAAGCTGTTCTTCGGAATCGCTATGGGCCTCGACCGGATTGACGTGTTCATCATCGTGGTCTACCTGGCGGGCATCACGCTGTTTGGCTTGCGCTTTCGCAAGCGGCAGGGCTCGTTGCGCGATTATTTTCTCGCCGACCGCAACATACCCTGGTGGGCGATTGCGCTTTCGATTGTCGCGGCCGAGACCAGCACGCTGACCATCATCAGCATTCCCGGCCTGGCCTACGACAGCAACCTGACATTCCTGCAGGTGGTACTGGGATATCTGGTGGGACGGGTGATCATCAGCCTGGTATTGCTGCCGCATTACTTTCGCGGGGATCTGTTCACGGCCTACGAGCTGATCGAGCGGCGGTTCGGGCGCAGGCTGCGATCCCTCACCGCGGGATTGTTTCTGATCACGCGCGCGGCTGCCGAGGGAGTTCGCGTGTATGCGGTATCGATCGTGGTGGCGATCGCGCTGGGCACGGGCGAAGTGGCCTCGATCGCGATCATCACGGCGCTGACGCTCATCTACACCTTCGAGGGTGGGCTGACGGCGGTCATCTGGACCGACGTGATTCAGACCGTGATTTACGTCGGCGGGACCCTGATGGGGATGTTCACCATCCTGCACCTGGTGCCGGGCGGACACCAAGCGCTGCACATGCTGCCCGCAACTCCCAACAAGCTCCAGGTGTTCGACTTTACCCCGAACTTCTGGCTGCCTTACACCTTCTGGGCGGGAGTGATCGGCGGGACTTTCTTCATCACCGCCAGTCACGGGACAGACCAGCTGATCGTGCAACGACTGCTGGCGGCCCGCAACCAGCGGCAGTCGGTTACCGCACTGCTGGCGAGCGGGGTGGCAATCTTTTTCCAGTTTGCCCTGTTTCTGATGGTGGGCGTGATGCTTTACGCGTTTTATCGCGCGCCCTCGTCCTACTTCGGCGGGCCCGACCGGATTTATCCGACGTTCATCGTCAGAGAGATGCCGCATGGGATCTCGGGCCTGCTGATCGCGGCCATCCTGGCGGCGGCCATGTCGAACCTGAGCGCCGCGCTCAATTCGCTGTCCTCGAGCTCGATGATGGATTTTTATCTGCGCTGGCGTCCGGCGGCGAACGAGCGGGAGAAGGTCGAGCGGTCACGGGTGGCGACGCTGCTGTGGGCGCTGGTGCTCTTCGCGCTGGCGGTGCTGGCACTGCACAAAGCCGGACGCGTGGTGGAAGTGGGGCTGCAGATCGCGGCGGTGGCTTACGGCGGGCTGCTGGGCGTTTTCCTGCTGGGGGTGCTGACGCGGCGGGCCACGCAGAACGGCGCCATGATCGGCATGGCGTGTGGATTTGTGACCGAGCTTTATCTTTGGCTGGGAACGCCGGTGCCGTGGACCTGGTACGTCGCCATTGGGACTGTGGTGACGTTTGCCGTGGGCTACCTGGCGAGTCTCGCGCAGGCGTCTGAAGAAAGCTTTCGGCCCTAACCGGCGCGAAGCGCGCACCAGGGCATCCCGCTCGCCTTTGCCTTCTTCCGCCCCCTTGCGGTGGAAAAGCCGCCCCCTTCACGTATACTGCAACCTTCCACATGGCGACGTCCCGTCCGGAGTTGGCGCGCGATCTTGGGGTGAGTCATGCCACGGCGATCGTCGTGGGCACGATCATCGGCAGCGGCATTTTTCTCGTCCCGGCGGAGATGATGCAGGCCGTCGGTTCGGCAAAGCTGGTTTACCTGGCGTGGATGGTGGGCGGCGTCCTGTCGTTCTTCGGGGCGCTGACTTACGCCGAACTGGGGGCGCTCAAGCCCGAGGCCGGAGGCGAGTACGTCTACGTGCGCGACGGCTACGGGCCGCTGGCGGGGTTTCTCTATGCCTGGACGACATTCCTGATTTCCAAGCCCGCTTCCATCGCCACCATTACCACCGGCATGGTGCGCATCCTGGGAACCTTCGCGGTTTTTTCTTTTTTCCCGAACGACATCGTGACCTCCCCCGTTCACGTCAGCTACGCGCAACTCGTGGCGATCGCCGCCTGCATTCTGATTTCGGTGCTCAACTATCTGGGCATCAGGAAGGCGGGCGAATTTCAACTGGTGGCCACGCTGTTAAAAGTGGGCATCATTCTGGCGATTGTGGTGATCGGTTTCAGCTACGCGGCGGGCAGCTGGGGTAATTTTTCGAGCAGCTTTGGGGGTGCAAAGGGCGGAATTGCCGGCTTCATGGCGGCTCTGGTGGCAGCGCTGTGGGCCTACGACGGGTGGAACGACCTGAACATGGTGGCGGGCGAGATTCGCAATCCCGAGCGCAGCATTCCGACGGCGTTGATCGTGGGCGTGGCGATTCTGGCCGCGCTCTACATGCTGGTGAATGCGGCAGTGCAGTACGTGCTGCCGGCAAGCGCGATTGCGGCCTCGGCGCGTCCGGCGTCGGATGCGATCGGGCTGGTGCTGGGAGCGGCGGGAGCCATGGTGGTTTCGGCGGCGATGGCGCTGTCGATGCTGGTAACGCTGAACGGCACCACCATGAGCGGCGCGCGTGTGCCCTACGCGGTGGCGCGCGACGGTTATTTTTTTTCCGCGCTGGCGGAGGTCGATCCGCGGTTTCGCACGCCCTCGGTGGCAATTATCGCGCAGGCCGTGCTGGCGATTGCTCTGCTGTTGCTGGGAGGCAACTTTCGGCAGTTTTTTTCGCTGGCCATTTTCGCGGAGTGGCTGTTTTACCTGATCACCGCCAGCACGGTGTTCGTCTTCCGCTGGCGCGACCCGGGCGGCGTGCGTCCCTATAGCGCCTGGGGATATCCCGTGGTGCCGGTGCTGTTCCTGGTGGCTTCGGCGGTGCTGCTCTATTACACCTTCACCGACAATCTGCGCAATTCGGCGTGGGGGGTGGCGGTGATTCTGGCGGGCGTACCGGTGTTTTACGGGTTTCGGGGGAAAGACGCCGCCCGTTGACCCGCTTCTTGCCGGTTTCACTGCCTTCTTTTCCGCCCCAGTTCGGCTACAGCGGCGAAGACGCCCGTTCTCTATTTTCGCTGCCTCCGGTTTCCGGCTTTTTCCTGCTAAGAGATTGCAACAATTACCAAAGTACAGCGGCGGCGGACACGTTTACCCCCTGCCCATTCTCCCGTAATTTGTAACTTCCACCCGGCACGTCTCCCCCCGGGCACGGGTCTCTTTTTGGAGTGGATGAATGGCCACGGCTTACAGGTTTCAGTTAGGTCTTCTGCCGGAACGCAGGATGGACTGGCGCACGCTAGCCACCAGTTACGGAATTGAGGTTCTGCTCATTCTGTTCATGATCAACGTGGGGTTGATCTGGCCGGATCGGATGCAGATTGCGCAGAAGTACCACGTTACTGAAATCATCCCCCTGCCCGACATGCAGCCCAAGCCCCTGCAAGTGAAGAAAGCTCCGCCGGTGATGAAGGCGAAGCTGCTGCCGCCGGCGACGGTGGCGGCTCCCAGGCTGGTGGTGCCGCACGAAATTCGCCGCGCGGAAGCGCCCAAGCCGGAGATCGTGGAAGCGCCCAAGGTGGTGATGAACAACTTCGCCGCGCCGGTGATCAAGCAGGTGGCGGGCGGAGCGCGTCCGGCGCTGATCGTGCACACGGGTGAATTTGGAAGTTCGGCGACTCCGACCATCAATGCTCCGGTCGAGAAGGTGCAAACCGGAGGCTTTGGAGATCCGCAGGGGATCAAGGGAACGGGAAAGGAAGGCGCGCGCCTGGTGGCCGCGAACACCGGCGCGTTTGATCTGCCGCAAGGGCCGGGAACGGGCAACGGCGCCGGCGGCGCCAACGGAATCAAGGGAACGATCGCCAGCGCGGGCTTCGGCAGCGGGATCGCCAGCGGCGGACAAGGCGACGGCCGCAGCAGCGGGCGCGGATCAGGAAGCATTCAGACCGGAGGGTTTGGGGCGCAGCAGGTGCAGCAGGGCGGCGGGGTGAAGGCGCAGCTGCCCGACAGCGGTCCACCCACCAATCCGGTGGAGATCACCTACAAACCGAATCCGGTGTACACCGACGAGGCTCGCAATCTGAGGCTCGAAGGAGAAGTTTTGCTGGAAGTGATGTTTGGCGCAAATGGGCAGTTGCATGTGAATCGTGTGGTGCGGGGCATGGGGCACGGACTGGATGAAGCCGCCATCACCGCCGCCAACAAGATGCGCTTCAAGCCGGCCCTGCGCTACGGTCAACCCGTGGATTCCACGGCGATTGTGCATGTGGTTTTCCAATTGGCGTACTGAGGAGTAAAGAAAAGAGGAACAGAGTCATGCGTACTTGGAATGGAATCGTCACCGCGTTCCTGCTGCTCTCGTTGAGCGCTGCCGCCCAGCAGACGACAGGATCCTCGTCGCCCGCGACGGCAGGCCGTTCGCCAGCGGCCCAGGCCCCGGCATTCAGCCAGCCGCAGACCCCGGCCACGCCCACGCCGCCGCCGATGACGACACCCACCCCCACTACCATGGATCAAGTGGTGGATCGCACTATCGAGCGTGAGCACGTGCTGATGAAGATGCTGAGCTCGCGCACTCCGCTGGTGGAGACCTACCTGCAGAACTTGAAGCTGGATCCGCAGCTGGGCCCGGTTCCCAAGGAAGATCACTATTTCCTCGGCCGCATGGACCTGGGGGAAAGCGTGGATCGCCGCGACTATCTCTCCAAAGACCTCAGCTTCCAGTCGCGCATGATGGGCGGTTTCTCGAAGTTGTTCAAGTTCGAATACCAGCCGATGGGCTTCTCGTGGATGATCTTCGCCGATCACGAGGACTTTGACCGGGCTCATTACAACTTCAAGTACGTGCATCGCGAGTTCCTGGGCGATGTGCGCTGCATCGCGTTTGACGTTACGCCCAAGAAAAACTCGGGCAAGGGCCGCTTCCTGGGCCGGATATGGGTGGAAGACCAGGACTATAGCATTGTGCGCTTGAACGGCACCTATGTTCCGCGCCCCCGAAGCAGCTTCTACTTCCACATGGACAGCTGGCGCCTGAACCTG
>DATFTE010000219.1:0-2563 GCA_035262225.1 Terriglobales bacterium
GACTCGACACCCACCGAGACCTCGGACGACCTCCTGCTGCGGGTAAGCCAAAAACGGGAAGAGCTGATGATAGGTTGCTGATTCGGAATGGGACCGTGGTGTCCGCAAACGCACCGCAACATGCCGTGTGGCGGCTCCGGAACGGGCCGGCCTCGCCGGCAGGCGCCACGCGCGTCCTCGCGTCAAACTGCTCGCGATACACGGACAACGTTATGCTTTCTAGCGGAGCCGGCGGCAAACCCCTGGCCGGGTGAAAGGAGTTGGCCATGCGCACTAGCCCAGGTTCGTCACCGAATGATCGGAAACGTCGAATTTTGACAGGTCCGGCGGCGTAAGTGCCGACGTTCCCACGGGCCATTTCGAAAACACGAATGTAGTGCAGACCTGCCCTCTTGTAAGAGCCCCGGCATGTGTGACACGATCAGCCCAGAATGTTTTTGAGGCAGCATGCACGCAGCAAGGACGGCAAAGATCACACCTACTGGTCACTGGTGGAAACCGTGCGGACTGCCGACGGGCCGCGGCAGAAGACGATCTGCTATCTCGGCGAGCTGAACAGTTCGGTGCAAGCGCGCTGGCTGAAAACCGTCGAGGTCTTCAATGAGCAGGGTGAGGCGCAGCAGTTGAAATTATTGCCCTCGCATGTGGAGGCGCCGGCGGACGATCCGCAAGTGGCACGCGTGCTGTTGAACCGAGTGCGTCTGGAAAGAACGCGGCAATTCGGCGCCTGCTGGTTGGGACTGGAGTTGTGGAAGCGGCTGGAACTTGATCAGTTTTTTGAGGCTGCCCTGGATCACCAAACGGCTGACGTGCCCTGGTCGCGCGTGGCGGCGCTGCTGGCGATCAATCGGCTGTGTGCACCCGGCAGCGAATTGGCCATTGAAGAGCGCTGGTATCCATCTACGGCGTTGGACGATTTGCTGGGCATCGCAGAAGGCAAGATCAACGACACCCGCCTGTACCGCTGCCTGGATCACATTCTGCCCCTCAAGACAAAACTGGAACGGCATCTCAAGGAGCGGTACGGGGAGTTGTTTGGAGCCGAGTTCGACGTGCTGCTGTACGATCTGACGAGCACGTATGTAGAAGGCGCCGCGGAGAACAATCCCATGATGCGCCGCGGCTATTCGCGGGATCATCGTCCGGACTGCGAACAGATGGTGATCGCGCTCATTGTCAACAGCGAAGGCTTTCCGTTCAGCTATGAGACCTTCGATGGCAACCGCGCCGACGTTTCTACTATGGAGACCATTCTGCGGATGGTGGAGCGCAAGTACGGCAAGGCGCGGCGCATCTGGGTGTTCGATCGCGGCATCGTAAGCGAGGAAAACCTGGCGTCCATCCGCAAGCGTGAGGGCCAGTACCTGGTAGGTACGCCGCGCAGCCAAATGAAGCAGTTTGAAGCGGAGTTGCTGAACAAGGAAGGTTGGAACCAGGTGCGACCGGAAGTGGAAGTGAAGAAGATCGCCGTCCCGCAGGGCGAGGAGACCTACATCCTGTGCCGCACGGCAGGCCGCCAAGAAAAAGAAAAGGCCATTCGCAGCCGTTTCTCCTCCAGCATGGAAAGAGCTCTGAAGGGCCTGGAGAAGACCATCGCCATGGGGCGGCTGAAGGACCGCAACAAAATGGAGCGGCGCTTGGGGAGGATTCAGGCGCGGCATCCGCAGGTGAACGACCTCTATGACGTGCATCTGCGTGAGACTGCCGAGGGCGTGCGTTTGTTCTGGCAGATGAAGGAAGATCGCAAGCAGTGGCGGGAATCACGCGAAGGAGCGTACCTGCTGCGGACCAATTTACAGGAGGGAACAGCCGAGGAGTTGTGGGCCAAGTATATGCAATTGACCGAGGCCGAGGCTTCCTTCCGCGCGCTGAAGAGCGAGCTTTCGATCCGGCCTCTGTTCCATCAGAAGGAAGCGCGCGTCAAGGCCCACGTGATGGTGGCATTCCTGGGTTACGCGCTTCGGGTCACGCTGAAACATCTGCTGAAACGTCGGCCGGCCATAGTGCCAAAGCCATCGGTGAGCGGTGTCGATAACGCTCAACCGCTGTCGCCATCGAAAGCCCTGGAGTTGCTCTCCACGCTGCACAGCGCCGATATTGTGCTTCCCACAACTGATGGCCGCGAGATCCGGTTGCGTCGTATTACGGAGCCCGATGCCGAACAGAAGTCACTCCTTCATCAGTTGCATCTCAGCCTCCCTCACCGCCTCCAGTTCCCGCACAAATGTAGTGCAGACTCGGCGATCGCCTGAACTGATTTTGAAAGGGTTACCCGAATTTCGCCCCCTCTCGTGACGAACTTGGGCTAACGCGGTTACTCGCGCCCGCGTTCAGGCGCGGCAGTGCGCCGCGCCCCTCGGTCGGCGGAACGCGGCGGGAGTAGAGCCGCGGCGTAGCTCCGCCGTTCCCCGCCGCGGCGGTGGCTCCGGGGTTGCTGTAAGAAAAGCGTTGCCAAAATTGACTCTGGTTCTCTACTTTAGTGGCGGTGGCGCAAGGACTACCATTGCCACAAGACGCCCCGGTCCCGGATTGCGAATTGAGTGGAAAGTGCCGGACGGTGCGT